>NZ_JBIMQP010000004.1:0-401941 GCF_043945315.1 Enterobacter cloacae complex sp. 2024EL-00227
AGACATTACTCACCCGTCCGCCGCTCGCCGGCAAAGTAGCAAGCTACTTTCCGCTGCCGCTCGACTTGCATGTGTTAGGCCTGCCGCCAGCGTTCAATCTGAGCCATGATCAAACTCTTCAATTTAAGTTTGATGCTCGTGAATTAAACTTCGTAATGAATTACGCATGTTCACTCAGAGACTTGGTATTCATTTTTCGTCCGAGGACGTTAAGAATCCATGTCACTTTGAGTGCCCACACAGATTGTCTGATAAATTGTTAAAGAGCAGTGCCGCTTCGTTTTCGCTGCGGCGCGGGGTGTGCATATTACGCTTTCCCGCTTCAGAGTCAAGCGTTTATTTTCGCTATTCTCTGCTGACCCGGCGGCGTGTGTGCCGTTGTTCCGTGTCAGTGGAGGCGCATTATAGGGAGTAATTCCGAACCTGCAAGGATAAAGTGAAAATTATTTACTGACTGCTCACTTTCCAGGCAAACCTCACTCCAGACCTCAATTTTCGCCTGGTTTTTAAACAAAAACGAGCCGCAAGCGGCTCGTTTTTGCGTTTTGTGACTTACTGCACTGCCACAATGCGATCGTCGTTGGCTTCCAGACGGATAATTTTACCAGGAACCAGTTCCCCGGAGAGGATCTGCTGCGCCAGCGGGTTTTCGATCTGCTGCTGGATAGCACGTTTCAATGGACGCGCACCGTACACCGGATCGTAACCATTCTTACTCAGCAGTTTCAGCGCATCGTCGGAGATGTGAATTTCGTATCCACGCTCTTCCAGACGTTTGTACAGACGCTGCAGCTGAATCTGCGCAATCGACGCGATGTGTTTCTCACCCAGAGGATGGAATACCACCACTTCATCAATACGGTTAATGAACTCCGGACGGAAGTTATGGCTTACCACACCCAGCACCAGATCCTTCATGTGGCTGTAGTCCAGTTCACCGAAACGTTCCTGAATCAAATCGGAACCCAGGTTCGACGTCATAATGACAACCGTATTACGGAAGTCGACCGTTCTCCCCTGCCCGTCGGTCAGACGCCCATCGTCCAGCACCTGAAGCAGGATGTTGAACACATCCGGATGCGCTTTTTCCACCTCATCCAGCAGGATGACGGAATAAGGACGACGACGCACCGCTTCTGTCAGGTACCCACCTTCTTCATAACCCACATATCCTGGAGGCGCCCCGACCAGACGCGAGACGGAGTGTTTCTCCATAAACTCTGACATGTCGATACGCACCATCGCATCATCGCTGTCGAACATAAAGTTAGCCAGCGCTTTGCACAGCTCGGTTTTACCGACACCGGTCGGCCCCAGGAACAGGAACGAACCAATCGGGCGGTTCGGATCGGACAGCCCTGCACGGCTACGACGAATAGCATTCGATACCGCTTCAACCGCTTCATTTTGACCAATCACACGATTGTGGAGATCGTTCTCCATGCGCAGCAGTTTTTCACGCTCACCTTCCAGCATGCGCGCCACGGGAATACCGGTCCAGCGCGCCAGGACTTCCGCAATCTCGGCATCCGTCACTTTATTACGCAACAGACGCATCGTTTTACCTTCTGACTGCGTCGCTATTTCAAGCTGTTTTTCCAGCTCAGGAATTTTGCCGTACTGCAGCTCTGACATTCGCGCCAGGTCGCCCACGCGTCGCGCCTGCTCAATGGCAATTTTTGCCTGTTCGAGTTCAGCTTTAATGGTCTGCGTACCAGAAAGGGAGGCTTTCTCGGCTTTCCACTCTTCTTCCAGCTCAGAATACTGGCGCTCTTTATCGTCCAGTTCTTCATTGAGCATATCGAGACGTTTCTTACTGGCTTCATCAGACTCTTTCTTCAGCGCCTGCTGTTCCAGCTTGAGCTGAATGATGCGTCGGTCGAGTCGGTCCAGCTCTTCCGGCTTCGAGTCAATCTGCATACGAATGCTCGACGCCGCTTCATCAATCAGGTCGATGGCTTTATCCGGCAGCTGACGGTCAGCAATATAACGATGCGAAAGCGTCGCCGCCGCAACGATGGCCGGGTCAGTGATCTGCACATGGTGGTGCAGTTCATAGCGCTCTTTCAGACCACGCAGGATGGCGATGGTATCTTCAACGCTTGGCTCGGCAACAAACACTTTCTGGAAACGACGTTCCAGCGCAGCATCTTTCTCAATGTACTGACGGTACTCATCCAGCGTGGTGGCACCGACGCAGTGAAGTTCACCGCGCGCCAGTGCAGGTTTCAGCATGTTCCCGGCATCCATTGCGCCGTCTGCCTTACCGGCACCGACCATGGTGTGCAGCTCGTCGATAAACAGGATGACGTTACCTTCCTGTTTCGCCAGATCGTTCAGCACGCCTTTCAAACGCTCTTCAAACTCACCGCGGTATTTCGCACCGGCCACCAGCGCGCCCATGTCCAGCGCCAGTACGCGGCGGCCCTTCAGACCTTCCGGCACTTCACCGTTCACAATACGCTGCGCCAGCCCTTCAACGATGGCGGTTTTACCGACCCCCGGTTCACCTATCAGTACCGGGTTGTTCTTGGTACGACGCTGCAGTACCTGAATGGTACGGCGGATTTCTTCATCACGGCCGATCACCGGGTCAAGTTTGCCCTGTTCAGCACGCTCGGTCAGATCGACCGTAAATTTCTTCAAAGCCTGACGTTGGTCTTCGGCTCCCTGATCGTTCACGCTTTCACCTCCGCGCATGTTCTCAATCGCCTGAGTCACATTGGCGGTGGTCGCACCGGCGGATTTCAGCAGGTCGGTCAAGGTACCGCGTGATTCAAGCGCCGCCAGAACAAACAGCTCTGACGAAATAAAATTGTCCCCACGTTTTTGCGCCAGCTTGTCGCAAAGGTTCAGGACGCGCACCAGATCCTGCGACGGCTGAACGTCGCCGCCGGTCCCTTCGACCTGCGGTAAACGGCTCAGCGCCTGATCGATAGCGGTGCGTAACTGGCCAGCATTAATGCCAGCGGACGTTAATAAAGGACGTACCGATCCCCCTTCCTGATTCAACAAGGCGCTCATTAAATGAAGAGGTTCGATAAATTGGTTGTCGTGCCCCAGTGCGAGGGACTGGGCATCGGCGAGAGCAAGCTGGAATTTATTAGTAAGACGATCCAGACGCATAACTCCTCCCATAACAGGTCAAATTTGCTACTGGAGATTAAATGAGGTCATCCCTCAATTATTCAAGGTTAATGACCTGAATTATGTGAAAAGAAAACGGCACGTGCCGGATCGTCTTGATTCTTTAGGTTATATCAGCCAAATGAAACTTGCCATACGGCCCGTCGTCTTGTCGCGGCGATAAGAGAAAAAATCACCCTTTTCGGTGAAGGTGCAGCGATCGCCGCCGAAGATCTGCGTCACGCCGACGCGGTTCAGGCGCTGGCGGGCGAGCTGGTAAATATCGGCCAGATATTTATCCCCCGAAGGCAGGAAGGCGTCCACCGCTTGCGGATCTTTTTCCATAAAGGCTTCGCGAACCTCCGGCCCCACTTCAAAAGCGCGAGGACCAATGGCCGGGCCAAGCCAGGCCATAATATTGGCGGGCTCATCCTTAAAGCAGGCGACGGTTTCTTCCAGCACGCCTTCACACAGTCCACGCCAGCCCGCGTGCGCTGCTGCCACCTCGGTGCCTGAACGGTTACAAAAAAGCACCGGCAAACAATCGGCGGTCATTACGGCACAAACGGTTCCCGGCGTATTGCTGTAAGAGGCATCAGCGCGTTTGGAAGCATAGGGTTCTCCCGTCAACTTCAGCACCGCCTTGCCATGAACCTGTTCCAGCCAGACCGGATTTGAAGGCAGGTTCCCCGCAGCAAACAGACACCTGCGGTTCTCTTCCACGTGTTCCAGGTTATCGCCACAGTGTGCACCGAGGTTCAACGACGCCCACGCGCCCTGGCTCACACCGCCAGTGCGGGTTGAACTGCAGGCAGCCACGCCGACAGGCAGTGGCCACTCCGGGACAATAAGTTTGGTCATAACCAGTCCACTTGATCCTTATGTTCTTCGAAATCAGCACGCATGGCGTCAATAAGGTCCACCATATCCTGCGGGATAGGCGCATGCCACTCCATCTGAATGCCGGTGATAGGATGGTAAAGACGCAGCATGGTCGCGTGCAGCGCCTGACGGTCGAATTTACGCAATACGCTGATGAACTCATCCGATGCGCCTTTAGGCGGGCGAGGACGACCACCGTAGACCTGATCCCCCACCAGCGGATGGGTAATGTGGGCCATATGCACGCGGATCTGGTGAGTACGTCCGGTCTCCAGACGCAGACGCAGGCGCGTATGAATACGGAAGTGCTCCATAATGCGGTAATGCGTCACCGCCGGTTTACCCATCGGATGCACCGACATATGGGTACGCTTGGTCGGGTGACGGCTAATGGGCTCTTCCACCGTCCCGCCAGAAGTCATATGCCCAATGGCTACCGCTTCATACTCACGGGTGATTTCGCGCAGCTGCAGCGACTCCACCAGACGGGTCTGAGCAGGAACGGTCTTCGCCACCACCATCAGACCGGTAGTGTCTTTATCCAGACGGTGCACGATGCCCGCGCGCGGAACATCCGCGATCGGCGGATAGTAATGGAGAAGTGCGTTAAGTACCGTACCGTCAGGGTTTCCCGCGCCCGGATGAACAACCAGGTCGCGCGGCTTGTTGATCACCAGAATGTCATCATCTTCATAGACGATGTCCAGTGGGATATCCTGCGGCTCGAAGCGGATTTCCTCTTCGATTTCAGCATTGATGGCGACAGCTTCCCCACCTAACACTTTCTCTTTTGGTTTGTCCCAGATCTTGCCGTTTACCATCACGCGCTGGTCAAGGATCCATTCTTTTATGCGTGAACGCGAATAATCAGGGAACAATTCGGCCAAAGCCTGATCTAAGCGTTGACCGAGCTGATTTTCGGAGACTGTTGCGGTGAGTTCTACTCGTTGTGCCATAAACTGCTTCTTCGTTTAACGTTGGGTTTTACGGCTTTGCCGTTTAATATAGTGTGCTATTGTAGCTGGTCTTAATCGGGAGCAGGAACAGAGTTTCTCCCGGACAAACATTTGAGGAAAGTCAAAACGTCATGACGCGCATGAAATATCTGGTGGCAGCGGCCACGTTGAGCCTGGCTTTGGTGGGCTGCTCCGGTTCAAATGAACAGGTCCCTGACAATCCGCCGAATGAAATCTATGCGACTGCACAACAAAAGTTGCAGGACGGTAACTGGAAACAGGCGATAACGCAACTGGAAGCGTTGGATAATCGCTATCCATTTGGTCCGTATTCGCAGCAGGTACAGTTAGATCTCATCTACGCATACTATAAAAATGCCGATCTGCCGCTGGCTCAGGCAACCATCGATCGTTTCATGCGTCTGAACCCGACTCATCCTAACATCGACTACGTGATGTACATGCGCGGGCTCACCAACATGGCGCTGGACGACAGTGCGCTGCAGGGCTTCTTCGGCGTGGATCGTTCCGACCGTGACCCGCAGCATGCGCGTGATGCCTTCAATGACTTCTCTAAACTGGTGCGCGGCTATCCAAACAGCCAGTACGTGACCGACGCCACCAAGCGTCTGGTGTTCCTGAAAGATCGTCTGGCGAAATATGAATACTCCGTGGCGGACTACTATACCCGCCGTGGCGCATGGGTTGCCGTGGTTAACCGCGTAGAAGGTATGCTGCGTGATTACCCGGATACTCAGGCAACGCGCGACGGCCTGAAGCTGATGGAAAATGCTTACCGTCAGATGCAGATGACCGCTCAGGCTGAAAAAGTGGCGAAAATCATCGCCGCGAACAGCAGCAACACCTGATTTTGCCTCAATGCAAAACGGCAGCCCGAAGGCTGCCGTTTTTTTATTCGTTTCTGAGCGTCGCTGAAGCGCGTTAGCCTCAACACATCCAGTCAACTATGGCCTCAATTTTTGCCTTCTACAAGGTAAATCTCACCTCTTCCTGCCCTGCCTCACAAAAAAGATTCCCTGACAAAAACCGACAAAATAACGTGATCTAAATCACACATTTTGACATTAGGTCGGGTATGCTGGAATCACCAAGACGGAAAGACAAGAGGTAAAATTTATGACAATGAACATTACCAGTAAACAAATGGAAATTACTCCGGCAATTCGCCAGCACGTCGCAGACCGTCTCGCCAAACTGGATAAATGGCAAACACATTTGATTAATCCACATATCATCCTGTCCAAGGAGCCGCAGGGTTTCATCGCTGACGCAACTATCAATACTCCAAACGGCCACCTGGTCGCCAGCGCAAAACATGAGGATATGTACACCGCAATTAACGATTTGATCAACAAGCTGGAACGGCAGCTCAATAAAGTGCAACACAAAGGTGAAGCCCGTCGCGCCACAACGTCGGTGAAAGACGCCAGCTTCGCGGAAGAAGTTGAAGAAGAGTAATCCTTTAAATTGAGTGTACCGCCAACGCGCCTTCGGGCGCGTTTTTTGTTTTTTATTGACAGGGTGAAAACAGTACGGGTACTTTAACGGTATCACTCACAGGATGACTTTATGAAACCTACGCCGTTCTTCTTCGCATTCTTTTTTACCTTCCCCTGAACGGGAGGCGTTTCGTCGTGTGATAAAGAATGCGAAGACGAACAACAAGGCCTCCCACACCGGGGGGCCTTTTTTATTGATAACGATAAGATGAGACAGGCAACACTATGACACCGGAAAACCCGTTACTGGATCTGCGCGTAAAAATCAGCGCGCTGGATGAGAAACTGCTGGCGCTGCTGGCCGAACGCCGCGCCCTTGCCGTTGAAGTGGGTAAAGCCAAGCTGGACTCCCATCGTCCGGTCCGTGATATCGACCGCGAGCGGGATCTGCTGGAACGTCTCATTCAGCTCGGCAAAGCGCATCATCTCGATGCCCACTACATCACCCGGCTGTTCCAGCTCATCATCGAAGACTCCGTTCTGACCCAGCAAGCGCTACTCCAGCAGCACCTCAATAAAACCAATCCGCACTCTGCGCGTATCGCTTTCCTCGGGCCAAAGGGCTCCTATTCTCACCTGGCCGCACGTCAGTACGCCGCTCGCCATTTCGAAGAATTTATTGAAAGCGGCTGCGCGAAGTTTGCCGACATTTTTAACCAGGTCGAGACCGGCCAGGCGGATTACGCCGTGGTGCCGATTGAAAACACCAGCTCCGGCGCCATCAACGACGTCTACGATTTGCTGCAGCACACCAGCCTGTCGCTGGTCGGCGAGCTGACGATCCCTATCGATCACTGCGTGCTGGTCTCCGGTTCAACGGACCTGAACACGATCGAAACGGTCTACAGCCACCCGCAGCCGTTCCAGCAGTGCAGCCAGTTCCTGAACCGCTATCCGAACTGGAAAATTGAGTACACCGAAAGCACCTCGGCGGCGATGGAAAAAGTCGCCCAGGCGAACTCTCCCACCGTCGCGGCGCTCGGCAGCGAAGCGGGCGGCGCGCTGTATGGTTTACAGGTGCTGGAACGCAACCTGGCGAACCAGACGCAAAATATTACCCGCTTCGTGGTGCTGGCCCGCAAGGCAATCAATGTGTCTGACCAGGTACCGGCCAAGACTACGCTGCTGATGGCCACCGGCCAACAGGCCGGTGCGCTGGTTGAAGCCCTTCTGGTGCTGCGTAATCACAATCTGATCATGACCCGGCTGGAATCACGCCCAATCCACGGTAACCCGTGGGAAGAGATGTTCTACCTCGATATCCAGGCCAACCTGGAGTCTGCTTCCATGCAGAAAGCCCTGCGCGAGCTGGGCGAGATCACGCGTTCCATGAAGGTGCTGGGCTGTTACCCGAGCGAAAACGTCGTCCCGGTCGATCCAATCTAACGTTCGATAAAACGGCTTTTCTTCATCCCTGCCACGCTCACCGGCAGGGTGAAGATGGCCCCGGAGAGCGGATATTTCGCCACCTCCTCCGCATCCATATTTTCCCGCGTGGTGGTAATAAACAGCGTTTTCATATCATCGCCGCCAAAGCAGACCATCGTCGGGCAACGTACCGGCATGCGATACTCTTCCAGCTGCTCCCCTAGCGGTGAAAAACGCGCGATGCGCCAGCCGTCAAACAGCGCGCTCCAGTAGCAGCCTTCCACATCCATCGCCGCGCCGTCGGGTATCCCTTCGCCCTCTTTAAACTGACGAAACACCTCGCGCCTGCCGGGTTCGCCTTGCTCATCAAGCGACGTACGATAGATCACACCGTTTGGCGTGTCTGAGGTAAACATCCACTGCTTATCCGGGCTAAACGCTAAGCCATTATGCCCGTGGATATCGCACTGGATCACCTTCGGCGTCAGGTCGTTGTCGATGCGCATCAGCAGGGCGCCGTTGTAATCTCCCGGCCCCCAGAACGTGCCCGCATAGAACCGGCCCAGATGGTCGGTGCCTCCATCGTTAAAACGCGCCAGCTGCGGGTTAGAGGGGTTATCACACACCTTGCGGCGCAGCAGGCCGTGTTTATCGGTCAGCCAGATACCCGTTCGCATCGCAACGATAAAACCACCCTGCTCACGCAGCGCGAAACACCCCACCTCCTCGTGGAAAGAGAGTACGGTGTGTTCCGCCGTCGGCAGATGGTAGCGGTGGATCTCGCCTTCCAGAATATCGGCCCAGTAGAGCGCCTGCTCTTCGACGCTCCATGTCGGGCATTCAGGCAAATGCCCGGTGTAATTCAACAGCAGCTGCGGTTCAGCCATGACAGTTCCCCAAAATGAAAAAAGCCAGCATTGCTGGCTTTCAGTATATACATCATCGCATTACTGGCGACTGTCATTTGCCTGGCGCAACAACGTCCGGCTCTCATTCTGGAAACGCTGCGCATAATCGCCAAACCAGTGCTCGACCTTGCGGAAGCTGTCGATAAACGCCTGCTTGTCTCCGTGCTCAAGCAGCGTAATGGCTTCTCCAAAGCGCTGATAGTAGCGCTTGATCAGAGCCAGGTTGTTTTCGGAAGACATAATGATGTCCGCGTACAGCTGCGGATCCTGCGCGAACAGACGCCCGACCATCGCCAGCTCCAGACGATAGATAGGTGAAGAGAGCGCCAGCAGCTGTTCAAGCTGCACGTTCTCTTCCGCCAGATGCAGGCCGTAGGCAAACGTCGCAAAGTGGCGCAGCGCCTGAATGAACGCCATGTTCTGGTCGTGCTCAACCGCGCTGATGCGGTGCAGTCGCGCGCCCCATACCTGAATTTGTTCCAGGAACCACTGATAGGCTTCCGGCTGACGACCGTCGCAGTAAACCACCACCTGCTTAGCCAGGCTGCCGCTGTCCGGTCCAAACATCGGGTGCAGACCCAGCACCGGCCCGGTATGCGCAGCCAGCATTGCCTGCAGCGGACCATTTTTGACGGAGGCCAGATCCACCAGGATACAGTCTTTCGGTAAAGGAGGAAGCTTCCCGACGATCTGCTCCGTCACGTGGATCGGCACGCTGACGATAACCATCCCGGCATCTTTCATGAGCTCCGGCGCCTGCGCCCAGTCCTCTTTTTCCAGAATGCGCACCTGATAGCCAGAAAGCGTCAGCATTTTTTCAAACAGACGCCCCATCTGTCCTGCCCCGCCGACAATCACCACCGGCCGCAGGGTCGGGCAAAGGGTTTTGAAGCCCTTGTCGTTTTCGCTGGAATAGGATTCCCGCATCACGCGACGCAGGACGTCTTCAATCAAGTCCGGCGAAACGCCCAGCGCCTGCGCCTCTTTGCGACGGGAAGCGAGCATGGAGGCCTCGCGCTCCGGGACGTAAATCGGCAGGCCGTATTTGCTTTTCACCTCACCGACTTCGGCAACCAGCGCCATGCGGCGCGCCAGCAGATCCAGCAGCGCCTTATCCACTTCATCAATTTGATCGCGCAGTGCGGTCAATTCAGCAACCATAACTACCCTCTTAAGCCAGACGCGTCGCCAGCTGGCCGCTTAAATCTTTATGGATCTCACGCAGCAGTGCATCGGTGGTCTCCCAGCTGATGCAGGCATCCGTCACGGAGACGCCGTGCTTCATGGCGCTGCGCGGTTGTTCAGATGATTGATTGCCTTCATGAATATTGCTCTCAATCATCAGACCGATAATCGAACGGTTGCCATCTTTGATCTGGGCGACCACGGATTCCGCAACCGCAGGCTGACGACGGTAATCTTTATTCGAATTACCATGACTGCAATCTACCATCAGTGCCGGGCGCAGTCCCGCCTGCTCCATCTCTTTTTCACACTGCGCCACGTCCGCCGGACTGTAGTTCGGGGCTTTCCCGCCGCGCAGGATCACGTGCCCGTCCGGGTTACCCTGCGTTTGCAGGAGGCAGACCTGGCCCGCCTGGTTGATACCGACGAAACGGTGCGGCATGGCGGCCGCGCGCATGGCGTTGATCGCCGTCGCCAGGCTGCCATCGGTACCGTTTTTAAAACCAACCGGCATCGACAGGCCAGACGCCATCTCGCGGTGGGTTTGCGATTCCGTGGTACGCGCGCCAATCGCGGACCAGCTGAACAGATCGCCAAGGTATTGCGGGCTGTTCGGATCCAGCGCTTCGGTTGCCAGCGGCAGCCCCATGCTGACCAGCTCCACCAGCAGGCGACGCGCAATCTTCAGGCCTGCTTCCACATCAAACGAGCCATCCATGTGCGGATCGTTAATCAACCCTTTCCAGCCAACGGTAGTACGTGGCTTCTCAAAATAGACGCGCATCACCAGGTAGAGGCTATCGCTGACCTCCTCCGCTAATGCTTTAAATCGACGAGCGTACTCAATGGCGGTTTCAGGATCGTGAATAGAGCAAGGACCACACACCACCAGCAGGCGCGGATCGCGGCCGGCGATGATGTCAGAAATGGTCTGGCGCGAGTGCTCAATCTGAGCCTCCTGCGCGACGCTCAGCGGAAATTCTGCTTTCAGCTGATCCGGAGTAATTAAAACCTGTTCGTCAGTGATATGTACGTTGTTCAGCGCGTCTTTTTGCATGATGGCGATCCTGTAAAGCTCGTTTGCGATAGTTGTTTTCCTCAATGAGGTGAAACCACGATACCATAAAAAGTAAACATTTCAATCCAAAATACGTACACATTAATTTACAGCGGCCAATTTATTGCAAAAATCAGCCGTCAAAAACGTAAAGTTTAAATTACAGACATACTTTCTTAAGCCAGGCTATGCTGAAGTAAAAAGGAGAATGGCTATGCGTTCAATTGCTCTCACGCTGTTGTCGCTGTTTTTAACGGGCTGTCAGATCAATCCTTATACCTTCCAGCCCGACTGGACTAGTCCATCCTGGTTTGATGCCGGTAAAGAAGACGCCATGAATGGCCTGCCGGTTAAAGATAACCAGACCCTGGCCGATAGTTTTAACGACACCCACGTTGATCGTAGTGAATATCTTCGCGGCTATGCCGATGGTCAGAAGAGAGTCTGCGAAGAAGGGTTTATTCACGCCTGGGGATTAGCGGGCAAATCTTTCCCTGCCAGTTGCGATACTGCTGAAAACGCGGCAAAACTGTGTGCGTCATGGCAAAAAGGGATGGATGAAAGTATGCGCTCCAGCAGACTCAATTAAGTCTGTTTTTAATCACCGGAAAATAAACAACAGTAGGATTTAGCTTAGGTTGACCTGAGGCTATTTCTGACATAATGACGGCTCTGACAAACAATGGTATTCTGCCCGCAACTCTTAAGGACATCTATTTTCAGAGCGATGTGGCGGATTCTGGTGAGAAATTTATTCTTGATCTCTTTTTTCCGACTCACTCTGGTGTTAATGCTGTTCATTATGGTGGGCCCAGCGACGGCAGGCACGCTCACGGAAACGGATAAATCGGTACGCTCGATAGTCTCAGGCATTGTGAGCTATACGCGATGGCCGTCACTATCCGGGCAACCTAAACTCTGCATCTATGCCACTTCTCACTATACGCACGCGCTTAGCGGCGACGAAGTGCACAACGAGTTACCCTATACTCCCGCTATTGTACATAACGATCGGGAAGCCCTGGCCGCGACGTGCGATGCGATTTATTTCGGGTCTGAATCACCGACAAAACAACTTGAATTAATAAGCCAATATCAGGGCAGAGCATTGCTATTAATCTCAGAGCAAAATCCGGAATGTGTAATTGGCAGTGCCTTTTGCCTGATGATCGATCGTGGCCAGGTCCGGTTCTCCGTCAACCTGGATGCATTGACGCGCAGTGGCGTAAGAGTCAATCCGGATGTATTAATGCTGGCACGGAATAAGCAGCATGGATAAAGATTTCACTTCAACGCCACGTCCGACGTTTAAAAGAACGTTGAGGCGAAACAGCATGATAAGCGTCATTATCACGATGACGTTAATATGGCTGTTGCTCTGTTTTGCTTCCGTTGTGACGTTAAAACAATACGCGCAAAAGAATCTCGAATTAACCGGCGCCACAATGAGCCACAGCCTGGAAGCCTCGCTGGTTTTCAACGACTCGCTGGCGGCCAACGAAACGCTTGCCGCCCTGGGCAAACAGGGGCAATTTGCCGCGGCGGAGGTGATTAACGCGCATAAAAAGCGGTTCGCCTACTGGTCCTGGAACCCGGAAGATAACAACGACACGCTGGGCGCGCTGGTCAGTCGCTGGCTTTTCCCCGTACCGGTTGCGCAGCCCATCATGCACAACGGCTTAACGATCGGCGAAATCCGCCTTACCGCGCGTGACAGTTTGATCAGCCATTTCATCTGGACGTCGTTTGCCGTACTGACTGGCTGCATTCTCTTTGCCGCCGTCGTCGCGCTCATCATTACCCAGTCTTTGCATCGTGGAATGGTCACGGCGCTGCAGAACATTACCGACGTCGTGCATGACGTGCGCACGAACCGAAATTTCTCCCGCCGGGTGAAAGACGGCCGTATCGAAGAATTTCACCAGTTTGGCGAAGACTTCAATAGTCTTCTGGATGAAATGGAAGAGTGGCAGCTGAAGCTTCAGGCGAAAAATGCCCAGCTGTTGCGGACCGCCATGCACGACCCGCTTACCGGTCTTGCCAACCGCGCGGCGTTTCGTAACAGCATTGCGGCATTAATGAATGACCCTTCAGCCAGAACCAACTCGGCCCTGCTCTTCCTCGACGGTGATAATTTTAAGTTTATTAACGACACCTGGGGACACGCGGCAGGAGACTGCGTGCTGATCGAAGTCGCCAGCAGAATGATGGAGTTTGGCGACAAACGTCATCAGTCCTACCGCCTTGGCGGTGACGAATTTGCCATGGTGCTGTACGGCGTGCACTCTGAACTTGAGGTTCAACATATTTGTGCTGCGCTTTCGCAGCAGTTTATCCGTCCGTTTGATCTTCATAACGGACAAAAAGCATCGATGTCACTCAGCATTGGCTTTGCTCTGGCGTGGGAAAATACTTCCGTGGAAGCATTACTGGAGAGGGCTGACCGCAACATGTACCAGGTTAAAAACCAGCTTACGAAAACAATAAGTTAGAAAGGATACACTATGTTAAAACGTTACTTCGCGCCCCTAGTACTGGCCTCACTGGTTCTGGCAGGCTGCCAGTCGCTGCCGGAAGGTAAATTCACTCCTGAGCAAATTGCGGCGATGAAGTCTTACGGTTTTAACGAACTGAACGGTGACTGGTCGCTTGGGATGTCGGACACCATCCTGTTTGATAAAAATGACGCCAGGCTGCGATCGGAGAGTGAAACGCAGATCCAGTCCATGGCCTCTCGCCTGGCGGAAACCGGCCTGACCCACGCGCGAATGGACGGTCACACGGATAACTACGGGGAAGAGAGCTACAACGAAGCGCTCTCGTTAAAACGCGCCAACGCCGTGGCCGATGCCTGGGCGAAGGGGGCAAACATCCCGCGCAGCAATCTCACCACGCGGGGATTAGGTCAAAAATACCCGGTTGCGAGCAACAGTACCTCACAAGGGCGCGCTGAAAACCGCCGCGTCGCAGTGGTAATCAGCACGCCATAAGGCTATTTAGCGGATGATTCGGCGAGCGTCACCCTGGTTGCCGCTCGCCAGCGCAGCCAGTCCACCAGAACAAACAGCGCCAGACTCACGCCCATGACTGGCAATGCCAGTCCCAACAGTACGCTGATTAACACCGTACCGCCTCTTCCCCACACTGACAAGGCAAGCCAGCTCTGGCAAAGCGTCTGTACCGGACTCACTGCCGATTGCGCCGGACGACGCATCCACCACATCCGGTATCCCCAGATAATGAGCACGCAAAGGGCGAGGCCGAACGCAACCAGCAGCAGCTGATTTGCGAGGCCGAATAAGATCCCCATATGGAAATCCACGCCCCAGCGGGTCAGTTTTGCCATTAGCGGAAAATCCTCGAATCGGGTCCTGTCCAGTACCTGCATCGTATGAGGATCAACCGCCACGGCGTCCACCTGAGTTGGCCAGCTGCGATCGATTTCCGTCACGGTCCAGGCGCGATCCCTCGTTTTCGCCGGGCGGATCTCCAGCCTGCTGGCATCAATACCCGCGTTACGCGCCGCGCTTAACACGCCGTCAAACTGCGTCAAATCCATCGCCATATCGGGCATCACCATTCCACCGTGATGACCGCGGTGTTCGGCATGTTCATCCATGATCTCATGTTGGCCGGATAGCGTCGTGTTCACCTGCGGGGTGAGCCAATTCATCTCTGCACGCAGCTTATCCACGTTCCCGCCAGCCCACTGGGACCAGGTCAGGCCGGTTGCGGAGAACAGCAGCATTCCTCCCAGCAGAACCCAGCCCAGCGTCACGTGCACCCGACGCCGGTTCTGGAAGCGATTGTTGATCCGTCGTTTGGGTCGGGTATAACACCACAGGGCAATACCGCCCAGCGCGGCAACCCACATCCACGAGGCCGCAAGCTCGCTGTAGAGGCGCCCAACGTCGCCCAGCATCAGGGAAGTATGCAGGTAATCAATGGTCTGACGCAGGGGTAAAATCCCGCTGGTGCCGTATACCGTCAGATCTCCCAGCACCGTCAGGCTTACCGGATCGATAAAGATAGCCCGGTTCTCCGATGGCCCAAGTTTCGGGTCAGCGAACATCACGCGGGTGGTTTCGCCCTCAACCAGCCCCGGACGAACGGCGTGCAAACGTAAATCTGATCCAACGGTTTTTTCCGCCACGGCGATTTGTTCCGCCAGAGGCAGTGGCTCGCCTATAGAATCCGTGTGGAGCGCGTGCCGGTAGAGTGCGTTTTCCAGCTGTGGGGTCGCCACATACAGCGTCCCGGTTAGCGCGGCGAAGAAGATAAACGGGCCGACAAACAGCCCAACGTAGAAATGAAGGCGACGCAGCAGGTTTCCCCATGCCGCGCGCGAGGTGCAGGTAGTCATACTTTTCCTTTTTAAGGCAAAAAGTTATCGATATTTTTAAAGGGAAAAAGCAGACTGCCGCGGCGGCGCGCGGGTATCAGGGTAAAGCCAGGGGAAAAAGTGCCAGTGCTTGACCGCCTGACGCGGCGGCTTAACGCGAAGCCTCTGCAGCACCACGCTGAGCAGGACGATGAGCGCCAGCATCACGCCAGGGACATGCGCTAACAGCACGCAGTAGCCGCACGCTTCCGCATGGTCGACGGGCATCGTGTGTGGCATATCGCCGTGATGCTCGTCCATCGACATCATGCTCATGTCATGATGCATGCCCGGCATGGCGCTCATGGGATCTTTCTGCAATGAGACGGAGATCAGGGGTGCTACCACGATCAGCAGGATCGCAAACAGCGCGGTCAATGCCGCTGCGCGTTTCCAGCTATTCTGATGCAGTATGTTATCCACTTCCCCTCCATACAAGAGGCAAGCATTGTAAATGATTTATGACAAAAGGGTTAACGCGAGAGGTGCGATGGGATAAAAAAAGGGCCAGCCTTTCGGCCAGCCCTTTCTAACAGGATGTCGCTTAAGCGAATCTTAGTTCAGACGCTCTTTAATACGAGCAGACTTACCAGTACGCTCACGCAGGTAGTACAGTTTAGCTTTACGTACAGCACCACGACGTTTAACAGCAATGCTGTCAACTACCGGAGAGTGAGTCTGGAAGACACGCTCAACGCCTTCGCCGTTGGAAATTTTACGAACAGTGAATGCAGAGTGCAGACCGCGGTTACGAATAGCGATAACCACGCCCTCGAATGCCTGCAGACGTTTTTTGGAACCTTCAACAACCCATACTTTCACTTCCACGGTGTCACCTGGACGGAAGGAAGGTACGTCCTGCTTCATCTGCTCTTGTTCAAGTTGCTTAATAATGTTGCTCATAATTTAATCTCTTATCCTGGGTAAACTGATATTCGGGAGCGTATTACGCATTCCCATCATGTTCATGCTGCTGTTGCGCGTGTTCAGTTTTGAACTCGGCCAGCAACTTTGCTTGCTCTTCAGTCAGAGCCAGGTTTTCCAGAAGTTCAGGTCTTCTAAGCCAGGTTCGGCCCAGCGACTGCTTCAAACGCCAGCGACGTATCTCGGCATGGTTTCCTGACAGTAACACTGCCGGGACTTCCATCCCTTCTAACACTTCAGGACGGGTATAGTGTGGACAGTCCAGCAACCCATCGGCAAAGGAATCTTCCGTTGCCGAAGCTTCATGGCCCAGTACTCCCGGAATGAACCGGGCGACGGAGTCAATCAGCGTCATTGCGGGTAACTCACCACCGCTGAGAACGTAATCGCCGATAGACCATTCTTCGTCAATCTCGGTTTGAATTACACGCTCATCTATCCCTTCGTAGCGACCACAGACCAGAATCAGCTTTTGATTCGTCGCCAGTTCGCTGACGCCCGCTTGATCAAGCTTGCGTCCCTGAGGTGACAGATAAATCACCTTTGCGCCTTCACCTGCCGCGGCTTTTGCTGTGTGAATGGCGTCCCGTAAGGGTTGCACCATCATTAGCATCCCCGGTCCGCCGCCGTAAGGACGATCGTCCACGGTACGGTGCCGGTCATGAGTAAAGTCACGCGGACTCCAGCTCTGGATGCTCAGCAGGCCATTCTTTACTGCCCGGCCAGTTACCCCGTAATCGGTAATCGCGCGGAACATTTCAGGAAACAGGCTAATTATGCCAATCCACATAGCGCCGTCTTTTACCGTTTATCCGGAGAATTTAAAAACCAGGATCCCAATCTACTTCAATGGTTTGAGTAGTGAGATCGACTTTCTTGATAACCTGTCCATCGAGGAACGGAACCAACCGCTCCTTGATGCCAAATGCATCTTTCAGGTTTGCCTTAATGACGAGAACGTCATTTGACCCGGTTTCCATCATATCGATGACTTTCCCCAGGCTGTAGCCTTCAGTAGTGACTACCTGGCAACCCATAAGGTCTTTCCAGTAGTAGTCGCCCTCTTCCAGCTGTGGCAACTGCGACGAATCCACGACAATTTCACAATTAGTCAGCGCATTCGCGGCATCACGATCGTCAACGCCTTTCAGCTTGATGATGATGTCCTGATTGTGGTGACGCCAGCTTTCCAGCTCGACCTCTTCCCACTTACCGCCTTTCTGGATAAACCAGGGCTGGTAATTAAAAATGCTATCAGCGTCTTCAGTGGAGGAAAACACTCTGAGCCAACCACGGATACCGTAGCAAGAACCCATTTTTCCCAATACGATCGGTTCAACAGGTGCTTTATTGCTCATCATGACCACCGTGACAGATTAAGCTGCTTTGTTTGCTGCTTTGATCAGCGTAGCAACGCGATCGGAAACAGTAGCGCCCTGGCCAACCCAGTGAGCGATACGATCCAGATCCAGACGAGTTTCTTCTTCTGCGCCAGCGGCCAGTGGGTTGAAGAAACCAACGCGCTCGATGAAGCGACCGTTGCGTGCATTACGGCTGTCAGTCACAACAACCTGGTAGAACGGACGCTTTTTAGCGCCGTGACGTGCTAAACGAATAGTTACCATAACATCCTCTTGTGTGAATAAAACAACCGGGCCCCATCGAGGAACGGAGCCCGGGTGTCATATTAAAAGCCCGAAAATTTTACTCATTTTCGGGCAAAAAGCAATCTCAAAAGCGATTAACGCCCTGGAAAACCGGGAGGCATCATCCCTTTCATGCCGCGCATCATCTTCGCCATGCCGCCTTTCTTCATTTTCTTCATCATGCGCTGCATGTCGTCGAACTGTTTCAGAAGGCGGTTAACGTCCTGCACCTGCATGCCGCAACCGGCTGCGATACGGCGTTTACGGGAACCTTTGATGATGTCAGGGTTAGCGCGCTCTTTCAGCGTCATCGAGTTGATGATCGCCTCCATACGCACCAGCACCTTGTCATCCATCTGCGCTTTCACGTTGTCAGGGATCTGGCCCATGCCCGGCAGTTTGCCCATCAGGCTAGCCATGCCGCCCATGTTTTTCATCTGACGCAGCTGCTCAAGGAAGTCAGTCAGATCGAAACCGTCGCCTTTTTTCAGCTTGCTGGCCAGCTTCTCGGCCTGCGCGCGGTCAACCTTGCTCTCGATATCTTCGATCAGCGACAGCACGTCGCCCATGCCGAGAATACGGGAGGCAATACGATCCGGGTGGAACGGCTCCAGCGCTTCGGTTTTCTCACCCACGCCGAGGAATTTGATCGGCTTACCGGTGATGTGACGAATGGAGAGGGCCGCACCGCCGCGGGCGTCACCGTCCACTTTGGTCAGCACCACGCCGGTTAACGGCAGCGCTTCATTAAACGCTTTCGCGGTATTCGCCGCATCCTGACCGGTCATGGCGTCGACGACAAACAGGGTCTCTACCGGGTTGATAGAGGCATGCACCTGCTTGATCTCGTCCATCATCGCTTCGTCAACGTGCAGACGACCGGCGGTATCCACCAGCAGCACGTCGTAGAATTTCAGCTTCGCCTCTTTCAGCGCGGCGTTAACGATGTCGACAGGCTTCTGCGCCACGTCGGACGGGAAGAAATCCACGCCGACCTGCTCTGCCAGGGTTTCCAACTGCTTGATCGCCGCCGGGCGATAGACGTCCGCAGAGACCACCAGCACTTTCTTCTTGTGCTTTTCGCGCAGGAATTTACCCAGCTTACCGACGCTGGTGGTTTTACCCGCACCCTGCAGGCCCGCCATCAGCACCACGGCCGGTGGCTGAGCGGCCAGGTTAAGCACCTGGTTCTCTTCGCCCATCGCCGAAACCAGTTCGTTACGAACGATTTTGACGAACTCCTGACCCGGGGTCAGGCTCTTGTTAACTTCATGACCAACCGCCTTCTCTTTCACGCGGTTGATAAAATCACGAACAACCGGCAACGCGACGTCTGCTTCCAGCAGCGCCATGCGCACTTCGCGCAGCGTTTCCTTGATGTTCTCTTCAGTAAGGCGTCCGCGGCCGCTGATGTTGCGCAGCGTGCGCGACAAACGATCGGTTAAATTATCAAACATTGTCTCTCGCCTGAGTAGAAACGTTGGGCCGCCATGAGCGACACATACACAGAATTTTGCCGGAGTATAACATGAAGGCGCCTTTGTTGTTATGCAACGGTTGGAGCAGGCGTCACGTAACGTTATACTGCTTCTCTTTCTTATTAAGACAACTGTCGATGCCTATATGCCTGTTTTCGCACTGATCGCCCTTGTTGCCTACTCTGTCAGCCTCGCGCTGATTATTCCCGGACTGCTGCAAAAAAACAGCGGCTGGCGGCGCATGGCTATTCTTTCGGCGGTGATCGCACTGATTAGCCACGCCTTTGCGCTGGAATCACGCATTATCCCCGGCGACGGCAGCGTGCAAAACCTGAGCGTGCTGAACGTCGGCTCGCTGGTCAGCCTGATGATCTGTACGGTAATGACCATCGTCGCGTCTAAAAATCGCGGCTGGCTGCTGCTGCCGATTGTCTACACCTTCGCGCTGATCAATCTGGCCCTCGCCACCTTTATGCCTAATGAGTTCATTACGCATCTGGAGGCGACACCGGGGATGCTGGTGCATATCGGCCTGTCGCTCTTTGCCTACGCGACGCTGATCATCGCCGCGCTTTATGCCATGCAGCTCGCCTGGATTGACTACCAGCTGAAAAACAAAAAACTGGCGTTTAACCATGAAATGCCGCCGCTGATGGTGATTGAGCGTAAGATGTTCCACATCACCCAGGTGGGCGTGGTGCTGCTGACGCTCACGCTCTGCACGGGCCTGTTTTACATGAAGAACCTGTTCAGCGTGGAGAATATCGATAAAGCGGTGCTCTCCATCATCGCGTGGTTTGTCTATATTGTCCTGTTATGGGGCCATTATCATGAAGGCTGGCGCGGTCGTCGCGTGGTCTGGTTCAACGTCGCGGGTGCGGGCATTCTCACCCTTGCCTATTTTGGCAGCCGCTTCATACAGCAATTTGCTGGCTAAGAAACAAAGGAGTTCCCCCTGGAACACATCTCAACCACCACGCTGATCGTTATCCTGATCGTCATGGTGGTCATCTCCGCCTATTTCTCCGGCTCGGAAACCGGCATGATGACCCTGAACCGCTACCGGTTACGTCATCGTGCTAAACAGGGTAACCGCGCCGCCCGTCGCGTTGAAAAACTGCTCCGCAAGCCGGATCGCCTGATTAGCCTGGTGCTCATCGGCAACAACCTCGTCAACATTCTGGCCTCTGCGCTCGGCACCATCGTCGGGATGCGCCTGTACGGCAACGCCGGGGTCGCAATTGCCACCGGCGTGCTGACGTTCGTGGTGCTGGTGTTTGCCGAAGTGCTGCCAAAAACCATCGCCGCGCTTTACCCTGAAAAGGTCGCCTATCCGAGCAGCTTCCTGCTGGCACCGCTGCAGATCCTGATGATGCCGCTGGTCTGGCTGCTGAACATGGTGACGCGCGTCCTGATGCGGATGGTGGGAATCAAAGCCGACGTCACCATCAGCAGCGCGCTCAGCAAAGAGGAGCTGCGCACTATCGTGAATGAATCCCGCTCGCAGATCTCCCGGCGCAATCAGGACATGCTCCTGTCGGTGCTCGATCTGGAAAAGGTGAGCGTGAACGACATCATGGTGCCGCGTAACGAAATCGTCGGTATCGACATCAATGACGACTGGAAAGCCATCGTTCGCCAGCTGACGCACTCCCCGCACGGGCGCATTGTGCTGTACCGCGACTCGCTGGATGACGCCATCAGCATGCTGCGCGTGCGCGAAGCCTACCGTCTGATGACCGAGAAAAAAGAGTTCACCAAAGAGGTGATGCTGCGCGCCGCCGACGAAATTTATTACGTGCCGGAAGGAACACCGCTCAGCACGCAGCTGGTGAAATTCCAGCGCAACAAGAAGAAGGTCGGCCTGGTGGTCAACGAGTACGGCGATATCCAGGGGCTGGTGACGGTCGAAGATATTCTGGAAGAGATTGTCGGGGACTTTACCACCTCAATGTCGCCTTCCCTCGCGGAAGAGGTCACCCCGCAAAACGACGGTTCGGTGCTGATTGACGGAAGCGCGAACATTCGTGAACTCAACAAAGCCTTTAACTGGCATTTGCCGGAAGATGAGGCTCGCACCATTAACGGGATGATTCTGGAAGCGCTGGAAGAGATCCCGGCGGCGGGCACGCGGGTGCGCATTGAGCAGTACGATATTGATATCCTGGACGTGCAGGACAATATGATTAAGCAGGTGAAAGTCCTGCCCGTTAAACCCCTGCGCGAAAGTATCGCGGAGTAAGGTTGTAGGCCGGGTAAGGCGAACGCCGCTACCCGGCACTACGGATAGCGAATTACGCTTTCGCTTTCGCCACGGTCACCATCGCCGCGCGAATGGTACGGCCGTTCAGGGTGTAACCTTTCTGCATTACGCCCAGCACTTTACCGGCTTCAATCTCTTCAGATTCAACCATCGCAATGGCCTGATGAACGTTTGGATCCAGCGGAACGTCGGTATCGGCAATCACTTCCACGCCAAACTTACGCACCACGTCGAGCATGGATTTCAGCGTCAGTTCGATGCCTTCGATCATCGCCGCGTTGTCCGGATTCGCTTTGTCAGCCACTTCCAGCGCGCGATCGAGGCTATCGATCACCGGCAGCAGTTCGTTGACGAATTTCTCCAGCGCGAACTTGTGCGCCTTTTCGACGTCCTGCTCGGTACGACGACGCAGGTTTTCCATTTCCGCCTTGATGCGCAGAACACTGTCGCGTTCGCGATTCTGTGCTTCTACCAGCTGGGCTTCCAGATTCGCAATTTTTTCATCGCGCGGGTCCACCTGCTCAGCAGATGCGTCTGGCTCTACAGCCTCAACTTCATCGTGCTGTTCCGTGATAATTTCTTCAGGGGCTTGCCCCTCAGGCGTTTTCTGTTCTTTACTACTCATGAATTTCTCCGCGTTTTTCTGCATTCATCTCGCTAACTTCGCTTATTATGGGGATCAGTTTCCGGGATTCAAGGGAACAAGACAGATTGTCATCATTCATCAGGCACAAGGACCTCCAGAAAATGAATAATCATTTCAGGTGTATTGGGATCGTCGGGCATCCGCGTCACCCTACCGCACTAACGACACATGAAATGTTGTATCGCTGGTTGTGTAGCAAAGGCTATGAAGTGATGGTCGAGCAGCAGATTGCCCAGGAACTGCAGCTGAAGAGCGTCAAAACCGGCACGCTGGCGGAAATTGGCCAACAGGCCGATCTCGCCGTGGTGGTGGGCGGCGACGGCAACATGCTCGGCGCGGCCCGCACGCTGGCGCGTTATGACATCAAGGTCATCGGCATCAACCGTGGCAATCTCGGTTTTTTAACCGACCTCGACCCGGACAATGCGCAGCAGCAGTTGGCCGACGTGCTGGAAGGCCACTATATCAGTGAAAAACGCTTTTTACTGGAAGCGCAGGTGTGCCAGCAGGACTGCCAGAAGCGCATCAGCACCGCCATTAACGAGGTTGTTCTTCACCCCGGAAAAGTGGCGCACATGATTGAGTTCGAAGTTTATATCGACGAGATCTTTGCCTTCTCCCAGCGTTCTGACGGGCTGATTATCTCCACCCCGACCGGCTCAACCGCCTACTCGCTTTCTGCCGGCGGCCCGATCCTGACGCCCTCATTGGATGCCATTACCCTGGTACCGATGTTCCCGCACACGCTCTCCGCCCGCCCGCTGGTGATCAACGGCGACAGCACGATCCGTCTGCGCTTCTCGCACCGCCGTAACGACCTGGAGATCAGCTGCGACAGCCAGATAGCGCTGCCTATCCAGGAAGGTGAAGATGTGCTTATTCGCCGGTGTGATTACCACCTGAATTTGATACATCCAAAAGATTACAGCTATTTCAATACATTAAGCTCGAAGCTTGGCTGGTCAAAAAAATTGTTCTGATTTTGCATCCAGTACTTTACTGTATAAAAAACCAGTTTATACTGTATGAAAACACAGTTATGGTTTTTCATACAGGAAAACAATTATGCTGGCACAACTGACCATCAGCAACTTTGCCATTGTTCGTGAGCTTGAGATCGATTTCCACAGCGGCATGACGGCGATCACCGGGGAAACCGGTGCGGGTAAATCCATTGCCATTGATGCCCTCGGCTTGTGCCTTGGCGGCCGCGCCGAGGGCGACATGGTGCGCATGGGCGCAAACCGTGCCGACCTGTGCGCCCGCTTCTCCCTGAAAGACACCCCTGCCGCCCAGCGCTGGCTGGAACAGAACCAGCTTGAAGATGGACGTGAGTGTTTACTTCGCCGCGTTATTAGCAGCGACGGTCGCTCACGCGGCTTTATCAACGGCACAGCGGTCCCGCTCTCCCAGCTCCGTGAACTCGGCCAGCTGCTTATCCAAATCCACGGTCAGCACGCGCATCAGCAACTCGTTAAACCCGAACAGCAGAAAGCGCTGCTGGATGGCTATGCAGGTGAGTACGCGCTTACTCAGCTTATGGCAGAGCACTATCGCCAGTGGCATCAGAGCTGCCGCGAGCTCGCGCAACACCAGCAGCAAAGCCAGGAGCGCGCCGCCCGTGCGGAGCTGCTGGAATACCAGCTCAAAGAGCTGAACGAATTCAACCCGCAGCCGGGTGAGTTTGAGCAAATCGACGAAGAGTACAAGCGCCTGGCGAACAGCGGTCACTTGCTCTCAACCAGCCAGAATGCGCTCAACCTGCTGGCGGATGGCGAAGACGTGAACCTTCAGAGCCAGCTGTATAACGTCCGTCAGCTGCTTACCGAACTGGTCGGCATGGACAGCAAACTGTCTGGCGTCCTGGATATGCTGGAAGAGGCGGCCATTCAGATCTCTGAAGCCGGTGACGAACTTCGCCACTACTGTGAGCGTCTGGATCTCGACCCGAACCGTCTTTTTGAGCTGGAGCAGCGTATCTCCCGTCAGATCTCGCTGGCGCGCAAGCACCACGTTACGCCGGAAGAGCTGCCGGGCTACTATCAGTCTCTGCTGGACGAGCAGCAGCAGCTTGACGATCAGGCTGACTCGCAGGAAACTCTCTCTCTGGCGGTGAACCTGCACCATGAACAGGCGCTGGCGACAGCGCAAAAGCTGCATGAAATTCGTCAGCACTATGCTCAGGAGTTAAGCCAGCACATTACCGACAGCATGCACACGCTGGCGATGCCGCACGGCGTCTTCACCATTGACGTTCGCTTTGAAGAGAACCACCTGACGGCGGAAGGTGCAGATCGTATCGAATTCCGCGTTACCACCAACCCGGGGCAGCCGCTGCAGGCGATCTCCAAAGTGGCCTCAGGCGGTGAACTGTCGCGTATTGCGCTGGCGATTCAGGTGATCACCGCGCGCAAAATGGACACCCCGGCGCTGATTTTCGATGAAGTGGATGTCGGCATCAGCGGTCCGACGGCGGCGGTGGTGGGTAAACTGCTGCGCCAGCTCGGCGAATCCACGCAGGTGATGTGTGTCACCCACCTGCCGCAGGTCGCGGGCTGTGGCCATCATCACTTTATTGTCAGCAAAGAAACCGACGGAGAAATGACCGAAACGCACATGAAGCCGCTGGATAAACGTGCGCGTCTGCAGGAGCTGGCACGCCTGCTCGGCGGCAGCGAAGTCACGCGTAACACACTCGCGAACGCGAAAGAACTGCTGGCGGCATAAACTTTTTCGGGATCTCAGGGTCATACAGAACAACAAAAACGCCGCCAGACCGGTTTCAAAGTGGGGCAAGGTCTATTATCATCGGCATATTACATATGAGCCGCGTTCTGCTCGGGCCCGAAAAGGAATCAAATCACTATGCGTTGTAAAATGCTGACCGCTGCCGCAGCGGTTCTTCTGATGTTGACCGCAGGCTGTTCCACTCTGGAGAAAGTGGTTTACCGTCCTGACATCAACCAGGGGAACTACCTTACCCCTAACGATGTGTCCAAAATCCGCGTGGGGATGACACAACAGCAGGTCGCTTATGCACTGGGAACCCCGATGATGTCCGATCCGTTCGGCACTAACACCTGGTTCTATGTATTCCGCCAGAAGCCGGGCCATGAAGATGCGACCCAGCAGACCCTGACGCTGACCTTCAGCAGCGCCGGTGTGTTGACCAACATCGACAACAAGCCTGCCCTGACTAAATAATCCGGTGTCAGAAATGCAAAAAGGTGCTCATTGAGCACCTTTTTTGTATCTGAGTTCTTACGAAGAATCGTAGCCCCGGTAAGCGCAGCGCCACCGGAGAAGAAAGCGCTACTTACTGGCCTTCTCCGCGCGCTGACGACGCAGCTCTTTCGGGTCGGCAATCAGCGGACGATAAATCTCCACCCGGTCGCCCTCTTTCAGCACATCGCCCAGCTTCACCGGACGGCTGTAAATCCCGACCTTGTTCTTCGCCAGGTCGATATCGCTGCGAAGCTCAAGGATGCCGGAAGCACGGATGGCCTCCTCAACGGTCGCCCCCTCTTCCAGCGTCACGCGCTGCAGATACTGCTTCTCCGGCAACGCATAAACCACTTCTACAGCAATCTTATGCGACACTGTATACCTCTTTGGCGCGGGTGGTGAACGCCTGAACCATATTCGATGCCAGCTCTTTAAAGATGCGGCCAAACGCCAGCTCAATCAGCTTATTGGTAAACTCGAAGTCCAAATGGAACTCAATGCGGCAGGCGTCAGCGCTCAGCGGCGTAAACTTCCAGCCTCCCATCAGGGTTTTGAACGGACCATCCACCAGATGCATCAAAATACTCTGATTGTTTGTCAGCGTATTACGGGTGGTGAACGTCTTGCTGATCCCCGCTTTGGAGACATCCACCGCCGCGGTCATCTGCGTCGGGCCGGATTCCAGAACGCGGCTCCCGGTGCATCCCGGAATAAATTCTGGATAAGACTGAACATCGTTCACTAACTGATACATTTGTTCCGCGCTGTAAGGCACAAGCGCAGTACGGCTAATCTGAGGCATAGCATTTCCCATGGTCACACAACGGACAAATAATAACATTTATCACCTGTTAAAAAAACGCTAAGCCTCATCTCGTGCTAAGATAGCGCGTTAGACCTCACAGGACGCAATGAGGTGACTTTTTGAAATCAGATTACCGACGGCTTTACGACACTTATGACGAAGAAAAAAGCACATAAACCAGGCTCGGCGACCATTGCGCTCAACAAGCGTGCTCGCCACGAGTATTTCATTGAAGAAGAATTCGAAGCTGGCCTTGCGTTGCAGGGCTGGGAAGTAAAATCGCTGCGCGCCGGGAAAGCCAACATCGGCGATAGTTACGTGATCCTGAAAGATGGCGAAGCCTTCCTGTTCGGCGCGAACTTTACGCCGCTGACCGTCGCCTCTTCACACTACGTGTGTGATCCAACGCGCACGCGCAAATTGCTGCTGAACAAGCGTGAGCTGGAATCCCTCTACGGACGCATCAACCGCGAAGGTTTCACCGTGGTCGCCCTGTCGCTGTACTGGAAAAACGCCTGGTGCAAAGTAAAAATTGGCGTCGCGAAGGGTAAAAAGCAGCACGACAAGCGTACTGACCTGAAAGAGCGCGAATGGCAGTTGGACAAAGCGCGCATTATGAAAAACGCAGGACGTTGATTCTGCACACTTATTGTACTATTCAATAAGTTAGCGTTCCGGGCTGGTATCCAGGAAGTGAAATCTGGTATACTCAGTTCAACACTATTGGGGCTGATTCTGGATTCGACGGGATTTGCGAAACCCAAGGTGCATGCCGAGGGGCGGTTTGCCTCGTTAAAAGCCGCAAAAAAATAGTCGCAAACGACGAAAACTACGCTTTAGCAGCTTAATAACCTGCTCTGAGCCCTCTCTCCCTAGCTTCCGCTCTTAAGACGGGGATCAAAGAGAGGTCAAACCCAAAAGAGATCGCGTGGAAGCCCTGCCTGGGGTTGAAGCGTTAAAACTAATCAGGCTAGTTCGTTAGTGGCGTGTCTGTCCGCAGCTGGCGTGCGAATGTAAAGACAAACTAAGCATGTAGTACCGAGGATGTAGAAATTTCGGACGCGGGTTCAACTCCCGCCAGCTCCACCAAACAAAACAAGGGGTTACGTGAAAACGTAGCCCCTTTTTATTTAGTAGTGGCGGCAAAATGGCGACAGACATTTATCCATTAAAGGGACTACCGACGTGAAAAAATCTCTAATTGCCTTATTACTTATTACCAGCGCCAGCTCCTATGCAGACAAGATTCCGGTTTCGATTGAGAATGTCATTGCTGGCACAAATGCTCGTGAGCACAGTCTTAAAAATGGTGAACTCACTGTCAGATATGACCGTTCAAAAGTGACGCAGGATATGGCTACCGCCATGTTTGACTGGATATGTAATGACTATTTCATGAATAAATGGAAGCCGGAGACAATAAAAAGGGTCACGCTTCTGAACGTCACACGCGATCAAGGTTACAAAATTGATGCTGGCGGGAATGAGTGTAAGAAAAGTGGCTCTATGACTTTTGAACAAGAGAAAGCCTATAAAGCCAATATCATCGAAAACGCTACTCAGTTCTAACGACACTCCATTTGTAAGCCAAATGGTGATAAAGACTCTTCAAAAATTCATGTGGCCTTGTCCGCCTGCTGCTGGATGAGGATGAGCGTTATTTACTAGGGCTGGCGTAACGATAAACCGCACTACTGTTTCATGAGTGACAAAGGTGCTACCGCAATTGATATTCTGACACTGGCAGTAACGTTCTTTTGTGCTATCAGTGACCTGAAAGCTGCTCCTAGTGTGCGCTGAGTGTCCACACTTTGGACAATTCATCATCTTGAGTTTCTCCGCTGCCATTAAGTTCTCAATAATGATACACAAAGAATCAGTATTGAGAACTCATTTATTCTATTTCTATATCATCAATCTTTACTTCTAGCTCCAGACTGGTAGTAAAACCATTATCCGGGCTGACCGTATGGGTCAACGTTGTAATGGTCCATTCGGCATCGTCGATAGGCTGTTTAAAGCCGCTCACCTTTACTGGCATTTCGGTGTAGAGATCTGCCCGGCCCTCTGCGAGCTGCAGCGAGAATGACGCAACCCCACGCTGCAGGCGCTCCCATTGCATTTTTGCCGCACGCTCAGCATTGCTGCGGTTTGCGTAAGTACGATTTAGAACCAGTACGTTTTCATCCGTTCCCACCAGATAATCACCCTGTTTTGCTTCTGGCTCTTTTGGCGCGGTGGTTTTCTTCCGACGGCGCTTAACCTTGATTGTTTCTTTTTTCTTGGGTTCGCGGGTATGCAGCCAGCTGGCAATTACGCCGGTATAGGCACCACGATCAGCCAGGGTAAAACGATGACCGTCACCGACTTTACGCTCAATGGTGATAACCGGCAGCGGCTTACCGCTCGCCGTTTTTCCCTGCCCCTGCCGGATAAACAACAGGTTTCCATCCTTAACGGAAGCAATCGCCCCATACTGGCGCGCCAGCTTCATCAGGAAACTGGCATCGCTTTCATTGGTCTGGTCCATGTGATCCAGCGCCTTGTCCGTCAGGTCTTTACCCAGCGCCATTTTGAGGTTATGCCGCGCTGCGATTTCCTTTACCACATCGCCAACGGTTGTCTGGTGCCATGACTTTTCGCGCCGGGTATTGAGGGTTTCACGGAAATCAGCGCTACGGGCACGGATAGTCAGACGATCAGGAGCACCGCTGTGCTCAATCTCATCGACAGTAAACGCCCCTTTCGGGAAAAGCGGCTGTCCTTTCCACCCCAGCGCCAGCTGAATAACAGCACCACGTCGCGGCAGAACGATCTGCCCGTCGGCGTCGTCCAGCTCCAGATCAAGCTGGTCAGCCTCAAAACCCCGGTTATCGGTCAGCGTCAGACTCATCAGGCGCGCATCCAGCGCGGTTGTCACGTCCTTACCTTCAATAGTGATACTGAAAGCCGGGCTTTTGCTGTTCAGGTCAAAAAGATCAGAGCTAAAATTCACTGCAGCAACCCTCCAACAGTATTTTTAATATTACCTATCGCAGACATTGCAGAGTCCTGCAGGTTACTGAGCTGATCGCTGAGACTGCCGAACATATCAGACAGCGACTCATCAACCCTTTTCAGGGTCAGCGTAAACTCAATACGGCGAGGCATTCCGCTTTCAAAAAATTCCGTTTTTGTCTGACTCAGGCTCTCGATTACAAACATGCCGTAAATGGTCCCGCTTCCCTCAATCAGGGGCCATGCTTTGCCCAGCTCTGCCATTTGCTCCAGCGCGAGCAATGACAGCCTGCCCCCGGTGACCTCCGGCAGCAGTACGCCAGATAACGTCAGCGAGTCATTATCCGGGCCAATGAACTGCGTTGATGGTCGTCGGTTCACCCGACTGTTGGCGGCGTGTCGCCAGCTTCGCTGATATTGCAGCTCCTGATATGGCACTGTACGCAGCATAAAGACATATAACCCCAGCACCATCATCATGATTCATATCCCCCTTGATCACTGAAACTACTGCGTGCTTTAGCCCTGGTCTTGCGCTCGCGTTCGTCAAGCTGTCGGGCAACTTCACGGGCAATATCTTGCGCATTCTGCCCTGGCTGAGCATAGATAGTGATCGGCGCGTGAGTTTCAAAGTGCATCACTGGCGGCGCGCTGGCAGATTTCGCAGGCTCGCTTTGTTTATATGCTACAGTAGGCAGACTGTAAGGATGTAGTGGAGCAGCCTCTGCAGGCGCTGCCGCTACGCCCATGACACCTGCAACGACGGAAGCCAGCGCGGCAGTGCGCCGCCTGCTGGTCACATTTGCGGGTCCGTTCACAATTTCAGGGCCGTTCTCCCCAACAATACCGAACTGACCGCGCGGAATAATCCCACCACTGTCATACATCCCGGCAAACGGAACGGCAGCAGCTGCAGCTCCACCAACCACCTGCACCTGTGCTTTGTCTTGTATTTTATTATTTCCGGTCATCCAGTCAGGCAGATAATCGGTGACTGAGGAAAGCTTGCTTTTGAGTGCCTCCCATTTGGCATTAATTCCATCGAGAATGCTGTCAATAATGGCGCTGCCCATGTCCTGAAACTTCGCAGGAAGCGCGGCAACATCAGCCAGGATCGAATTCCATTTATCACTAATAGATTGTCTGATATTGGCCCACGCTTCAGAAACGCCAGATTTTATTGAATCCCAATTTTTAGCTATTAATCCCGGCAAGGTATAATTAAAGAACAGTGACTTAATCCCCTCCCATGCGTCGCTGGCCTTCTCTTTAATCCAATCCCATGCCGTACTTGTGGCATTACATACGGCATCCCACATTGCCTTGAATTTTGGCCCAAGCGTGTCCCAGTTCTGCCAGATATAAATTGCACCAGCGGCGATCAGCCCAATGACGGCCAGTATAGGATTTGCAAACATCAATCGGCCCAGCCATATAACTGACTTACCAACAGAACTGATTGCTTTCCCAATAAGACCAAATGCAGATGAAAATTTTAGCCCCATCACCCCTGCGCTCATTCGCACTACTGCCATCGGCCCTAACACGGACGCCAGCGCCAGTGAAACAACCCCAGCGGCGGTTGCAACAATGGCAAAGCCAGCTGCCAGCTTAAACAGCGCAGAGGTCAATTGTGGGTGTCGTTTAACAAAACCATCCAGACGCGAAGCCAGTTCACCCAACCAGTCAGCCAGCTTCTTTAATGCTGGGGCAACTGTTTCACCGATACTAGCCATAGCATTGGTAAAGGAACCTGTAGCGGCTTCCCATTTATTACCAAGAGTATTCAAGGAGGCATCAACACGCTCGCGTAGAGAAGCCTGATTTTGTAACTTTGAAGCCGTTTCACGATAGCCTGAGATGCCTTTGGTAATCATAATATTTAGCACCTGCAGCGTTTCCGCATCATCCCCAAAAATACCTTTTAGAGTAGCTAACCTTTTCTCAGTATTAAGCTTTTGGAGTTGAGCTAACTGCGTGTACATTTTCTCCAGCCCGCCAAACTCCCCCTTGCCATCCGTAAAATCGAACTTAACGCCAGTGCCTTTTAGTTCATCATTAGCATCCTTCACTTTTTCCGTATTCATGACGGACTGAAATACTTTTCGGTAGGCATTACCAGCTGACTCTCCAGCCATACCAGCCTGATCAGCCATAACTAATAGAGGAGCAAATGTCTTAGCCGCGTCCAATCCCTTTTTATGAATAATATCCATCGCGCTGCTGATTTTTGAGAACCCCTGCAGCATATTTCCTGAATCTACCCCTGCGTAGAATCCTTTCTGGATCACGTCCATCAGATTCATCATGTCTTTTTCGGAGGTCTGAGTAGCATCTTGTAACTTAGCCGCAAACTCAGCTGCTGCAGTGGGAGCCATCTGTAACTGCACGCCAAGATAAGCTGCTGACTCTCCCAAGCCGCCCAGGATGACCTGCGCCGACATACCCTGACGGCGTAGCATAGTCATCATGTTCTGAAAGTCGGCTGTTGTTCCCGGCAGCTTATCGCCCAAAGCAACTGCAAGCCGGTTAATTTTTTCAAATTCAGGCGCTACCTTTCCGCCCGGCCCCATCATTGTACCGGCGAGCTGATTCGCTGCATTTTCTGATTCTGAATAGGCTTTTACTGGAGCCAGCAACGTCATGCCAGTAGTCACCCCAGCCGCCATCGCCCCTGCACCATTACCTGCCAGAGAGTTCCTTAACTCGCGGGTCTTTTCAGCCCTGGCTTTGATGGCGTTGAGCTTTCGCTGACGCTCGCCAACTTCACGCAGCCTGCGCTCCTGCTCAGCCAACTGTCGGTTATACCGCTCAGTTTCTCGTGCAATCCGTGCCGTCTCACGCGCTCCGCCCCCAGCAGATAACCCCAGCCGATAAAGCTCAGCCCTGGCTGCCGCCATCTGGCGAGTTTCCTGTTGCTGTTTTTGTTCAAGACGTGAAACAGCACGCCACTGAGCTTCAAGCGCCTGCGTTTGTTTTTTTGTCGGGGATTCCAAAGAAGACATTTCGCGCGTCATCATTTGAGCGCGTAGCCTCGCCTGATCCAGTTCGGCACCAGTACGGCTAACACTTTGAGTTAGCTGATCGAAAGATTTAAGCTGACCTCCAGCATCACTCAGCTTTTTAATCTGATCGCGGGTTTGTCGAATAGCTGATGCCAGCTCCTTAGAGCCAGCCTGTGCATTTTTAAATGGGCGGGTTAACTTATCCACCGCCCCCAGAACTACCTGCAGTCGCAGGTTATTATCACTCATCGCTGGCCCCGCTTCGCTGAATTGCCTTATGCCGCCACTCCAGCACATCAGTCAGCGGCATAACGTCAGTGATGGACGGCGACCAGTGAAAGATGGTGGCAATGTCTGCCACCAGATCATCAACCGTCAGGTTGTCGGCAAATCGGCAAGCACCGACTTCGGCAACAAAAAAGTAACCACCTCTACAGCCATTGCTGTCAGATCGGCGGGGTCCAGCTCTGCCATTTCCTGCGCGGTCAGCGTCGGGGTGGAGATTCGCGGGATCACGGTCATCATCGCACCCACATCCATATCCATAATGGCCTGCAGACGGGTGCCACGCAGTGCGCCGGACTGCGGCTTACGCAGCACAATTTCGGTAATTTCAGCTTTACCGCGCATGATGGGAGTATCCAGTTTTACGGTCTTTTCAGTCAGCTTATCGCTCATGTTCGTTTCCTGTTAATGAAATACTGGCGCGGCTGCCCGCGCCTTTAGGGTTAATCAGAGGCCGAGGGCATTACGGTGTTCTTCCATCAGGTCCACGCCGTCAACGATTTCAACCATGTTGACCAGATCGACCTCATAGAGCACCTCACCGTTAATGGTCAGCTTCGCGTAGCTGTTGGTGCTGCTGACCTTGGTGGTGCTGCTCTCGCCGGTTTTCCACTCGCCGGAATCCACTTCTTTATGACGCCCGCGCACAACCAGCTCAACGGCCTGCACTTCGCCGGTATCGTCACGCTGAATGGAGCCGGTGAAACGCAGCTGGATGCCGTCAACGGTTGCCTTGCCCATCTGCTTGAATAACAGCAGTTCGGTGCCGCCGATTGAAAATTCCGTGTCCAGTGCGCCGTCATCCAGCCCCATATCCACGTCCACCGCGCCCGGCATACCGCCGCCGCGATACTTCTCAAACTTGCGGGTGAATTTCGGCAGGGTCAGAGACTCAACGATCCCCTGCCAGTTGTTCCCGTCGTTGAACAGGTTCAGGTGTTTTAACTTGCGTGGTAAAGCCATGGTGTCCCCTTACGCTCTGACCTTGCTGGAGAAATCCAGCAGGTACTGATCGGTGATGCGCTGGCGCAGCATCAGGTTTTCAAGCGGCGGCACCGGCGTGTAGTCGTAGTCGATAGTGAGTTTCCCGGCTTTCAGGGAGTCTTTATCGTTCACCGATTCATCCAGCCAGCAGTCTGCGCCGATAATGTAGCCCTGCGTTTTCAGGCTGCGCAGCTTGGCGCGGATACCTTCGATAATGTCACGGGCCAGCGACGGGTTAAGCACGCCATCCACCGCCCACATGTGCGCTTCTGCGATGGTGTCAGCCAGCACCTGCGCCGTGCGGGTGTAGTTCTCAAAGGCAAACAGCGGATCGTCACTGAGGCAGCGTGAACCCCAGAAGCGGAAGCCATCTTTGCGGATAAGCGTGGTGACATCGTTCTGGTTCAGCAGTCCCGCATCGGTTGCCGGGTCCTGCAGATCCCAGAACACATCAGCGGAAATGCCGGTGACGCCGTTCACGCCCACGTTGGACAGGGTTTTGTGCCAGCCGGTCTGCTCGTCAATTTTGGCGCGCAGGCCTAGCGCGCGGGCGGAGGCGTAAGCCGTCGCATCTGCATTCAGCACGGTGTCAAAGTTGATGAAGTCAGGCCAGATCAGCATCCCCTCGCGCTGGCTGAAATTGTCACGGTAGGCAATCGCTTCTTCCACCGTTTTGCAGCCGTAGGCGGACAGGTAGGCGAACCCGCGCAGACTCTGCGCCACGCTCAGCAGCTCAGTGGCAACCGCCTGCGTGTCGTGCCCCGGCACGCCAAGGATGCGCGGCTTGACACCCAGCTGCGACTGAGCTGAAAGCAGCGCTTTCATGCCCGTTTTTTTACCGTCAGCAGTCACGCCGCCGATAATGTTGGAGGTGGTTTCCGCTTCGGTTTCGCCCTGCGCCACACGTACAACGACAGTCACGGGTTTCGCCTGGTCTGCAATCGCATCCAGTGAACGGGCCAGCGTGCCGGACTCGCCCGCTTTACCGCTGGCGGTCAGCACGTCGGTCAGCAATACCGGCTTATTAAGGGGAAACATGGACGCATCAGCATCATCGCCGGTGCAGACCATGCCCACGATGGCGGTGCTCACCGTGGTGATAGGTCGGGTGCCCTCGTTGACTTCAACAACGCGCACCCCGTGGTGGTAATCCTGAGCCATAAGGCAGTCTCTCCGGTTTACAGGGGGTGTGCCTATGTTCTGGTTGATATGCGCGCGGCGCACGCGCCGGGCTATGTATGGGTAATGGCACAATGGAAGGAGTAAAAAAAATCCCCGCAACTGCGGGGACGGGGTTAATCTTCGGGAGCTTCAGGCCAGTGAATGTCATCCGGACAGGAGGTATCTACAACCGCCAATGCCTCAAGATGATCAAGCCATGCATTGTATTGCACCTTTTCAGAATCCTTCAGCCGCCCCATAACTGCTTTTCCCGGCCACTGTTTACTGCTTATGTAGTCGTTTGCCTCCTGGATTAAGCGGGATTTCTCGACGTTGGCTAATTTAATTTGCGCATCCGCCGAAATGCTCCACTCACCGGTATCACTATCCCAGGTATGCCATTGAGATGGCTTGCTGTCTGACAGTGTTAGCTCACCATTTTTGCCGATGTAAACACGTCTCTCACCATCGTTCATACCACTAATCAGCGATAGATGCTGCTCATTGGTAATAACTACTGCATCATCGGGTATAACATCTGTATTTTCATCATAGAATGCCTGTTTATTCACACTAAATTTAATTGTCATTATTAACTCCCAATAGCGAACCAGCGCAGGGTGAGGCTGTATCCCGGTGCCATAGTGAATGTGTCAGCATTGATTGCAATGGCATTAACTCTAAATTGTGTCGGATCGACAATACTGGCTGCACCAAATGCCATCACGTTGGCGAGAGGATTATCATGGGTAACAAATATCTGCTGCCCGGCCCCAGGAAATGCGACAGGGAATGTCCCGATCGAGACTCCTGACGGTGCAGACTTCAGAACGACGGTTCCCCACTGCAGAAGCATGCCGTTTGGAAAATACTGATATCCCGCAGAGCCTTTCAACCCCGCAAAAAACGTCATGTCAGGAATTTCACTTCCACCGGCGCTAAAACCAACCCCGACATTTCTGCCACCTGCACTCCCCACGCCAAGGTGCCCCTTGGCTGTCGCAGCATCTGCTTTCCCCAAAAGTCCTCGTGCGAAAGCTGTCAGGTCAGTAGCCGCCATCTGGTCAACTCCCGAAAAATACGGGAGCTTATCTGCGCCATTAACTAACCCGGCAAGTGCCGTCAATGTGGCATCCGCCTGTTGTTTACCATTAAGCGCATCAACTAAGCCGAGGTATTGCCAGGCAGACCACTGATCCCCCTTACCAATCAAGCCTTTTATATATTCTGAAAAACCAAGGTATTCGAGAAGCCCCGAAATGCTTTTCCCGCTGAGATTCGTCAGCGTGGCATCAAGTGGCTGTTTTCCCGCCAGCGCGTTCATCACTGTTGTCGCAAAGTTAGGATCATTCCCCAACGCAGCCGCCAGTTCATTCAGTGTGTCCAGCGCCTCCGGCGACGAACCAACCAGCCCCGCAACAGCAGATTTCACAAACGCGGTAGTGGCAATCTGCGTATTGTTCACAGTCTGCGCCGCAGTCGGAGCCGTTGGCGTTCCGGTCAGGGCCGGGCTTGCCAGCGGTGCTTTCAGTGCCAGCGCATTATTAATGGTGGTACTAAAATTCGGATCATTATTGATAGCTGCTGCAATTTCTTTCAGCGTATCCAGCGTTGCCGGTGCGCCACCAATCAGGGCAAGAATAGCAGCCTGCACAAAGGCCGTGTTTGCAATCTGCACGGAATTATTGCCTGCCGCCGCCGTCGGCGCTTTTGGCGTGCCGGTGAGTGTCGGACTGTCTTTTGGTGCATACTGCGAATGGGGATCAACAGCAGCAAGATGCTTTGCCATCAGGTCATCCACATACACCTTAAGCTCCAGCACCTTATCATCCACATATTTACGGGTTGCCAGAACCACAGCTGGGTCAATTTTCAGGGTGATGTTATCGGTGCTGCTGGTAATCAGTACCATACGCACGGTCTGCGTGCGTCCGCTGCCCTCCGCCAGTTTCGGCTTGTAGCTCTCCGGGCAGTTTCCCACAGCAATCAGCGCACCTGTTTCATCAAACAGGCCGACTTCACGGATCCACCACCCGCCCTCATTTTCCGGGATCACCTGCTCAGCAATAATCTGGCTGCTGTTCCGTGGGTCGATATACAGCATATTCAGCGCTGCGCGGCGTTCCTCAGCAACTAACGCGGTCTGTTGCGCGTTGGGTGTGGGCAGCACACCGCCACCACTGCCCACCGCCATATGGGTAATTTTTAGTGGGACACCGAGCGCGGCGGCGCTTGCCAGTTTCGCCGCGCCGATATCCGTCAGCAGGGTATAAAATTTTGCGCTCATGGGTTCACTCTCATCGTGTCAATAACATGGACCGCGCCGCCCTCATAAGCGGTGCCGCCGGAAATAATGGTTTCGTTTATATACGGGTAGATCGTGATTTCTTCGCCGGTATAAGTGGCTGCACCCACAAAATACGGGCCGCCTGTCTGCAGGTTGATGGACATGCCAACCAGATGACGGCTGCACGGTTTGGCATCACCGATCAGACGCTCCAGCTCCAGATAGGTTTCTTCTGTTATGCCCTGGTCCTGCACGCCAATATCCAGACGGAACGTCCCTGGTGTTTCGCCAGTCTGCCACCACTCAATGATGCGGATCAGGAAGCCGAACGGCTCCACCACGCGCCGCACAGCGCTGGTTGTCCCCTTGTGCTGATGGATGTAGAAAGCATCCTGCACCACCCGGCGCTTGACGTTTTCCACCCAACTTTCGTCCCAGCGATCAACGGAAAACGCCCACGCAAGATATGGCAGAAAGCTGACCGGACACGTTGCCGGATTCCACAAGTCGCGCAGCGGCACCTGCAGATCGGAAATCCCGCTGCAGGTCTGCGCCAGTCGGCGTTCAAGCGGCGATGAACCGGGCGGCAGCAGGCTATTCATCCGTGCCCCCGTTGGTTACGCTCCATTCCGTACAGGATGCCGCCTGCGTCTTATCCAGCACCACATCATCCAGCGGGGAGGCCAGCTCCACACGCTGGACGCCCTCTACATGCAACGCGGCATAAATCGCGCTGCGACGGATATCACGGCCCAGCCGCGTCTGACTGGCGATGTACTTCTGCAGACTGGCTTTTGCTTCTGCCATCACCGGCTCAGCCTCCGGCCCCGGATAAAGGAAGATCGTTGCATCCACGCTGTACGGAATAATTTCTGCGCTGCGCACCGTCAGGCGGTCTGCCACCGGGCGAACCTTTTCACTGTTAAGCGCCTGCTCAACCACCGCCAGCAGGTCAGCCCCTGCCGTCCCGTCACCCTCGCGGCTCAGCACGGTAAGCACCACCTCTGCCGGTGCCGGACTGGTTGCGCTGGCATCTGCCACGCGCCCGTCCGCGCTTTTAGCGTGAAACTCGTAGGCCGCCGTCGGTCCCGCAACGGACAATCCCTCAAACGCAGCCGGAACACGCAGGCGCAACGCCTCATCGCTTTCCATGACGTCAGCAACCGGCGGCACCGCGTCGTTATCGGCAGGCGTTACCGTCAGGCGTTTCACGTTGTAGCTGGCTGCCAGCTGATCGAGATCGCCGCCGATGGCATACGCCACCATAACCGCCTGCGCGGCCTCGTTAATACGCTGGCGCAGCAGGATTTCGCGGTAGGTGCTTTCCTGCAGCAGCTTGGTGACGGGTTCAGATTCCAGTGCCAGCGTGCGCCGTACCGCGTCCTGCTCAACCGCCGGATAAAGGGCCACAAATGCGGCCTTGCGCTCAGCCAGCAGCGTCTCAAAATCCGGCACGTCCACTATCTGCGGCGCGGGCAACTGGGAAAGGTCAATCACTGCCATTGTCTGCTCCTGTTGATACCGAAAGGGAAACCGGCGCGCCGTTGTTGCGCTGCCCGGTAAGCTCTACCACCATGGAGCCGTCAAAGCTGCTGCTGATGGTGATGGAATCCAGCGTAAGCCGTGGCTCCCAGCGACTCAGGGCCACATAGACCGCAGACATGACCTGCAGGCGTAGCGCCGGGTTCTGCGGCTGGTCAATCAGGGCAGACAGCAGGGAACCATATTCCCGGCGGGCGATCCGGCTGCCCTGAGGAGTCAGTAGAATATCCCGCACTGACTGGCGGAGATGGTCCGTATCAGTAATGGCCTTGCCGTTGCCCTGGCTCATGCCGATATACAGCGTCATACCGGACCTCCTGACGTATCGCCGCCTGACTTCACGCCGGTGTGACCGTGTTTATCCACCACGATCCCGTTTGAACTCATCGCACCACCGCCCTGGGTGACGCCGCCATTGATCACCACCTCGCTGTTAATGCGCGTGGAGTCAGCCTCCACCACAAACTCACCGGTTTTTAGGGTGATATTTTCCGCCGCCTCGATCACCATGGATTTGATACCCCGGACATGCCACCGCCCGGTGGCGGGTTCATACTCAAACCAGCCCCCGTCCGGGTACTCCGTCACGCAGCCGTCCACGGAATCCGACGGCGGCGCAAACTGATTGGAGTAGATGGCAGGCAACGCAAAAGCAGTTTCCAGATTGCCGCCCATGCTCAGAACAACCACCTGCTCATCCGGCGACGGGCACCACCATGTACGGGCCCCACCGGCACGCAGCGTCAGCCAGTTAATCCAGTTGGTTTCAAGCTCGCCCACTCTCACCCGACACAGCCAGTTTTCCCGGTCCACTTCGGTCACGGTGCCGGTGCGGATCAGATTGGTGATAAGGCGCATAATTTCGGTCAGTTGTGCATTCATAACGAAAGGTTGCCATCAGAGGGAAAAGGGAGGCAGTTCGGGCGCTTGTACCAGCGGTGGCACAAAGATCACCCCGCCAGCCAGCGCAGCATGGTGTCACGGGTGACGGTTTCCACTTCTTCATTCACGCCCAGCAGGCGGCGCTCTGCGTAGCGGACCTCCGGGCCTTTTCGACTGACGCGATCCCGCAGGCCGTAATGGTGAACACGGGCAATGCGCTGCACCTTGCCATCAAACTGCACGCTGGCGGAGTCCGCACTGGCGGTGGTTTTCAGGTATTTTGTGGTGCGAAGCTTTGCAAACATCTGGCGTTTGATGCGTCCCTTCTTGCTGCGGGCTGTCACCCGGCGCGGCTCATAGCCGCTGCCGTCAGGATTACGCTGCAGCCTGATGTTCTGCTGCTGCGTCCGGCGCAACTGTTGCGCCAGTTGCCGCATCATACGGCTGCGCGCGGCAGGCTCCAGATTCGCCAGTAGCGCCGTCAGCCAGTCATCCACCCTCTGCAGTTCATCCACGTTTCACCGTCCACATTTCTTCGGGTTCGTCCGGCTCCGGCACCGCTTCAACGCTTGACACGCTGCCGTTAGTGCTGACCAGCACGCGCTCCGTCAGTTGCAGGTTCAGGCTGATATCGCACACATCGTTGCGCAGAATATCCACTTCAAAGGTGAACAGTTTTTCGCGCAGCTCCGGGTTATTGACAGCATCCGGCTGGTTGTCACTTAGCCACAGCAGCACAGGAGCCATCAGCAGATTCTGGTCGCCGCTGAAATCCTCGATCACCACGTTCAGGGTGTAGCGGTATTCCCATGACATGGAGCTGGCACCGGTTGCCACCAGTGAGCCGTTATCAACGAAAAGGTGCAGCTTGTCCGGGTTGTCGCGGACATAAGCAACCGCTTTATTCATGGCGCTGCGTAAGGACTGCGGTTTGTTCACTGTCTCGCTCCTGACACGCAATAATCGTGTCCACTTTGTCAGCACAGACCGCCCAGGCGGCCTCGGTTTCATCCAGCACCGCATTCAGATCGCCGTTACTGCGCGGTGCTGACCTTTCCAGGCGGCACTGCGTCACTCTGGGACATCCACTCACGGTAAGCTGCACCTCCGGCGAGGGCCGGACGCTCCCGCAGCCGGATAATGTCAGCAGGCAAAGGAGTGTCAGCCCAGCGGCGCAATTCCTCGTTTTCACGTTTCAGTTCCTCGATCCGGTGCTGGCGGCTGCGCAGCAGTGCGGTGGTCTGTTCCGCTGCCGCATAAAGCCGCGTCTGCTCCCGGCTGTTGGTTTCGGTCAGAATGGACAGGCCGATCAGTTGGCTGTTTTTCTTCGTCAGCTCCTGCGTTTTGCTTTTCAGCGCCGCACCCTGCGTTTCGATGGTGTGGCTGGCATTGTTAAGCCGCCATGACTGCCAGCCCAGCGCCGCAAGTGCCAGCGCCAGCACTACCGCCAGCGCACGCATCAGGCCGCCATCGGCTCATGAAGCTGCGCGCGGGCAATCTGATACAAAACCAGCGTCAGCAGGTAAAACACCAGGGTGATCACCCATCCCGAAAACGCCAGGCACAGAACAATAAGCAGCCTGATTACCCATGTACGCACGGGTTTTACGGCGTGCGCCCTGAATTTCAGCAATGCCGCCCTGACCTCATCGCGCGCCCGATCTCCGGCGAACCACCCGACAGCGCACAGCGCAGCAAGCAGCCAGGCGAGGAAGCATGACACCCAGACAGACGCACCAACCAGAACCGGCGCACCGCTGCGCGGATACAGCAGGCTGATAACCAACAGCGCAGCCCATGCCAGCTGGAAAAAAACGCTCATGACTTTCTTTTTCATTCCGTTATGCTCCTTTTAAGCACCAGGCCATTTCCCGCGCGCGGCGGTTGTCCAGCCCCTGATTAAACACACCTTTGACATATACCCAGCGCGGCAGTTGATGGCAGGCATCCGCCCAGCGCCGCTGGTTCAGCAACTTAACCAGCGTGGAGCTGCAGGCGTTGCCAGTGCCCACGTTGAAAGCAAACGACACCACCGCGTCATAGACCTTTTGCGGCATCGGCTGCACCACACATTTATCCAGCGCCCGCTCCACGCGCAGCACGTTGGTGATAAGTCCCTGCGCCGCCTGCCGCTCCGTGATGGTTTTCCCCGGCACCACATCGGACGTATTGCCGATCCCGTCAGTCCATACGCCCGCACTGCACTGATAAGGCTGCAGGCGGCATCCCTCGTAATCGGCAATCAGTTTCAGCCCCTCGACGGAGGTATGAAGCGACTGGAAACCGGGCAGCGTGGCGGCGATAGCCAGCACCGCCCCGACAAGGCAGCGCTTAACGATTGAAGGATTCATATTCCCCCCGCGAAATTTTGCCGCCACGTAACAATTTGAAAGACTGGTGTTTGTAGTACCAGTTGATAGCCAGCATCAGCACACCAATCAGTACGCCGCCAACCGTTGACGCATCCTTGAGCGACAGATCGCCCAGCCATGCCAGCAGCACGGCGATGCAGTAAGTGATAAAGGCGCTGATTCGTTCAAGCGTCATAATTCAGTCCCATAGCTGGACGGTCTGCGCCGTGGTTGACGCCGTAATGTCCGGCAGCTCCACCTGCAGCCCGTGCGGTAAAAATGGGCCGTACTCAGCCAGCCCCGGATTTGCCTGCAGAACCTGCTCAATGACACCCTGCGTGCGCCCGTAATGACGCCAGCAAAGCGCGTCCACCGTGTCATACTGATGCGCACGCACTTTCATCAGATAAGCTCCACCGTACAGTGCGGTGCATCCTGCACCCGGCTGATAGCCCAGCGGGCATCACGCCACAGATCGCCGCTGGCCTCCGCCAGCTCCTCCCCTCGCTTCACACCTGACGCCGTGGCGTCATAGTCCTGATAACGCTCATTGAGCACGGCGCGCGCCCAGCAAAAAACGGCGTTGTGGTAGTGCTGGATACGCTCGCTTTTGCCGTCCAGCATTTCTGCGGGAACCTCAGCAAGTGTCCGCCAGCCCAGCATCTGCTGACGGTTGCGGAAGTCGTACAGCTCAGCGTTAACCTCAGAGATCGCCGTCAGCACGACCTGCTTTAAACGCGGCTGCGTCACCGTGCCATCAGTGCGCATCACACTGCGAAATTCCGACAGGTCCACATCAGGCCAGAACGGCGTATTTTTTATGACCTCCGCCTGTTCCGGTGCCTGTTCGGGCGCAACAAACTTCATGCGGCTTTCTCCTGAATAAGTGGGCGGTGGACGGGGTTTTGATGTGGCAGTGCCTTTCGCCACCCCGTGCCGCCCGTGCGCGGGGCACGTTCTTTAGCGGCTGTCATTGCGCAGTCTGCGCTCCAGCTGCTGCTTTTCTTTTTTCACGCCACAGCGGGGATCGAGCTGCAGCGCATGGGTAAGGTGATTCAGGGCAGATGCCGGGTTGCTTTCGCTCAGTACAGCGCCGATGGCTTTATGCAGGCGCGCCCGCGACTGGTCCGGCATATCCAGATCGGTTGTCAGGTCCAGCGTCTGCAAGAGCAGATCGGCATCAAAACCGGCCGCGGCTAGCAGAGCGCTTTGCGCCGCGTCTGCCATTTCTTCTGCCAGCACGGTTTGCACGTTACGGTTGCCCAGCGGCATCACCCAGCCATGGCGCAGTGCATGACGCCCGATTTCCAGCGCACCGGCATAATCACCGGCGTCGATACGCCACAGCATCACGTACATCAGCACGTCATCCTGCTGCGCACCTCCGGCAGCCAGCACGCCCTCCGCCCATGCGGAATATTTCGGCAGCAGCTCCACCTTGATTTCCGCCTTTTTCACCGTGGACTGGACGCCCTTGAGGCGGCGACGGTCTTCTGCCAGCTGCAGCAGCATCAGGTCATAGCCCGACGCATGGCGAACACTGCCGCCCTCACGGGCGGCCTGTTCGGCCTGAATGCGCAGGCGGTGCTGCCGTGCGGGACTCAGGCTCATGCGTTATTCCCCACCTTCCGGTGCCGCAGGCGCGCTGAAATCACCGATTTCGATGTTTTCAACCAGCGCCGCGCAGCGGTAGTCCTCGACCACATACGCCTCGTTGACGGACTCAAAGTTTTCGATCCGGTCACGTTTCGGGTTGTCGATAACAGAACGGCGGCGGGTATCTTCCTGCCAGTAGATGGACAGGTTATCCAGACGGGTGATCAGCAGGGCATTTGCCGGGAAGTAAGGCGCACGCACGGCCTGCAGGCCGCCCATACGTTTCTGGCTGATGATCAGATCAGCGGCAATTTTCTCGCTGTTGTCCTGCTCTTTGTTGACCAGCGGGAAATACTTGTCAGACAGCAGTTCACGTCCGCAGACGACAACCAGATCGTCATCATCCTGATAAACCGCGTCGATCAGCTCGTTGACGGCATCCATCACCACAGCGTCCAGGTTGGCATAGTCGCCGCCCTTGCCCACTTTGACCGCGCCTGCAGTCGTTGCACCGTCTTTTGTGGTGCTGCCCATGACGTGATCCGGCGCGTCTTCGCGGATTTTCTGCAGCCAGCCTTTATTGACGTCCTGCAGCAGCGGGTTTTCAGCACGGTTGGAGGTTTTGGCACGCTTCACGCCGTTAAAGCCGATCATGATGCGGTCCAGCGCCTGACGCTTGACGATGGCGTTGCGGATACGCACCTGGAAGTCCTGGAACTTCGCCCACAGGTCCAGTTTTGCGTAGGTCAGCACCGTGTCAAAGTTGGTCTGTTCGCATTTGTATTCCACGTCTTCCATCAGCGTCGGATCGGTAGGCTCGCGCTCTTTGGTGGTGGTATCGGTGGTTCCGGCAATGGTGCTGCCAACGCCCAGCCCCAGCAACTGCCCGGACTGCTCAGTGACCGGCGTGATGTTAATCAGCGTCAGGAAAGCTGCGGACTGCTGGATCTGGTCTTCCAGCGTCTGCTGCACGGACGGCTCCACGGTGAACTTGCTGGAGAGTTCTTCAATCTCCACACCGTTCAGGCGCGCCAGCTGCTGCAGGTAAGCGTTAAAGGCAAAGCGGGTTTTCTTTTTCATCGGGTTTTATGCTCCATCAGCAATTGGTCAGGGTGCCTGCCGGTGCGTCACCGCCCGGCGCGCGCTGGCGGTAGTCTTTACGGCTGTCTTCGCTGCTCAGCTTTTGCTCAAGCTCGGCAAAGGCGGCCAGCTGCTCCTGCAGGGAGGACTCCAGCTCAGAAAGGCGCTTGTCCTGTTCGGACAGGGATTTATCCGTGCGCTCGCTCAGGTTCTGCTGCTCGGTGGCGACCAGTTCCACGGCTTTATGCACGTCGGAGAAACGCGCCTCATCGGTCTGCTCTTTTTTGGTGAACAGCGCGGTGACGCGGGCAAAGAGGGACGGCTTTTCGTCCTGGGCTTCTTCCAGTTCGATCAGCGTTTCAACCGCTTCCGAAAACAGGTTTTCAGGGTTCTGCTTACGGTTCGCCAGCGGGTTATGCGTGGCGCTGGCGCTGAATGCCAGCATTTCGGTGCCAAGGCTCGCCGGATCGTCCGTCGCACCCAGCCCCACAAGGTAGGCTTTGCCGGTGTCGGCAAACTTTGTGCTGACCTCCATGGAGGTGAAAAGCTTCTGGCCTTTCTTCACCAGTTCCACCAGGGCGTCCGTGGGTTCGATATCGGCATAAAGCGCCATCTTGCCCGCCAGCGGCCCGTCCTTGATTTCTTCTGCAACCAGCCCCGTCACCCTGCCGTAGCGGTTAAATGTGCTGTCCGGCAGATAAGACTTGATGTGCTCAAGGTTAATCAGCGCGGTATAGACCGTCGGGTTGTAGCTGGCAGCCATCTGTACCAGCCATTCACGCTGGATTTCGCGCCCGTCAGTGGTGGCACCTTCCACCCCGATACGGAAACGCTTTGCTTTCACTGTCATGAGCCGTGCTCCGTTAGAAAAAACTTACTGGAGCCTTATGTTTGCGGTGATGGGGGGAGTGAAACAACGCGCGGCACTTGTACGGTAAACCACACAAACCGCAGCCGGGGAAAGCCGCCTGTCAAGGCCGTATGTTTGTGCCATGAACACCACACTGACCCCCGCAGACCTCGATCCCCGTCGGCAGGCCATGCTGCTGTACTTTCAGGGATACCGCGTAGCCCGCATTGCTGAAATGCTGGGCGAGAAAGTTGCAACCGTTCACAGCTGGAAGAAGCGCGACAAATGGGGCGACTATGGGCCGCTGGATCAGATGCAGCTCACCACCGCCGCACGTTACTGCCAGCTCATCATGAAGGAGCAGAAAGAAGGGAAAGACTTCAAGGAAATTGACCTGCTGGCGCGCCAGTCAGAGCGCCACGCCCGGATCGGTAAATTTAACGATGGCGGCAACGAAGCAGACTTAAACCCGAAAGTTGCCAACCGTAACAAAGGGCCACGCCGCCAGCCCGAAAAGAATGTTTTCACTGATGAACAGACTGAAAAACTGGAAGAAATTTTCCGCAACGGCATGTTTGAATATCAGCGCCACTGGTGGCAGGCGGGCGTAAAACACCGCATTCGCAACCTGCTTAAATCACGCCAGATCGGGGCAACATACTTTTTTGCCCGTGAGGCGCTGATTGACGCCATCACCACCGGGCGTAACCAGATTTTCCTCTCAGCCAGTAAGGCGCAGGCGCACGTCTTTAAGCAGTACATCATCGACTTTGCAAAAGAGGTGGATGTTGAGCTGAAAGGCGACCCTATGACGCTCAGCAACGGCGCGTGCCTGTACTTCCTCGGCACCAACGCCCGCACTGCGCAGAGCTACCACGGCAACCTGTATCTTGATGAATATTTCTGGATACCGAAATTCCAGGAGCTGCGCAAGGTTGCCTCCGGCATGGCCATTCACAAGAAATGGCGACAAACCTACTTCTCCACGCCGTCCAGCCTGACCCACAGCGCCTATCCGTTCTGGTCCGGCGCGCTGTTTAACCGGGGCCGTGCCAAAGCGGACAAGGTGGATATTGACCTGACCCACAACAACCTTGCGCGCGGCCTGCTCTGCCCTGACGGGCAGTACCGCCAGATCGTCACCGTGGAGGATGCGGTGCGCGGCGGCTGTAACCTGTTCGACCTGGACCAGCTGCGCATGGAGTACAGCCCGGACGAATACCAGAACCTGCTGATGTGCGAATTTATTGACGATCTGGCGTCAGTATTCCCGCTCAGCGAGCTGCAGGCGTGCATGGTGGACAGCTGGGAAGTGTGGGCAGATTTTCAGGCGCTGGCGCTGCGCCCGTTTGGCTGGCGCGAAGTCTGGATCGGATACGACCCGGCGAAAGGCACGCAGAACGGTGACAGCGCCGGGTGCGTGGTGGTGGCACCGCCAACCGTGCCGGGAGGCAAGTTCCGCATTCTTGAGCGGCACCAGTGGCGCGGGATGGATTTCCGCGCCCAGGCTGACGCTATCAAAAAGCTGACGCAGCAGTACAACGTGACCTATATCGGTATCGACTCGACCGGCGTTGGTCACGGTGTCTACGAGAACGTGAAAGCGTTCTTTCCTGCCGTGCGGGAGTTTGTCTACAACCCCAACGTCAAAAACGCCCTGGTGCTCAAGGCATACGACATTATCAGCCACCGGCGTCTGGAATTCGACGCCGGGCATATCGACATTGCGCAGTCCTTTATGGCTATCCGCCGGACCACCACCGCCAGCGGCAATCGCCCAACCTATGAAGCCAGCCGCAGCGAAGAAGCCAGCCACGCGGATTTGGCCTGGGCAACGATGCACGCACTGTTTAACGAACCGCTGCAGGGCGAAGCCGCCAATACCAGCAATATTGTGGAGATTTTCTGATGGGAAAGAGTAAGAAGAACCGCGCTGCAGCTAATCAGAGCGTTCAACAGAGCAGCGGCATGTCTGCAGAAGCTTTCAGCTTTGGCGACCCGATACCCGTGCTGGACCGCCGGGAATTGCTGGACTATGTGGAATGCGTGCAGATGGACCGCTGGTATGAGCCGCCGGTGAGCTTTGACGGACTGGCGCGGACCTATCGCGCCGCCGTGCATCACAGCTCACCGATTGCCGTTAAGCGTGACATTCTCAGCAGTACCTACATTCCTCACCGCCTGCTCAGCCAGCAGGCTTTTGCCCGTTTCGTCCAGGACTATCTGGTGTTCGGTAACGCCTATCTGGAAAAGCGCACCAACCGGCTCGGAGGCGTTCTCTCGCTGGAGCCAGCACTGGCGAAGTATACACGGCGCGGCGTGGACCTCGACACCTACTGGTTTGTGCAGTATGGCATGACCACGCAGCCCTATGAATTTACGCAGGGCAACATCTTTCATCTGCTGGAGCCGGATATTAATCAAGAGATTTACGGGCTGCCCGGATATCTCTCCGCCATCCCGTCAACCCTGCTCAACGAGTCCGCAACACTGTTCCGCCGGAAGTATTACATCAACGGCAGCCATGCGGGTTTCATCATGTATATGACCGATGCAGCACAGAATCAGGAGGACGTTAACAATATCCGCCAGGCAATGAAAAGCGCCAAAGGGCCAGGCAACTTCCGCAACCTGTTTATGTACTCGCCCAATGGTAAAAAAGACGGCATCCAGATCATCCCGTTGTCGGAAGTTGCGGCAAAGGATGAGTTTCTTAACATCAAGAACGTTAGCCGCGATGACATGATGGCAGCGCACCGCGTGCCACCGCAGATGATGGGAATTATGCCGAGCAACGTTGGTGGGTTTGGAGACGTGGAAAAAGCTAGTCGAGTATTCGTTCGTAATGAATTGATTCCACTTCAAAAAAGATTAATGGAATTAAATGAATGGCTTAATGACGAAATTATTCGTTTTGACGAATATAAATTAGGCGATGCTTGATTAAAGCCTGTTTAAACTGGCTGTCGAAACAGCCAGTTTAAACACCGGCACCAATGAAATCGCCATATGAATCTTCTTCAAGGCTGATGTATTCCACCCTCCATTGATCCATCCGCCTCAATGCATACAGGGAGAAATGAGTATCGGCAACAGGAATGCACGTATTCAATTCTATAAGCTCTGAATGTCCCAAGATTGGATCACCATAAAACTTATAAAACAATGCCTTTAGATCAGAACAGGTTTGTTCAGCCGCCCCTCTGGCCTCGGGGCCACCTTCAGTTGCATCATAAACAACATTGATAGAAAGCTCATATGGTATGCCTTCCTCAAGATCGTTAAATCTTTCTTCGCCCAAATCGAAAAAAACTCCGATCAAATGCTCTGCGTTTGTGGCGATAATGTCCGCAACTTCTTTTTCGAAAATAAACTTTTTATCCTCGTCGTAAGCCCGCAAGCGCTCTTCAAACGAGTTAGGAAACGCTGGACGACCATACTTAGCTGCTAACCATTGCTTAAGAGCTTGTTTCTCTTCTGTGCTAATGGAGAATGCCGGATCGTTTTCCTCACAACGGAAAGCTTCTTTAGAAATGATGACTTTTCTTTCATGCCGAAGCTCTACTGCGTTCTTCTTAGCACTTTCTGGGTTTTCAAAGCATAGATCGAGGATTCTCGGATGCTTAGCTCTTTTCATCTTGCTTGACCCCTTTTTCAAGGGGCCAAACATCAGTTCCACGTTTTTTTCAGAATTACTCTGTAAATCACAATCATGCGTTATAACTACAACTTTATGGTTCGTTTCATCAGGCTTCAGAAGTCCAAGTGAAACGGCATCATCATGTTTAAGAACATGCCCCTGACGCCATGATGTTCCTCGTACCAACATAAATGTGATTTATTCCTCTACTGTTCCAGGAATTGAAATAGATGACTTCCAATCATCTGTCGGTTTCGCCTTGCTTGCTAAGTAATTGGCCGATTCAGCAGCTGCATTCATCGCTTTAGCTTCATCAATCAGTACCTGAACTGGCTTGTTCCAATCCTCACCTTCTTTTACTAAGTCCATCAATGACCTACCATTGAATGCTTTCATTTTCACCAATAGCTTCGCATCATTGAGTCCAGCTTTGGAAAAAGAGTCAGCAACATTACTGAGGTTGGTAATGAATTGAACTTTTGAAGCATCATCAGGCTGGTTCTCCCCTGACAACCATTTATAGAGAGCCTGCCGAGTTATCCCCAAATCCTTAGCCAGTTCTGACATTGATGGAGACAGCACTTCTCGAATATTAGCCAAATGTTGGGCAACATTCCTGACATCAACCTCAGGAGAAATTGCAGGCGTGTACGTTGACTCTATGGAATCAAATGCAAACTGAACCCTTGGCTGAACATACTGACGCCATTGCTTATAAGCATTTACAGGGTATGAAGCCCCCGTACCAACTAATAGTAAAGATGCGGCGACAGCAACAACACCTGATACACATGAGCTTGACTGCGAATCTGGAGTATACCGATCTACAGAGCCTATGCTTCCAGTAGGAATTGCATACATTTTAGTCACCTCCGTTGTTTCAGTGCCATTTAGCACGGGCAAAATCTGAAACCATGCCTTCAAATGCTTCTTTAACTTTACTATGCAACGAAAGAATCTGTTTTTCAATTAACTGCAAATCAGTTGACATGTTGCCTTCAACATAATGATCTGTATCAATTATTGCGTGCATACGATGCTCTGTGTTACTAAATCTCGGCAGCGGCAGTAAACCATTAGGAATCATATCTGGCGGAAAACCTAGTTGACCATTCATCTTATGTATGCGTGAAACCATAAATCCATTAGAGATCAATGGCTCAACACATGTCTGATATACAGACTCTTGTATGGACTGTATTGGCGTCCATCCAAAATCAACACCATGAAGTTCCTTTACAAGATACTGCTCAATTGTTTCGCTTTTCTCAGGAAACACAGCATCCAAATATCGAAGCCCAATCCGGCTTACCAACGATGGCTTAGCAAATTCAAGAACTTTGCTCAGACCAAGTATTAATGACGAGATGAAAGGTACATGATTATCATAATCTGTTGTATGGAACGTAATGAAATCGTTGCCTAAAACAAAACCAGACCTTCTATCTGCATCAATCATCAACCAACTTGTCACAGGCTCAAATGAATGTACCGGTGGCTCATTGGGGTTTTTCATTTCAAATTTCAGCTGAGTTGTATTGGAAACTTCAAATAAAGGAAATCCTTCAACTCTTAGCGCATCTTGTATGTCTGGAACATACTTACTCATTGCAGCTACTGGAGTAAACTTTACTTGCACCAATGCGTAGTAAACGGGCGCATTGGACATACGTTCGCTGTTAGTACTCATGCCGCCCTCCTTGAAGTTGTTTCATCTCATATCTCTCTATCTCACTAACTGTAGTTTACACATAGGTTGACACTTTCTCCATCATTAAGTTCACTATGACATCAATAGCCAAAACTCTTACATAATCGCTTCGGCGCGCGCTCGTATCCCCGCCACGCCTGCCCGCTTTGTGTAGTGGTTTTCATGCACCTGCATGACATAAGCAAAAGCCCGCCAGTTCTGGCGGGCCTCAGCAAAAACGATCCTCAAACGATCATGCGATTTCATGCGGCATAGTCATGCACAACAGCACTAACGCCTCGCGTGGCTCGTTGTTCAACCTTGCGGACGGTAAAAACCAGTTTTATCGTCCGCAACGTTCGCTAATGTAACCAGCTGTCGTCCTCCCAGACCTGCTGCATTATTTCCATCACTCGCTTTTTATCTTCATCCAGTTTTAACCCGCTCAGCTCAACGCCGTTGGCGCTGCCCTTACGGATACGAATTGCTGTTTTGGGATACAGATGGCGCAAATTACGGTAAAGCTCGGATTCAAGGGCGTCCAGTGTAGCCTGGCTAATCTTCTGCTCTTTATCGATCATTATTTCAATGCGCATACAGATTCCCCTCTAACTTGAAACGCCCATAGCTCGGCTGTACTCATGATTTCTGATTTTTTCCATCAGCTCATCGGTCAGTTCGGACACCCACTGGATAGCCAGCCGCTTTTCTTCGTCGCTGCACTCACTAGCCGCTACAAGCTTGATAAAAAAATCAATGCGCTGGAGCTTCAATGACTCCAAAAGATAATCCTGCATTTTCCCTCCTATCACTACCTCGGATACACAACAACTGTATATATATCCACTGTTTATAATTACAGTATAGTAGGAGTTTGCGAATGTAAACCGTTTTTTATCTGTCAATTAGATCGCTCTGATGCGGATCAATAAGAGCAAGAATTGTTAAAGCTGCGGCATCAGTACCACTGACGCCATTTGTCATCTTCCTGCAGACGATTGTTGCGGTAAAAAATACGCAGCCCGGCACCTGACGGAATACTGCCGCCGCGCAGAAGCAGGTCAATCTCTGACTCGCTACCATCGAACCCTCTGGAACTCAGTTCTGCCACAAGCTGCAGGCGCTGCTGATCCGAAATATTCTTTTTATATGCTTTTTTCCGCTTCGGTTTTACCAGCCTTAACCTGGCTGTCAGCTCCCGCCGTTCCTTCTGGCCCATGTTGTGGAGATATTCCTGCAGCTCCTTCTCATCCATGGTTTTAATATCGGGTAAATCCCCCCCTGATTTGTTCAGATTTTCAACAGGGGGACAGTTATTGCCACGAGTCCAAGGGGCGCAAGCGCCCTGGTCGGCTGCCGCCTCCTGAACGTCAACGGCCTTACGAACCTTTTTCCACTTCACCGCGTGCGTGCAAATCTTGCCCTCTGCAATCGGGGACCAGATGCCATAGATACGGATACCGTGATCGCCGTAGGCGCTCGGTTCGTCGTTAAGCTCATAAGCCGTGCGGACAAGGTGATGTTTGCGGGGAACCAGCACGCCGCCCTGCTTCATGATGTAGGTGGCAAAGCAGCCCGCATCAGCCGCCGCCAGTACCGCATCCAGACGCGGATTATCCAGTACCGGCGCACCCGCTTTGCGTTCGCCCTGCACTCTCGCCGCCTGACCAGCAAGCAAGCGCAGCTCGCGGTATGCCTGACGCCCCGGAATACCAAAGAAGCGAAATTGCTGGACACGGTGCAGTGACGCCCAGGCGCTGACATGTTCGGCGCTGTCACGCAGTGATCTGCCTGTTTCTTTGCTGATTTCTTTAGCCAGCCCGCGTCCGTCGATGTTTTTGCTGATGTATTTAGCGATATAGCTGGTCGGCGTGCCCTTGCGCGGGTTGATAAGCTCAGACTTGAAGCGCGGCCCTGTATTGGTGCCCAGCTCCTCGCGGTCTTCACGGATGGCAAACTTGCGCAGCAGCGCGGTGATGGAACGGCGGTCTTTTTTGCGCATGAAGCACAGAAGATGCCAGTGCACGGTGCCGTCATGGTGCGGCTCTGCAACGCGGACGCCATACCAGCGCATCCCGGCCTTGTGCATTGCCTTGCGGAAAGCGGCGAACGTATCAACCAGATAGTCACTGCTCTGCCGGACAGTGGCACTGGTCCACTTCGGATTAGGTCTGCCGTTGTTGAGGGTTGCGTGGAAACGTGACGGGCAGGTGATGGTATAAAACACCGCGCAGTCTCCGCGCATTTCCGCGATCAGCTCCAGCCCCTTAACACAGGCCATCATTTCATTGCGGCGGTGTGCGGGGTTGCTGTTGCTGGCGTTCACCACGTCTTCCATGTCCAGCGTGTCGCCGTCTTCGTTGACCAGCTCATGCGAGCGGAAGAACTCCAGCGATTTGCGACGCTGCTCGCGTTTGTGGATCACGGCTTCATAGCTGACATACGGGGACGCTTTTTTGTTGACCAGACAGACGGCGCGCAGCTGTTCCTCCCGCCACTCGCAGCGCATCTGCCACAGTTTGCGATACCACCAGTCCGCGCACAGCATACGCGCCAGCGATGGTGGGATCAGTTCATAAGGCACCGGCTTGCGGCGGCGCTTTTTGCGGCGTAACTGCTCAAAGGCAGGCGGGATGACCTCAAGGCGCATCGCCTCTGCGGCAACCCTTTCCCATACCTGGCGGATTTCTTCTGGTTTAACATCATCGCTGACAAACAGATCACCGTAGGCCGCATCAAGACACATGCTCATATGTGCCGCAACCAGTGTGGAAAGGCGCTTAACCTGATCCTGATTCATTTCAGGCAATACCAGCAGCCCCTCCAGCCCGTCATGGCTAGCCATGAATCGGAAAGAGGCAGACACCTGACTGTCACGCACGCGCTCCAGCCGCTCAAGACACGGCCTGATTGTTTCGCGCAGGTAACGGGAATAGGCTTTTGCTCTGCCCAGACTATGGAAATATTTAATCCGCTCCAGCAGAGGCTTGCTGATATGGGACGGCATGGCATTAACGTCAGCCAGAATGACCAGATCGGGATTAAATCGCTGCTGCTCGCGCGCCATTTTGGCACGACTAATCAGCCGGTCCTGCTCCATTTCTCGCTGGACAGGATCACGGGATTCATTGAAGAAATAGTGTTCCCAGACCTCATCGCTCAGCGCCTCACGGCGCAGCTGCTCCTGCTGGTTATCCGCAGCGTAAAGAGCGATCAGGTTTGAAAGCGCGGACTCCGGCGCAACTTCCGCCGGGTCCAGATATGGGTTAACCGCTTTTTTAGGGTTACTCCATGAAAAGGCCACGGCGGCCTCATTCAAGCCGCCGGTGGTTGGTGCATTATGTAATGTGAATTTACTCACTGCCACGCCCGCACCTCAGTTTCCACCGAGATATCTGGACCGGACGCCAAATCGACACCAAACCAGCCTGCTGATTTTGTGGCGATGATTTCTGCTGCAGATTTACTCTCACCGGCAGCCACACCCATGCTGCGCTTTGCAGTGATGCGATGGCGGGTAAAATTACGATAAAGCGAACGGGTCAGGGACGTGTCGCTGTTGGACACGATAACCGGATGACCTTCTGATGACCGGCGCTCAAGAATAGACGCCAGATGATACTGATCGTCTTCTGTAAAACCGGCAGTGTGATAACCGCTAAATGTGCCATCGTATGGCGGATCACAATAAACAACATCACCAGCCTGCAGCAGCGCCAGTGTTTCATCATAGCTGGCACAGATAAACGTTGCGCGTTGAGCCTTTTCTGCAAAAGCGCGTATTTCACTTTCAGGAAAATACGGATTTTTATAATTACCGTAAGGGACATTAAAATGACCGCTCAAATTATAGCGGCACAACCCACGATAACCATGGCGATTAAGATAAAGGAAAAATACAGCTTTCCAGAAATCGGTGGTTTCAGCCGAATGATTAAAATCCTGACGGATGTTGTAATAAGACTCAGCGCTATTTGTGCCTGAAAAGAATCCTTTTGCATTTGAAATAAATTTTTCGCAGTCAAATGCAATATGCTTAAAAAGATTTATCAGGTCTGGATTAATATCCGCGACAAGATAATGAGGATAGTCTGTCGCCATCATTACAGCGCATGAACCTGCGAAAGGTTCAACCAGTCGCGGACCAGCAGGAAGGTGCTTAATCAGTTCCGGCATGATGGCGGTTTTATTTCCCGCCCATTTCAGAATGGTGCTCATTTTGCACCGCCTTTCTCAATATCATCTGCATAATTCCATTTACCATCTGGGGCAATCAGGGCACCATCCGAAACACCACTTTCTGGATCGCGGAATAATGCCAATCCCATAGGGTGTAGAATTTCTTTATTAACTCGAACAATCAGGCCAAGAGCGCTTAGCTGGTTCCAGTCGAGCCAATGACACCCTCCAATCAGATCACGGCTTGCAGGAGTTGCTGGGAAATTATCAGGGCACAGATTAGACCAATGAGATACTTTCTGATTAGCCTGAGCTTTATTAATAAGCCTAGTAATCTCATATTCCAGCTGTTGTCCTAGCGCTGTTTTCGTGCAGTGATCTGCCCATTCGTTTTCATGTAGCAGCGCAATAATGCCGACTACATCATTAACAATTGGCGGTTCCGCCTGCGCAGCCTTATAAAGAGCTATATCCTGCCCAAAACCGTGCGGCTTGCCCCACATTTCAGCAACCGCTGCGTGTTCGATTTCGCGCAATTCGGTTCCATCAGTCCAAGCCACCGGTGATGCTGCAGAATTTCTGCAATCCCGTAGTTCCTCTAATGCGGAAACAATATTTGAATGATAAATCTGGTCAGCCTGACGCTTATCGTCACCAGCGTTATCACTAGCCAGTGACTCAATTGCTATAAGTTGATTCAAACTTTCATCGGTTATGCGGTTCATGGTCATGCTGCACCGCCTTGCGCCAAGGCTTTGATGACACCTACTGTCATTTTGCAATCCGCTAAAGCACGGTGTGCCTGCCCCTCGACCACAACCCCTTCATGCGCAGCAGCATCAACTAACTTATGCCACTTATAACCGTGATATTTCCCCGGTTCGCCACGATATTCTGCATATAACTTCATGGCGCACAGAGAATACTCATCCATAAATGAAGATAATCCGTCCGTCCCTAATCCATTTAATTCCGCTGTTTGACGAATCAGACGAGTATCATAATCAGCATTATAAATAACGAATCCATAATTAAAGAACAGATCGGCTACTGCACCATGAACATCTTTCCAAGTTGGTGCATGAGTAACCATTTCATTGGTAATGCCATGAATAGCGATAGCCTCATCGGGGATAGGCTTAGTAGGTTTAATTAGCGTATTCAGCATAATAAAACCATTTTTATCTATGATGCAGATCTCAACGATTTCCGCATCATCACCCAATCCAGTAGTTTCGGTATCAATAAATAAGCGCCCATCATCAAGCCAACGTTTTGCACGCTGGCTAATTGTCGTATTAATAATGCTCATACAGCACCTCCGTTGTAGTGTTTGCCTTTCAGCTCCGAAATTTCCTGACAGGTGACGCAGCACTGCACACCCGGAATGGCGCGGCGGCGTGCTGGCGGGATCGGTGCATCACAATCAATGCAGAGAACACGGGAAACGCCCGGCGCTTTATTGCGGGCGATGTGGATGTGGCGCTGGCGTTCTTCTTCAACGCGCTGCTGTACGAGGTCCATTGAATCAGCCATCAGTGGATCTCCTGCGCTTCGTTCTGAATCTTCACAGCTTCCTGACGCAGCAGTTCAGCCGCTTCCGTGTGGTTAAGCTGACGTGACACGATACGGGCTGCTAAAGAGTCCAGACGTGCAGCCATCACATCTGCACGTCCCCGGCGTTCTTCTTTGCGTGCCTCAGTCAGCAACAGGTTGAGTCCAGCATCATCTGGTCCGGTTTTAGTGGTACGGGTTTCAATATTTCGCATCGTTGTTTCTCCTGAATTTGGGCAATAAGAAGCCCGACGGGTTTACGCCATTAATTTCTGTTGTGGATTAATTCGGCATGGTTAGCCGTTTGGGAAATAAGCTCACCACTGCACGAAAATGATTCATTGCTTTCACCAGTTCCCGCTTTTCGTCAGTAGTCAGATCACTAATATTGACGCCGTGACGTTCTGCCGGAATTTTTGCCATATAAAAAATGGCTGCCAGTACCCGCTCATTCTGTTTATTATTTACGTCGCGTGGATCGCGCATATCTTTAATAAACCTTTCAAGCTCCGGCTCAATATTCAGACCAAACACTTTAGCCCTCAATTCCGCAATATGGTTCAGTCCGTCCAGGCGTTTACCGGGGCTTAATGGAACAGTCGCCGTAGCGCCTTCAATAGCCATGATTTCCCCTGTTTGGTTGTGGGCAGGTCAGCCAGCAGTTCATCCTGAGAGCGGCACGGGTGCCAGCGTTTGCCATCCTTCCCCATGATCCAGCCGTGACCGTAGTGCATTGCCGGACTTTGCTTAACGAGAAGTGACGCGAAAGATGGTTCTTTAGTCAGCATAACCACCTCAAATCAGACCGAACGAAGCGCCGAGGCCCGTCACGGTATCCACCGCGCTTGCCATCGCCGGGTTAGCCTGCAAACGCGCCTGCATCGAAACGGCAGCCAGTGCCATCAGACGAGTAACAGAGTTAATGCTGCTGATAACATCGCGGCGGCCTGCGGTGGTTTTCACATCGCCCGATACGGCACCGGCAGCAACACGTCCGATTTCAGCAGTAGCGCTCATGACGTAATGGGGCAGCTTCTCTTTTGCCACTTCGTTCATCGGTACGCATGGCAGGCAGTGAATCTGAGCCAGAAAACCGTCAACCAGTGTGGAGTCCTCAGTAAGATCGGTAAGCAGCCAGATTTCCGACGGCGTGAGCTGATGCGGTTGCTCCGGGTTCAGTTTGTTACGCAGCGTCTGGACGTTCATTCCCGCACGTTCTGCCAGCTTCGCCATGTTGTGACGCAATGCGAAAGCTCGGCAGGCTTCATCAAAATGCGGATGTTTGGAAATCTTATAATCAAACATGCAAGCCCCTTAGAAAGTTCTCATAATTGAACTTACAGACCAACAATGACGCGAAAGTTGGAATGACCGAGGGATTCACGAACCTGATCCGTTTTGTACATCAGGTAACGCAGGCTTACGCGACCTTTGTTTTTATCTTTCTTTACCATGTACTTAGCAAGTTGACCATGATGGATTTTTTGATAAACAGACCCTCGTGAAATACCTTCCCATTCCGCGAACTCTGCAGGAGTTGCCATCTCTTTTGGTACACGAATTGAAATATCTGTGCTCATAGTGCAGTATCTCTTAGTTTGGTTTCGTTTTATCTCGTTTCATGTGGTTGAGGTTTGTTTTTCAAACCTTGACCGAATATTAAGATCACATTTTATATACGTCAAGGGTTTTGCTTATGAGATCAATCAAGGTTGGCAATGACAGCGGAGGACGTGAAGCAATCAATAGGCTGATTAAGGCTTACAACTTCAACTCCCGACAGCAACTATGTGACCATCTTTCAGTCTCAAAAAGCACCATGGCAAACAGATACTTAAGAGATAGTTTTCCTGCTGAATGGGTTATACAGTGCGCCCTTGAAACTGGGGTTTCACTACTTTGGTTAGCTACCGGGCAAGGGGATAAAAATGATAATAATGCACAGGAAAATAGTTTTGGTTTTGTGAACCACTCTCACATCAAACCGTTATCCGAGGTAGTAGCTCCTGAAATTGACAAGGCCACATTAGATGGTGGTGCTTTAGTGGACCATGGCAAAGTCATATTGGATAACAGCCTGATCCCCCACAACATGACTAATCCGTGGCTCATCCATACAGATGATGGTTCCTATCTCGTTGACCGTAGCGGCACTCCACCAGTAAATGGCGTGTGGCTCGTTGATATTGATGGAATAAAAACGATAGCAAAGCTTGCTCGTATCCCCGGCAATCGCTTAGTTGTCCAGCAGGGCGAATCATCTTTTGAGTGCAGCCTTGATGATATCGAGGTAGTAGGCCGGGCAGTTAAAGTCATAAAGAGCATCTGACCATGACAATCAGAAAGCAGCCTAACGGGAAATGGTTGTGTGAGTGCTACCCAAACGGGCGCGACGGTAAGCGCGTGCGCAAGCAATTTACGACAAAAGGCGAGGCCATAGCATTCGAAAACCACACTATGGACGAGGTGAACAAAAAACCGTGGCTTGGAGAGAAAGAAGATCGGCGGCATCTGTCAGAAGTGATTGAGCAGTGGCATTCACTTTATGGGCAGACGCTGGCTGACCCCAAACGCCTTATGGCAAAACTCAGCATTATTTGTAATGGCCTTGGTGATCCCATCGCCTCAGAGTTAACCGCAGGCGATTTTACGAAATACCGGGAAGCACGTCTAAAAGGTGAAGTCAAAAATGAAGATGGCGTGCTTATGTCGCCAGTTAAACCCCGCACGGTAAACCTTGAGCAACGCAACCTATCCTCTGTTTTTGGCACGCTGAAAAAGCTGGGCCATTGGTCAGCCCCAAACCCGCTAGCCGGTCTGCCAACATTCAAAATTGCCGAGGGTGAATTGGCGTTCCTAGCCCCGGAAGAAATTAAACGCCTACTGGATTCCTGTGCGGAATCTCAAAGCCCCAGCTTACTGATGATTGCAAAAGTATGCCTAGCCACTGGTGCACGATGGAGTGAAGCAGAAAACCTACAAGGACACCAGCTGTCTAAATATCGCATCACCTACACCAAGACCAAAGGCAAGAAAAACAGAACCGTGCCAATATCACAGGATCTGTATGACGAACTACCTAAGAACAGAGGGAAGTTATTCACGCCATGTAGAAAAGCCTTTGAGCGCGCAGTGAAGCGGGCCGGAATCGATCTGCCAGAAGGTCAATGTACTCATGTGCTGCGCCATACATTCGCCAGCCATTTTATGATGAACGGCGGAAACATACTGGTACTGCGCGATATTCTAGGCCATGCCGATATAAAAATGACAATGGTATATGCTCACTTTGCACCTGATCACCTCGAAGATGCAGTGACAAAAAACCCGCTTCACAATCTCAACTGGAAGCGCTAATTTATGGCGGCATTTTGGCGGCAGAGCATTAAAAACGCATAAAACGGACAAACACCAAATAACACTAACCCACTGTTTATAAAGGTAACTCACTGTTTTTATTATACTAAAAATGGTATGTAGAAATTTCGGACGCGGGTTCAACTCCCGCCAGCTCCACCAAAATTCTTCAAAGATGGTTCCAGAGCCATCCGCAGAAGTCCTGAAAGCCCGCACAGCGCAAGCCCTGCGGGCTTTTTTGTGTCTGTAACTTTCCGACATGATCCGCCTGAATCCAGTCTTAATTGGTACACGTTTAGGTACACGCTATAATATGGACCAAAAACGTGTACCAATTATGGACGGAAACCTGTCATGGCGCGGATTACACGCCCCCTCACCAACAACGAAATTTTAAAAGCTAAACCTGAAGATAAGGACTACACACTGCATGACGGTGATGGCCTTTTCATCCTAATAAAAACGTCTGGGAAGAAACTGTGGCGATTTCGTTATCAACGGCCGGATAGTAGTAGCCGTACAAACCTTAGTCTTGGCTCATATCCTGCTTTAACTCTCGCTGCCGCTCGTCAGATGCGTGATCAGTATTTATCGTTGCTCGTACAAAGAATCGACCCACAAAGGCAACAGGAACAAGCCTCTGAGCAGCGGCAAATCGAATTGGAGAGCATTTTCTCTGTAGTTGCCGGGAATTGGTTTGAGCTTAAGAGAAAAAGCGTTACAGAGGATTATGCGAAGGATATTTGGCGATCGCTGGAGAAAGACATTTTCCCCACGATCGGCGAGATTCCTGTTCAGGAGCTCAAGGCCAGAACGATTATTGAAGCATTGGAACCAATTAAAGCTCGCGGGGCGCTTGAGACAGTTCGCCGCTTGGTTCAGCGCATTAACGAGATCATGATTTATGCAGTCAATACTGGCCTTATTGATGCAAATCCGGCATCAGGGGTTGGAATGGCGTTTGAGAAACCTAAAAAGCAAAACATGCCGACGCTGCGGCCAGAAGAATTGCCTAAGCTCATGCGTTCTTTGATCATGTCAAATCTGTCTGTTCAGACCCGTTGTCTGATTGAGTGGCAACTTTTGACCTTAGCACGCCCTTCAGAGGCTTCTGGTTCACGATGGGACGAGATCGATCTGGAGGCCAAACTATGGATAATTCCAGCGGAACGGATGAAAGCTAAGCGTGAGCACATCGTACCATTATCTCCTCAGGCATTAGAGATTTTAAATGTGATGAAACCAATTAGCGCACATAGAGAACATATTTTTCCTAGCAGGAATGATCCCAAGCTACCAATGAATAGCCAAACTGCAAACGCAGCATTAAAACGCCTTGGCTATGGTAGAAAATTAGTCGCACATGGACTTCGCTCTATAGCAAGTACCGCTATGAATGAGCAAGGTTTTAATTCAGATGTAATCGAAGTAGCATTATCGCATATCGAAAGAAATGAAGTACGAAAAGCATATAATCGGAGTCTTTATTTAAAGCAAAGACAAGAACTAATGAACTGGTGGGGCAATATGGTCTCGGCTTTTAATTATTAGTTTCAGCCGGGCAAGATTAAATTATTTTGCCCGCAAAATAATTTAATCTTCCTCTTCAATTTTTTCTTTAATTGTATCCCAGCTTTCTTCTATATTATATTGCTCTGACTTAATGGTGTCAGATAATTTAGACACAAGAGCCGTAACCCGTCCAGGCTCATAATCCGACCATTCTTTGACCTTATCTAAAACTGCATGAAAAGCATCTTCTTTTAGACGATGTCCAAATTGGATACCAATATTACTCGGAAAAATATTTCCATAGGTTTTCCTAACTTGTTCAGCAGATGGAGATAGTGACAAAAAATTCAAAAGAAACTCAGGCCTCATAATATATTTAGAAGAATGTTTTCGCACGAGTTCTGCAGTATGCTTTTGAATTCTTGTTTGATTTGTTAACCACCAAGTTCCATATCCAAATGGACTGCCGTTATTAGATTCATTGTTTTTAATTCTTAACCCGTAAATACCATGAACTAACAAAGCACTATTATGGGCTAAAACATCATGCTTTTTCTCATCATTTTCAACTAAAGTATCTGCAAGTTCCTTTACCTCTTTTGCATTTGAGTAGGAGGATAGTTCCTCATTTTCGATAAAAGTTAGACTATATTCTGAAACCAAATATCTCTTCAATTCTTCCCTGCCAGAGTTATTAGTAATTTCATCATAACTTACAAACTGATTAATATAACTCTCCCAAGTGCGTACTAAACCTGCTTTCCGGGCATAAAAATAAGCTCTAATAAGTATTTTTGAACTATTTCTTGCTATCTCTGTAGTTATATGGTTTTCAATTGTCCTAAAGTGATTATGAAACTCGTAGTTAGTATTTCTTATATGAGTATACACTTCTTCCAAAACTGCAGTTGACATCCTTAACTTAACACCACTCAACGCAGCAGATTGAAGTAAGTTTTTACATTGCTGATCTTCTTTTTGTAAATACCTTTCAGATAAAGCTTTGACAATTATATCTGAACCTAAAAATAGCATAAATTTACTACACATTGAACTAAAGTAGTCAACTATTCTCGGGTCTGCTTTTAATGTAAACAACAAAACATAAGTTTTAGAGAGTTGTAGTAAATATTTTCTTTGATTTTCTGTGCTGTGATAAAAAACATCATTTAAAATTTTTTCAATATAGTTTCTATAGTCTGCGATATCCTCTGGTTTTATTTTTGATTTTATAAGCACATCCTCAATGCAATCGCTTATTACAAGTTCTTTTTCATTGACAGAACTATCAGGATCTGAAATAAAGGACGCTAACATTAATCCCTGCCTTTCGAAAACCCTCTGAATAATTACCTTAGTAAGTTCAGAAATCACTTGGCAGCGTTTAGGAGACAAACTAAATTTCAAATTACACTGTTCTTTAATTTCCTTCATAAAATCAATCGCAAGCAACTCATCTACGGAGTTCTCAAGTTTGATTGCTTCTCTTGTTTCAAATGGCAAACAATACTTTTTATCATTTTTGTACCATCGAATTTCTCTGCCATTAACTTCTTTTGACTTTAAACTACTCAGCCTATTTTTTAAGTTATTATTGATAAAATAATTAGCCCAAGGAAAGCTTGAAATTATAGCTTCTTTAATCTCCTCTTTATTCATAAATAAGCCCTTATCTGGATCGGTGTCACGTAATGCCCAAAGAATTAATGTATCAGTAATAGAATGTATTAACTTCCTATTCCCTTGTGATTCTGACATTTCATGTTGAAGAAAAACAAAAACTGAAGGATCTTTAACAAAATCTGAAAACCCCAATTCTGTAGAGGCACCTACTTTAGATAAATGTTCGGTTTTACTAGCCAAAAACTGATAGTATGCAGCTTTAGTAGCTTGGGTGTCGTTTATATGGACACCTATGTATTTTGCGTCTCTTATTTTGATAATCACCCCTAACTCTTCAGATAATTCATCCTCCTCTTTGTCAATATGAGATATTACCTTAGATGTCACATAATAGAGCACTCTAGGTGTTCTATTGAAATCCTTTAACCTATTTATCGTCATCCTTATCTTTGACTTGTAATCCGATTGAATCGTCATTTGATAGAAAACATTGGTTGATTCAGCCTGATACAACTCTTTATCACTAAGGCCATCAGCACCGCCATCATGAACACCTCCCAATGGAATAAAATTCCTTCCTTCTAAGGCTGCCATAAATGCACATGCAAAGTCCTCAAATTCAAAACCCGTCACTTTGTTAAGCGCCACTTCAAATAATTCTTTCTTGACAAAATTATTCATGCAATTTCCTTATCTAATATTTTTAGAAGACGACTCATTAAACATAATTTTTAGGGGTTTATAATATCATATACTACAAAATCTTATAGTTATATCTATTTAAATCCATCAAGAAATCTAACACTCTGAAAAAAAAGAAGATTTTTATTGTGACGTCTATTGTCGCCTTCTTAAACGCTTTCTGCAACACCTGCCCATAAAGTATAAGACGTTTTCATACGGGACTACATGGAGGCTCATGAACGTCAAAACCAACCTTGCATTTGTGCATTTAGATAAATCAGAAGGAAAGCAATTTGAAACTTCTCTTCCTAACACAAATATAGCTTATTACCTCTGCATCCTACTGTTTTTACTCGCTCCTCATTTGACTTCATATAACCATTTACTCCCAACAATAACTCTGCACCAGTTACATATCCGTGCAGAGCAGCAACACGTTCAAGTCTCGAAAACCCACATTATTAATGGCGCGCAATGCTATCCCCGCCACGCCTGCCCGCTTAAGGGGGCGCATTTAATGCAGGTGCATGACCGGCATCAGGGCGCGCCAGTGCTGGCGCTGGCGGGGGTTCCAGTATCGGTAAAACGCATGCAAAACCATGCACCTTATGCATGCATGGCTTTTTTAGGGGAAAAAGGCGGGATTTTCGGGAATTTTTGAAAGGACTACTGCGCGGCCAGCTCTGCGCGTCGGCGGGTGTAATTCAGGTTCTGTGCAGGTGTGAATTTTTCACGACTATCATCGCGCGAAGCCGCGTCAGGCCTGAATCCGATGGCCGTCAAAATGTCATTATCCTGCGCCGAATAATTAATTTTTTCTCCGGCGGCCAGCCAGACCTGTAGCGCCTCACGCATATAGTCAACTGAGTGCTGCATGGCGCAGCGCTGAACGGCGGAATGTTGCCCGGAATAATTCATCAGCTCGGGGGCGAGGGCGGCGGCCAGCTCCGCGCCGTGCGCCTGCATAAAATCATTTAATCGGTCGCGGATGCTGATGCGCTGCACCTCCTCATGCGAGCGGATATAACGCCCGGCAGCCTGGTTAATTTCCCACTTTTTCACGTCGATAATCTCGCGCAGTGTTTGCAGGTTCCGGCCGCTGTGGCCGCTACCGGCAAGCTGTTCGCGGTATGCCTGTTCGGCCTGAGTCAGTTCTTCCATGCGTTGCAGCCAGGCGGATTTATTTGTCTGACAGGCCTCAAAGGCTTTCTGTAGCGTCAGTGTGGTCACGTAAGTTTCTCCTGATGACTGGTCGTGTTTAAGCGCCCGCACGGTTAACGGTGGCTGCCGGTTCGGATGCAGGAATGACCGGCTCTGTCGGCGGCGAACAGATAATCCCGTCAACGGATTCAAGCGTGCGGAAAGTTGCCGAGCACTCGATATTCACGCACTGGTGATAGCGCTGTTTAACGTTCTCTGACAGATAACGACTGGTGCGGGCGTGTGCGCTGGTTTTGCAGAACGGACAGTGAAACATACTTATGCCTCGACCTTAGTGCCGTCATTTTCAGACAGCTTTCTGGCGAGCATCATTCTCTTCGCCGGGCTGCGTAACAGCTCCATATCCACACCGGTAATCTGTGGCCGGTGCATGCCCGTCACGGACAATACCGGCTCCTGCTTCATATCGAACTGATACAGGCTGCCCTGACGGCTCAGCGCATCGCGCAGCTCGCCGATGGCCACGGACTGCGGTGCGCTGTCACCCTTCATTTCGAGGGCACGAATGCGCAGCAGGAAAGCACGAATGAGCGCGGCGGGGAGCGTGTTGACCGCCTGAGCCCATTCCGCACCGGCATAAGTGGTAAAGGCATCATCATGCGCTGACAGGTATTTACTGGCGGTCGAGCAGGCATTCAGCATGGCGCGTGTCCGGTCAGTTTCCAGCTCCGCAATCAGGCCGGTGAACTCGTCGGCCAGCTCGCGACTGGCGATACGCTTGCTGTGCTCAGCTTTCATTTCAGGGGTGAGATTGCCGCGCAGGGTGCGGAAGCGACTGCGCCAGTCCTGCTCCGCCTCTGCACTCTCACTGAGGGCGGTCTGCCGCTCCTGCTTACAGCGTTCAATGGACGTATCAATCTCTTTCAGTTCCTGCATGCTGGCCGCGTGCGTGTCTCTGGCCGCAGTGAATGCGCTCAGCTTGTCGGTGATGCGCTGGCTGCTCTCTGCTGACTGTTGAGCGGCTACATTCTGCAGGGCGGTAATGACTGTTTCGGGTTTCATGTTCAGGCTCTCCGTGTGTTCAACCTGAAATGATTCTGCCCTTCATGACACAACATCTCGATTCATTGCAGTTGTGGCAGTTCTGGCACAAACAGCACCCAAAACCCGGCTGGCCAGAGAAAGGCCTCAGCAAAACCTTACTCATCGTTTGTTTTTTTACTTATAACTATTCACCACTGTTCATCTTAAATAAAAATATAAATAATACAGTAAGATAAGGGGTGAACAGTTGCAGGTCTGACTGTTCACCGTCTGTTCACCACTGTTCACCCTCCTGTTTTGCTCTGTCTATACCACTTAGACTTTATTTCGATTAAAAATGAAAAAGGTATAACTAAAAGAAATCGAAATTGCTGCATTGTAATGCAGTGATTTGCATATCTTTGCCAGCGTTTGTCTTTGTTTGCCAGAGCGAAAAGTCAATGTTTGTTTCCCCGAAAATCTCACATGACCTGAGGAAAAATATAGACATAATAAGGAGCTACCCGAAGCCGGACGGACATGACCGGCACTGTATGGACTTTATGAGGTAGCCCGATGCACACCGCTTTTTCTTCCCCGTCTTCTGCCCCTGCCGCACCACTGATGCCGGTTTCTGATGCCGTTCAGGAGCGCTTTATCCGCCTGCCTGAAGTGATGCATCTGTGCGGCCTGTCCCGGTCAACCATTTACGACCTCATCAGCCGCGAGGCTTTCCCGAAACAAATCAGCCTAGGCGGCAAAAACGTGGCGTGGGCGCAGTCTGAAATCACCGCATGGATGGCAGATCGCATTGCCGAACGTAACCGGGGCTATGACGCATGATGATGACCGTTCAGCAAACAGACCCTTTTTCTGGCTTGCTTCCTGTCGCCGTTTCCAGGTATAGTTTTCCCGCTGTCGCAAAATCGACAGCCGGAATTGGCGTTCCGCGAAACTCAATGGCGACACCAGACGCGCCGTGCGTCTTTTTTTTCGTCGTAGCTCAGGCACACCCATTTTCCGGGCTGTGGTGTCTTTTTATACACCATGGTTCCAGCAAGATAATGGTAGTCCGGGCGGGGCAGCCTTCGGGCTGGCCGGTATCCATTGAGGCCGGTTACGCCAACCCCGTTCGGGCTGCCACCAGTGAAATTGGCGTTTCCGGTGGTAGCAGTAACCGCTACTCAATGGAGGCTGCCATCATGGCTACTATCCTCACCCCGTCACACCCTCAATTCGTCTTTGTGTTTGCCGCCGTTCGTCGCGCAGACCGTAAGCCCCGCATTTGTATGCTTCGCACCGTTGCCGGTGATGAACACGCTGCACGTCGTTCCCTCGTTCGCGATTACGTCCTCTCGTTTGCTGGCCGTCTGCCGGTTGCGGAGGTGCGCGCATGAGACACACCACCATTTCCGCCCGTGATCTCGAATGCCTTGAGCACATGCGCAATGTCGGCCAGCTCGTCAATGAGCTGATGCAGGTGCAGGACTGCGCCACCGTTTGTCGTGACCCTGCGCAGCAGTCGCAACTCACCTCCGTGATTTACCTTATGACCGCCCAGCTCGACGGCGTGGTCGAACGCTGCAATCAGCGCTGGCTGACCGGGGAGGGAAACGTATGAAAAAGCCATTACCCCCCGTATTACGCGCCGCGCTGTATCGTCGCGCCGTGGCATGTGCATGGCTGACAGTATGCGAACATCAGCACCGCTACCCGCACCTCACCCTCGACGCGCTGGAAAGCGCCATTACCGACGAACTGGAGGGCTTCTACCTGCGCCAGCACGGCGAGGAAAAAGGCCGTCTGATTGCCTGTGCACTGCTGGAAGATTTAATGGAAGCCGGACCACTCAAAGCCGCGCCCTCACTGTCCTTTCTCGGGCTGGCCGTGATGGATGAACTCTGCGCCCGTCACATGCAATCGCCTGTTGTGCACTGAGGGAGAAAATAACGATGAAAATGAACGTAACGGAAACCGTAAAACAGGCGTGCGGCCACTGGCCACGCATTCTCCCGGCGCTGGGTGTGAAGGTCATGAAAAACCGGCATCAGGCCTGTCCGGTGTGCGGCGGTTCTGACCGTTTCCGCTTTGACGATAAAGAGGGACGCGGGACATGGCTCTGCAATCAGTGCGGCGCGGGTGACGGGCTTAAGCTGGTAGAGAAAGTATTCGGCGTAACCGCATCAGAGGCTGCCGAGAAGGTGAACGCCGTGACCGGCAACCTGCCGCCGGTTGCCCCGGAAGTGATTGCGGCCGCAGAGGCTGAAACGGAGGCTGACCGCAAAGCGGCCGCCGCGCTGGCCGTCAGACTGATGGAGAAAACCCGCACGGCCAGTGGCAACGCCTATCTGACCCGCAAGGGCTTCCCTGACCGGGAATGTCCGGTACTGTCGGTCATGCATAAAACCGGCGGCTTGACGTTCCGCGCCGGTGATGTGGTTGTCCCGCTATATGACGATACCGGCGCACTGGTTAACCTTCAGCTTATCAGTTCTGAGGGGCTCAAACGCACCCTGAAAGGCGGTCAGGTAAAAGGAGCGTGTCACACCATCGAAGGAAAAAAACAGGCCGGAAAACGCCTGTGGATTGCGGAGGGCTATGCAACCGCGCTCACCGTGCATCACCTGACCGGCGAAACCGTCATGGTGGCACTGTCGTCCGTGAACCTCCTTTCTCTGGCGAGCCTTGCCCGTCAGAAACACCCGGCCTGTCAGATTGTGCTCGCCGCCGACCGCGACCTTAACGGCGACGGCCAGAACAAAGCCGCAGCGGCCGCAGAAACCTGTGAGGGTGTTGTTGCCCTGCCGCCGGTGTTTGGTGACTGGAATGATGCGTTTATGCAGAATGGCTGGGAGGCCACGCGAAAAGCGATTTATGACGCCATCCGGCCACCGATGCAAAGTCCGTTTGATACCATGAGCGAGGCGGAGTTTACCGCCATGAGCGCCAGTGACAAGGCTCTGCGGGTGCATGAGCATTACGGTGAAGCGCTGGCGGTGGATGCGAACGGCCAGCTCCTGTCCCGCTATGAAGCAGGGATATGGAAAGTCGTTCAGCCGTCCAGTTTCGAACGCGACGTAGCCGGGCTTTTCCAGCGCCTGCGCGCCCCGTTCTCGTCGGGGAGAATCACCTCAGTGGTGGAGACGCTGAAGCTGATTATTCCTCAGCAGGTCGCACCGGCACGCCGTCTGATTGGTTTTCGCAACGGGGTACTCGATACCCAAAGCGGCCTGTTCAGCCCACACAGCAAATCGCACTGGCTGCGCACGCTGTGCGACGTGGATTTTACCCCGCCGGTGGAAGGCGAAATGCTGGAGACCCACGCGCCGAATTTCTGGCGCTGGCTCGACCGGGCGGCCGGTAAAAATCCACAAAAGCGCGACGTGATTCTGGCCGCGCTGTTTATGGTGCTGGCGAACCGCTACGACTGGCAGCTCTTTCTCGAAGTCACTGGTCCCGGCGGGAGTGGGAAAAGTATTCTGGCCGAAATTGCGACCCTGCTCGCCGGAGAGGATAACGCCACGTCGGCCGATATCGACACGCTGGAAGACCCGCGCAAGCGTGCATCCCTGATTGGTTTCTCGCTGATACGTCTGCCTGACCAGGAAAAATGGAGCGGTGACGGTGCAGGGCTGAAGGCCATCACCGGCGGTGATGCGGTCTCGGTTGACCCGAAATACCAGAACCCGTATTCAACGCATATTCCGGCGGTCATTCTGGCCGTGAACAATAATCCGATGCGCTTCACCGACCGCAGCGGCGGTGTGTCACGTCGCCGGGTGATTATTCATTTCCCGGAGCAGATTGCCCCGGAGGAACGCGACCCGCAGCTCAGGGATAAAATTGCGCGCGAGCTGGCCGTTATCGTGCGCCAGCTTATGCAGAAATTCAGCGACCCTATGACCGCCCGCGCACTGCTCCAGTCGCAGCAGAACTCCGACGAGGCGCTCAGTATCAAGCGCGATGCTGACCCGACGTTTGATTTTTGCGGCTATCTGGAAATGCTGCCGCAGACCAACGGGATGTTTATGGGTAATGCCAGCATCGTCCCGCGCAATTACCGTAAATATCTCTATCACGCGTATCTGGCCTATATGGAGGCTAACGGATACAGGAACGTGCTCAGCCTGAAAATGTTCGGGCTGGGGCTGCCCATGATGCTGAAAGAGTACGGCCTGAATTATGAAAAGCGGCACACAAAGCAGGGGATACAAACTAACCTGTCGCTGAAAGAAGAAAGCTACGGCGACTGGCTGCCGAAATGCGACGAACCCGCAGCGACATAACCAACTCCAGACCGGCAACAGCCGGTCTTTTTCTTTCCGGCCATTATCATAAGGTGAACACTCCACTGTTCACCCTTCACCGTATATTCACCCTGTATCACTATGAAATTATTGATAAAAAGCAAGAGGTGAACAGAGTGAACAATAAAACCCAAAAAAACTTTTTATCCCCCCGCGTATCGCCTGGCCGGGCGTATCCAGAACGAACAAAAATCACAAAGATGAAGAGTCGACTGTTCACTCTTCACCAACTCAGCACCACCTAACCACATGATATAAAATGAGAAACAACCGAGGTGAACAGTGTGAACAGTTAAATGCAAAAAAACTTTTTTTCTGTGCTTATTGTTTAAAAAAAGATCACATGAAAAAGGTGACACATTTCTAAAGAGGGATCGTATTACTATGACAATTCATAATTGGTACACGTTTAGGTACACAACTGAAAGTTGAATACGGAAAAATCCTTTATATTTAATACATTAAGAAATTTATTCAGACTCCGCCAGCCCACCAAAATTCTCCATCGGCGATCACCAGAGTCGACTGATGAAGTCCTGAAAGCCCGCACGGCGCAAGCACTGCGGGCTTTTTTGTACCCTCAACATGTCCCGCGAAGTCCGTAAATTTTCCCGGCGACACAGAAACATCACGCCATTAAACATTATTTCTCTCATGCTCAATGAGCCATTCTTTGCGTGAAATCCCCCCTCCGTAACCTGTCATCGCCCCATCTTTTCCAATTATCCTGTGACAGGGGATGACAATCGCAATCCGGTTGGCACCGTTAGCGGCAGCGACGGCGCGCACAGCATTTGGCTTATTAAGCCGTAGTGCAATGGCCTGATAGTGTGAGGTCTGTCCATAGGGAACAGCACGCAACGCATGCCAGACGGATTGTTGAAAATCACTGCCCGGAGCATCTAAAGCCAGATCAAACTGTCGGCGCGTTCCGGCAAAATACTCGCCGATCTCTTTTACTGTCTGCCGGGTATGGCTGTTTTCGCCGGTGACGATTCTGGCGTTAAATAAACGCTGAATATCGCGGAATTCTGTTTCTAACATCCGGCGATCGGTAAACTCCAGCAGACAGACTCCCCGGTCTGTCGCGCAGACAAACATCGGACCAAGCGTCGTGGTAAACCGGTGAATGACTATCACCTGGGTTGCCTGAGTCGGCGCTGCGCCAGTAAGACGCTTGTAGGTATAACCAAAGCCGCTCAGCGATTCATAGCCATTGTCCAGCGCAACGTCAGTCGCCGCTCGTCCGCTTTTCAGCTCCTGCAAGGCAACGTTCACCCGCTGCATTCGCTGGAAAGCCTGAAAAGTGATGCCGTGATGTTGCAGGAACCAGCGCCTTACCCGCTCCGGGCTGATGCCATGCTGACGAAGCTCCGCGTCTGCTACACGGGATTTGATATCGCGCCTGACAAGCGCGAGCGCCTGCTCAACGAATAATGGCGCGCTGTGCGCATTTTCCGCAGGTCTGCAGACCTTACAGGGACGAAAGCCGTCCGCCAGGGCAGATTTGGCATCTTTATAAAATTCGACATTTTCGCGCTTGGGCTTTCGCGCCCGGCATACCGAAATGCAGAATACGCCAGTGGTTTTGACGCCAACAAAAAACACGCCAGTGTAATCTGAAGCACGTTCAAGTAATGCCTGATACCAGATATCACACAGATTTTTATCGGTTATTTTCATCACCAAAAAGTCCTTCAAACGTCTGACGAGATCGGATCGCATGCATGACATCAGTCAGCGTTGACTGCATCGCTGAATGAACAAAATTGCCCATTGAAATGCGGCTTACCCCTGCCCGTTTCAGCCTGTCGAATGACGGAAGAACGGGCATACACATGACATTCAAAGGCAATCCCGTTGCCTCTGCAATGAGGCTGATGTCTTTCTCTGACGTCAGGCAGGGAACAAAAAGGCCGTCAGCACCTGCAGCTTTGTAGCGTTGACCCCGTAATATCGTCTCCTGCAACGCGTCTTCATGCCCGAGCAGGTAAGTATCAGTCCGGATGTTCAGAAACAGGCTGTAATTTTCGCTTCTCAGCGTATCGCATACTGTTCTCAGGTTACGGGAAAAATCAGAGGCATCGTCAAGCTGACGAACCCCGTTTATGACTCGGCTGTCTTCGAGGTTAACGCCTGCGACGCCTGTCTGAGCAAGACGCCGCAGATTGTCTGCTATCTCTTCGGCTGAATCACCATACCCTGCTTCCATGTCAACGCTCAATGGCAGGCTGCTGGCAGCCCGGATCCGGGTGACCATATAAAATAACTCATCAAACGGCACTCCCTGCCCGTCGTCATATCCCAGTGTGGACGCTATAGCTGCACTGGACGTTCCCAGAACCTGGTAGCCTGCTTTTTGCGCTGCGACAGCACTGGCGGCATCCCAGACGTTGGCGATAAGAAGAGGCTCATGCTGATAGTGGCGTTCTGCAAAGTTCATATTCATATCCTCTCGATAGATTGAAAATGAATCTAAGCACTCAGGAAGAACCTCACAACCGAAATTCAGACGACCATTTTTTAGCAAACGTCGTCTGAACATGGGGGGGCGGAACAGACCAAAACCTTTCAGGCCCGGACTCCGGCTTTCAGCATGGCTAAGCAGACGAGGTTCTCCCACATGTTCCCCGGTGAAAGCATGGAGCAGGTGACCCAGTGTTCCGGCGAACACAATACGCTGAGCCAGGATTTCGTCATAGTAGAGAGGGTCTACCACAACGACAAAATTAAGATCGGAGTATTGATCGAACCCGCCATGAACAAGCGAGCCGCCAGCGAGAAGGGAGTGAATCTGCGATCATTCCACCACAATCACTACGTCCAGCCCTGACAGAGCTCATTCATCTTCTCGCTTGAGAAGCTATCCTCTCCCTTTGACCAACATCAACGACACCGCCCCTCCCCCTATGGAGAATAAAAAAACACCCCTACCCAGCGCTACGGAATAGCCGCTTAACCCGGAAGGAACTCCACCATGTACAGACCCATAACCGTCATAATATTCATTCTCCTGACGCTCGCCGCCCTCGCGGAAATAGGCGTTTTATCCTTTGGATAATCCTCAGGCTAAATACCTCTCATCAGGGCATGTTGATCTCATTACAGTTTTTTCCTAAAGCCATCCCGTTTCGCCTGTGCCATGCTGAATCACGCTCATAACCGATAACGTTAAATGAGGATATTATGAAAAAAACAATTATCGCATTATCTGCCGTTCTGCTGGCTTCCCCAGTATTTGCTGCGACCACACATGCAACTGACGATACCGTCGCGGCGGCGAACGCAAACGCCAACGAGGCGAAGCAAAAACTGCACGAAGAGCAGAACAAAGGTGAAGAGCTGAAGCTGAAACAGAAGCATGCTGCGGAAGGTAAAAGCGAAAGCTTTGGCAGCAAGGTCAGCGAAGATTCCCAGAAAGCCTGGCATAAAACCAAAGAAGGCACCGAGAAAGGGTGGGATGCCACCAAAGAAGGCGCGGAGAAAGGCTGGAACAAAACCAAAGAAGGTGCCAGCGAGCTGGAAAAGAAAGTCACTGAGTAATTAATTATCCTCACGAAAAGGTCGCGCTTGCGGCCTTTTTTATTTCTTCGAATATAATTAGCACCTCAGGCGTTTACGCAGTGCGCACTTATCGGAGAAACCACTATGTATCGCCTTTTGGCCTTTCTGACCGTTCTGCTTTTATGCCCTTCCCTGCATGCTGCCCCAAAAAGCTACCTTATCGACACCGAAAACACCGCCATTCGGCTCTCGTGGCACGCCTTCGGCGGCATCCTCTCCTGGGCGACGTTCAGCGGCGTGACGGGTGCCGTAACGCTCAATCCGGATAACGACGTTGACGACCACATCCACGTCACCATTCCCGTGGCCACCCTGGTGGCCTCAAACACGCTGCTCACCTGGCAATTAAAAAGCGACATGTTTTTTGATGCGGAGCACTACCCGACCATCGAGTTCATCAGCTCTCGCGTGGTCGACCAGGGCGCCGGACGGTTCAGGGTGTTCGGCACGTTGACCGTTCGAAACATTGCCCGGCCGGTGATCCTGGAGGCCGCGGTGAAAGACCCGCATGCGCAGGCCCTCACGCTGGATGCCACCACCGCGATATCACGCGCGTCCTACGGGATGGATAAGTTTGCCCTGGTCGTTGACGATCGTATTGCCATCGCCATTGCGATACAGACTAACAAGGTGCCGTCATCCTGAAATCACGCGCTGCAGCCGCTCAGCGTTTCCCCGCAGGTGAGACGGCGGGTTGCGGCCAATCAGGACAAACTGGTAGCCCGCCTCCAGCCACCACGCCAGGTTCATGCTGTGCCGCTGCTCCTGCTGGAGCGAGGCCGTCGTCTTCTCATCAACAGGCGAAATACAGAGGGCCATCGGGCCGTAGTCGGGGTTGATCCAGGCAATCTGCGCGATAGAGGTGGTTTCATAGCGCAGCATGCGCACCATTTTAAGCTCTGCCCCCTGCAGGGTAAGCTGCGACAGGTTTAGCGTCATGCCGATATCCTGCGCGGCCCGTTCCAGCCCGCGCTGCAGAACCGGCGTTGCGCTGTCCATATCCAGCAGCGTCTCGACGCTGTACAGGGACATATATTGCGCTTCGAGGTCGCGGATATGGGCATTCTCATCCTCTGGGGCAGCAGCAGGCCGCAGCAGGTAGCCCAGCCCGGAGCCGACCAGCAAGAAACTGACCGAGGCGGCGATCAGCGCCCGTCGGCTGACGCCAGTCGGCGTGGCGGACTGCGGGTCGGGAAGTGCCGCAAGACGCGCCTGCATCGTCTCAAGAGGCGCATCATCCAGCAGGGGAGCAAACGCCCCGGCGTAATCCTGGCTGCTTTTCATCAGTTCATCGGTTCGTCCGGCGAGGCGTTCGTCACGCTTTAACTGTTCTTCAAACTGCTGCGCGTCGGCGCGACACATCTCGCCATCTATCCAGGCCACGATGGCGTCGTCGTTATAGGGCGGTGTAAAACGGTGCGCGTTCAAGAGCGTTTCTCCTTTACCGGAGGGAGTGCGTCAGCGGATCTGGCAAGCCGAGCCCGCGCCGTCGCCAGCCGGCTCATCACGGTACCGATCGGCACCGCCAGGGTCTCCGCCGCCTCCAGGTAGGTAAAGCCTTCGACATAAACCAAAAATACCGCGTTGCGCTGGGCTTCGGGCAGCGCGTTAACGCGCTGCATTACCTGAAGGTAATGCAGGCGCGTCTCATTCTGTTCTTGGGTGTCCGGTGCCAGCAACTCGTCGCTGGGAACAAATCCCTGCCCCTGTCGAACGTGTCGTGCCCGAAGCTCTGAGATCCAGATGGAGTGCAGGATCGCGAACAGCCACCTGTCGATGCGCGTGCCAGGCGTGTACTGGCTGCTTCTTTCAAGCGCACGCACGCAGGTGGACTGAACCAGCTCTTCGGCGATATCCCTGTTTCGCGACAGCACCAGCCCATAGCGCCAGAGGCGCGTCAGGTGTGCGGCGAGCTGTTGACGAACCTCACGGGTTGCGATGGGTTTTCCCTCCACGAGAAGATCAGGATTCCGGGTGTCCATTGATGGCGGCCTGCAGGTCACGATACTCCTCGCAGGACTGGCCACAGATTCCGGCAATGACCTTCAGTTGTTCTTTCGCGAGGTCCGGGCGTCCTTTCACCATCCACGCTTCACCGAGATACTCCCGGGCTTTGGCGTAATCCGGGGCGATAGCCAGCGCGCGCTGGTAATAGCCAATCCCTTCGTCCGTTCGGCCCAGTTTGCGCGTGGCGAACCCGCGATAGTTCCACGCTTCAGCCGTGTTGCCATTTTTCAGCGAATCCAGCAGGTTCAGCGCCGCCTGGTACTCGCCTTTCTTCGCGAGATGGTACGCATAGTTGGTTTTGTCCTGGTCGCTGAGGCTGCTGCTCTTGTCCGGCACGCATTTCTGCGTGGCGCTGTCATACACCTGTCCGGAAGGACAATCAGGCGTTTTGCTCTCGGTACTATTATTGCCCATGGCCAGCGCCAGTGGAGACAGCAGAGAAAAAATCAGCACCGGGATCAAACGAAACGAGGTTGTGCGCATATAAAACTCCAGGGTGAGTGGGGAGTGACGTCAGTAAACGTCCGGGTGAGGATTTTTATTCATTCTTCGGTGAATTTTTTTCTGTCCTAAAACCCTGCCTGCACTTCAGTTGTAAAGGTAATAAACCAGGTTATTTTTTGTTTTCTCGTTATTATTCCTTGCGCCCATTAGCAGAGTTTTAACCCTGTACAAGAATATATTTCATTACCTAAGTGACATAATATATCTTACATCAAAAACGTTACCCTAACTTAAACACACATTAAGCGCGCTTAAATAATAACGTTTGACATGATATTTAAAATGCTCCCTACCAATTATCATACTGGGTCGTAAACGTTAAATAACAGCACCGCAAAAGAAAACAAAAAGACACTAAAAACAACGATATAAAAAACAACAATTATAAAAAAGAGCAATCCATTAATGCCCCACTCATTGTTTCCATCTTTATTTACCAAAGCTTAATTTGCACAACCCTCATTTTCTGTCTATATCATTTTTATATTCCAGAAACCAATTCCTCTATTAATTACAGGGTTTTATAAAATACAAAACACCCATTAAACGTTTTTTTCATAAGTCATTAGATTCGCTCTGATGTTGCCACTCTGACGCATGGCGGGCATCGTGCGCGCTGAAATCTACGGTGAGCGCTGTTTTATAACAGCAACTGCGCCGGGGGCGCCCTTTACCTTCAGCAGAGATGGCTCGTCTTGCTCGCCGTTCATGACACTTCTGCTGGAGTAATAACAAAATGAGCCAAATCTCTGTTATTTCAAAACTTACTGGCGTAGAAACGACCCTGGAAGGCACACAGGTTACGCTGAACCATTCCTCTGTCGTTGAGCTTCACGTCGAGCGAGCGAGCGTCTCCCACTTCGCGCGAAGCGGTAACGACCTGCTGGTGACATTGCACTCCGGCGAGGTGATCACCCTTAAAAACTTCTATGTGGCGGACGCGCAGGGCGTGAGTCAGCTGGTTCTGCAGGACAGCAACGGCGCGTTATGGTGGATTGAAGATCCGACCGGGGCCGCCACGTACGAATCTATCGCGTCCACGGACGTGCTGCTTGCGGCGTCAGGAAGTGACGCTGGTGGCGCCGCCATCTGGCCATGGGCCCTGGGTGGTATTGCCGCTGCAGGGGGCATCGCGGCCGCGGCAAGTAGCGGCGGTGGCGGCGGTGGTGGCAGCAGTAACAATTCGGCCGATCCGGATACGACTGCACCAAATGCACCTTCCGGCCTTAAGTTCTCCTCAGACGGTAAAACCGTCACCGGTTCCGCCGAACCCGGCAGTACCATCACGCTGAAAGACGCGAACGGCAACGTCATTGGCACAGGAAAAACGGGCAGCGACGGCAACTTTAGCGTCTCCCTCGGGACACCGTTGACCAACGGCGAGCAGGTAACCGCCACCGCAACGGATAACGCCGGGAATATCAGCCAGGGTTCAAGCGTCACCGCACCGGATCTCACCGCACCCGATGCACCAACGATTGGCAGCGTAATCGACGATATCGCCCCTCAGACGGGGACGGTGATCAACGGCGGCAGCACCAACGATCGGCGGCCGCAGCTCTCCGGCACCGCTGAAGCGGGCTCCACCGTGACGATTTATGACGGCGGAATAGCCATTGGCTCCGCGGTCGTCGCCAGCAATGGCACATGGACATTCACCCCGTCCGTCGACCTGAATGAAAGCACCCACCAGATTACCGTACGGGCAACCGACGCCGCCGGCAACACCGGGCCAGCCTCACCGGTATTCACCCTCACCGTCGATCTTACCCCTCCGACAGCGCCCACCGCGATTGTGCTGCTCGACGATACGGGCCTTATCCGAGGAACAATCACGTCGGGCTTGCCTACCGATGCCTCGCAGCCGATCCTGGCGGGAACGGGCGAACCCGGTGGAACCATCACCATTTACGATAACGGCGTGGCGATTGGTACAACGACGGTGCTGCCTAACGGTACCTGGAGCGTTACCCCAGGGGGCCCGCTCCCGGACGGAACGCACTCGATCACCGTCACTGAAACCGATGCCGCCGGAAACCAGAGTACGGCCTCTGAGCCTATCATCTTTACCGTGGACACCACGCCGCCGTCAGCCCCAGGAAACCTCGTGGTGTCGAATGATGGCGGCACCATCAGCGGCATCGGAGAAGCAGGCAGCACGGTGACCATCCGTGAAGGCGATTTCACTCTTGGCACAGTGGTTGTTGATAGCCAGGGGAACTTCAGCCTGACGCTGAGCCCGCCGAGGATCAACGGCGAAATCCTTACCGCTGACGCCACCGACACGGCGGGCAACACCAGTCCAACCACCTCCGCGGCGGCACCGGACATTACCCCGCCGCAGACCCCGGTCATCCTGTCGGTGATTGATGACGTGCAGGCCACCACCGGTCCCGTGGCCCAGAATGGGCTGACCAACGACCGGGCACCGACCCTGAACGGCACAGGCGAGGCAGGCTCGACCATCACGATTTATAACGGCAGCGATGCCCTCGGTACGGTGGTTGTTCCCTCCTCCGGCCAGTGGAGCTTTACGCCGCCCACACCGCTGACCGACGGCACCTGGGTGCTGACCGCGAAGGCGACGGATCCCGCCGGTAACCCGAGCGGGATATCAAATGCGTGGACAATTAACGTTGACGGTACAGCGCCAACCGCCCCGGTGATTTTACAGGTTGTAAACGATATTCCAGGGCAGACCGGCGCGATCGACTTGAACGGGACCACCAACGACGCCACCCCGACGCTCAGCGGTACCGCTGAAGCAAACGCGACGATCAGCCTGCGCGTGGACGGTGTTGAAATTGGTACAACCGTCGCCAATGGCCTCGGCGTATGGAGCTTTACACCTTCCTCCCCAATCGGTGAAGGCCCCCACGCTCTGACCGCCGTCGCGACCGATGCGGCAGGCAACCCCGGCCCCGTCTCCAACACCTGGACCCTGACGGTTGACAGCGTCGCGCCTGGGGCGCCGGTCATTACCCAGGTGCTGGATGATGTGCCGGAGCGCCTCGGCGCCCTCAATTCTGGCGACAGCACCAACGACACCACGCCAACGCTCAACGGCACGGCTGAACCGGGCTCAACCGTTACCATTCGCCTGGATGGTGCCGATCTTATTACGATCCCGATCGACGGCAGCGGCACCTGGACCTATACCCTTCCCACGCCGCTTGACGAAGGTCCTCATACCTTTAGCGTTGTCGCCACCGACGCGGCGGGTAACACCAGCCAGCCGTCAGACGACTTTACCCTGAACGTTGATATCACTGCGCCAGCGGCGGCCACCATCGTCACCGTGACCGACGACGTCGGCGGCGTATTGGGTTCGCTCAACAGCGGCGATACCACGGATGACACTCGCCCCCTGCTGCAGGGCACTGCCCCTGCAGACACGGTGATCACCGTCTATGACGGCACGACTCTGCTTGGCACCGCCATCCTCAACGGCAGCGGCGGCTGGAGCTTCACGCCCGTGACCCCGCTCACCGACGGTCCGCATTCCCTGACGGTGCACGCCACGGACGCCGCGGGCAATACCACCATCTCAACGCCATTTGAACTGACGGTGGATACCGTTGCGCCTGCCACGCCGGATATCCCGGCCATTACCGTCAATCCTGACGGCACAACAACGCCGCTGAATCCGGGCGAAACCACCCGCGACACCACGCCAACCCTGAGCGGTACCGGCAATCCAGGTGATACCGTGACGATCTACAACGGCGGCGTCAAACTTGATGATGTGCTCGTGGACGGTAACGGTAACTGGACATGGACACCAGCCACCCCGCTACCTAACGGAACCTATGACATCACTCTGACCGTCACCAACATGGACGGCACGGGCAACGAAAGCGCCCCGTCGCAGCCGGTCACTATTACCATTGATACCGAGGCGCCGGCTACGCCTGCGGCACCGATCGTCACCGACAGCGTCACCCAGATCACCGGCCCCGTCCCCAATGGCGGCACCACCAACGATCCGCGCCCGGTGCTGAGCGGCACCGGTACGCCAAACGACGTTATCAACATCACTGACACCGTTAACGGTACACCGACCGTTGTGGGCACCGTCACGGTAGACAGCAACGGCAACTGGAGCTGGCGTCCCGGCAGCGACATTGCCGAGGGCAGCCACGCCTATACCGCCACCGCCACGGATGAAGCGGGCAACGTCTCTGACCCGTCGTCAGCGATTACGATCATCGTGGATACCCTGGCGCCGGATACACCGGTGATTAGTGCAGTGGGCGGCGCGCCTGATGGTGGCTTTATCACCGATACCACGCCGACAGTGGGCGGAACCGGCGTTAACGGTGAGACGGTGATCGTCTACAACAACGGCGTCGAGCTGGGCCGTGTCGTGGTGGTGAACGGAGAATGGAGCCTGACGCTTCCAGCGCAAACGGACGGTCCGCTGAACATTACCGTGGCGGGCGTGGACACAGCGGGCAACCTCAGCGCGCCGAGTTCGGTCTTTACCGTCACGCTCGATACCGTTGCGCCCGGGATACCGCAAATTAATGCCGTCTCAGACAGCCAGCTCACCAACAACGTGCTCTACACCCGCGACGGCACGCCGACCCTAACCGGGACCGGCGAGCCCGGCACCACCGTTATCGTCTCCGTCGACGGTACTGCGTCAGGTGTGCCGATCACGATCCAGCCGGACGGCAGCTGGAGCTGGACCGCAGGCACAACGCTCCTGGATGGTTCACATACCTTTACTGTCTCGTCAGTCGATCAGGCAGGCAATCCGTCAAACGGTTCAGCGTCACTGAGCGTGACGGTGGATACCCAGGACCCAACCGCACCGGGCAATCTTAGCCTTGCTCCAGAAGGTACACCGCTGACCGGTACCGCCGAAGCAGGCGCACTCATCACCGTTAAGGATAGTGGCGGTAACGTCATTGGTACCGGGGTGGCGACCGGCGGCAGTTTCTCCATTGCGGTCAGCCCGGCCCCGCAGGATGGCGCGACCCTGACCGTGACCGCGACCGATGCTTCCGGACGTACCAGCGTTGATGCAACTTATAACGTCACCGGTACGCTTCCGAATCTTCCTGACGTACCCGTGATCGTGGCCATCAACGATGACGTCGACCCAATCATTGGCGACGTGAAAGGCAAAACGACCAACGACACCACCCCAACCCTCACCGGTACGGCTCAGGCGGGAAGCCAGATCGCTATCTACCTGGACGGTGGCGTGACGCCCGTCTCGACGGTCACGGCCGACGGCAGTGGCAACTGGAGCTATACGCCGGCCGCGCTTGGCGAGGGGCTGCACACCTTTGAGGTGACTGCGACCCTTAACGGCCAGACCAGCGGCCGCTCTCCGGCGGCCAGCGTCACCGTTGACCTTACCGCGCCGGGCACGCCGACCATCGGCGCCGTGATTGACGACGTCGGCCCGGGCACCGGCCCGCTGACCAGCGGCCAGACCACCAACGACAACCAGCCGACCCTCACCGGCACCGGCGCGGTGGGCGATACCATCTCCATCTACAACAACGGCGTGCTGCTGGACAGTGTGGTAATCGGCAATACCGGCACCTGGAGCTACACCACGCCTGTCCTGGCAGAGGGCAATCACGTCCTGACCATCCGCGAGACCGATCCGGCGGGGAACCAGAGCGGTCCTTCGGCGGGCTTCACCGTCGTGGTGGATTCCGTTTCCGCCACGCCGGTCATCACCAACGTCACGGATAATGTGGGCAATGCCGCCACCACGGTGGTCAGCGGCGAGCTCACCAACGACGCCACGCCAACCCTTACAGGGACAGCGGACGCAAACAGCGTGGTGACTATTTTCGACGGCGGCACCCAGATTGCCGTAGTGACGGCTGACAGTACCGGCGCATGGACGTTTACCCCTGATACCGCCCTCGGCGAAGGCTCGCACAGCTTTACCGTCCGGGCGACCGACCCGCAGGGTAACCTCAGCGCGGTCTCCGCGCCCTGGAGCGTGGTGATTGACCTGACTGCACCGACGGTTCCGACGCTGGATAATGTGAGCGACGACGTCCCTGGCGGCGTCCAGGGTAACCTCACCAGCGGCCAGGTGACCAACGACAGCACCCCAACCATCAGCGGCACCGGGCTGGCGGGCAGCACTATCCACATCATGAATAACGGCACGCAGATTGGTACAACGACCGTTGACGGAAGCGGGAACTGGTCCTTTACGCCGACCGCGCCGCTGGGCGACGGCAGCTACGCCCTGCGCGCGTATGCAACGGATACTGCAGGCAACGCCTCGGCCAACTCATCGGTCTTCACCTTTACCGTGGATACCGCAGCCCCTGGTGTACCGGTAGTCACCAGCGTGGTTGACGATATCGGTTCGGTCACCGGGACGCTCACGTCGGGTAACAGCACCAACGACGCGCGTCCGACCTTCAGCGGTACGGGCGAAGTGGGTTCTACCGTGCACGTGCTCGTTGATGGCAACGAAATTGGCACGGCGGTGGTCAATGCCCAGGGCAACTGGAGCTTCACCCCGGGCAGCGATCTGGCCGAAGGTCCACACGCCATCACCTTTAACGCGACCGATGCGGCAGGCAACACCGGCGCCACAACGGCACCGTTTAACCTGACGGTCGATACGGGCGTGCCGTTAGCGCCGGTCATCTCGACCGCGGGTGACAACGTGGGCAGTATTCAAACCCCGCTCTCTTCCGGGCAGAGCACCGACGACACCACGCCGACGCTGAACGGCACCGCGACCGCCAACGCCACGGTTACCGTGTATGAAAACGGACAGCCGGTCGGCACCGTGCAGGCGGACGGCACCGGCGCATGGAGCTTTACGCCATCAGCGCCGCTCACAAGCGGCAGCCATACCTGGACCGCCACGGTCACCGATGCAGCGGGCAACGTCAGCCCGACCTCGCCGGGCTTTACCCTGATTGTTGATACCGCGGCACCGAACGCGCCGGTTATCAGCCAGGCGATAGACGACGTGGGCAGCATCACCGGCCCGCTCACGTCCGGGCAGACAACCGACGACACCGTACCTCGGCTTGTTGGAACCAGCGAACCGTTTGCCACCGTGAAGATCTATGAGGGCACCACTCTGGTCGGCACGGGCACCGCGGACGGCAGCGGCAGCTGGAGCATCGTGCTCACCCCTCCGCTGACCGCGGGCGCGCACAGCTTTACCGCGCAGGCCACGGATGCGGCAGGCAATACCAGCGTGTCGTCCACCAGCTTCAGCCTCACCGTCGACACCACGCCGCCTGCGCTGCCGGTGCTGACCAGCATTCTGGATGACGTGGGCAATGCGGCGACGCCGGTTGCCAACGGTGGGTTCACCAACGACGCGCAGCCGACCCTCAGCGGTACGGCGGAAGCGGGAGCCACGGTGAAAATCTTTGATAACGGCGTACAGATCGGCAGCGTGACGGCGACCGGCGGCGCGTGGAGCTTTACGCCATCTCCGGCGCTGAGCAACGGCGCGCACACGTTGACCTTCACCGCCACCGATGCGGTGGGCAACGCCAGCGCCCCCACCGCCGGATATGTCATTAACGTCGATACCCTCCCGCCAGCCGCGCCGGTCATCAGTTCGGTCATTGATGATGTCGGCAGCGTCACCGGGCCCGTGACCGGTACGAACCCGACTAACGACACCCGTCCAACGCTGAACGGGACTGCCGAAGCGAATGCCACGGTTCGGATCTACGACGGCATCACGCTGGTGGGCACGGTCACCGCCGATGGCAGCGGCAACTGGACCCTGCCACAAACCACCACCACGTTGACGCAGGGCACGCATAACTTTACCGCGACGGCCACCGATGCGGCGGGCAACACCAGCGTGGCGTCAGCCGTGACGACGATTATCGTCGATACGACCGCGCCAACGGCGCCGACCGGAACCTTCAACGCCGACGGTAGCATCCTGACCGGGAGCGCGGAGGCGGGCAGCACCGTCACTATCCGCCTTGCGGACGGTTCAACGGTGACCGCCATTGCGGGCAGCAACGGCACCTACAGCTACACCTTCATTAACAAACAGATCGAAGGCCAGACGCTGCAGATCACCGCGACCGACGTCGCAGGCAACACCTCCCTGCCGGGCTCTGCCCTTGCGCCGGTGGTGCCGCTCTCCGCCAGCAATAACGTTGAGGAGCTGAACCTCAGCACCACGGCGACCGTGACCAACAGCCAGTACAGCGACTACGGCTTCCTGCTGGTCGGCGCCGTGGGCAACGTCCTGACGCTGATCGGTAATGACACCGCGCAGGTGAACTTCACGGTGGGCAACGGCGGCAGCGCGGACATCGTGGTAAACGCCAACGCCACGGGGGCGGTGCTCTCTCTGCTCAATACCCTTGAGCTGGTGGTGCAGCACTACGTCAACGGTGTCTGGACAACCGTGGTGGATACCGGCCAGCCGCAGTTTGCCGATCTCCTGACCCTCGGCGCCACCGGCGTCTCGCTGAACCTTACCGGGCTGGCCGACGGCAACTACCGCGTGCTCAGCTATAACACCAACCTGCTGGCGACCGGTTCCTACACCAGCCTCGACGTGGCGGTGAAAGAGACCGGTCCGGGTACGGTCACGGGCGATACCAGCCTCAACGGCAACGTGATCCTCGATACGGACCCGACCGCCGGCAGCGACAACGCGCCGGCCGGCACCACTATCTCCACGGTCACTAACGCGCAGGGCGTGACCACCAGCGTGAACGCCGACGGCACGGTGATCCAGGGCAAATACGGTACGCTGACCATCAACCGCGACGGCAGCTATACCTACAACCTGACCGACACCAGCGCCGCGGTCGTTGGCCGGACGGAGAGCTTCACCTACACCATCACCCATAACGGCGTCAGCGCGTCGGCAAACCTGGTGCTGTCTCTGGGTGCCGGTACGGTCATCAACGGCATTGTGGCAGTAGACGACACGGCCTCGCTGACCTTTGACACCACCGTGAGTGAGGTGAATAACGGCGCCTCGTCTCAGAACGGTTTTACCCTGGTGGGCATTAATCTCGGCAGCACGCTGGGGCTTAACCTGCTGGACGACCTGACCAACCCGATTATTTACAACGTGGAGGAAGGGACGACCCGTACCATGACCATCCAGGCCTCCGTGGGGGGCGTGGCGCTGGCATCGGTGTTCGATCTGTACGTCTATAAGTTCAACAATGCGACCCAGACCTTCGAGCAGGTTCGCGTCGAGTCGGGCTGGCTGCGCGCGCCGCTGCTGGGGGGCACGTCACCGCAGCTTACGCTGAACCTGCCTGCCGGGGAGTACCTGTTCCTGCTGAATACCGCGTCCGGGATCACCGCCCTGACGGCCTACACGCTGAGCGTCCTGCAGGACCATGTCTACAGCGTGGCGAGTATTAGCGAAACGACCACCGGCGACGTGCTGGCGAATGACCCGGTTCCGGCGGGCACGCTGGTTACCGAAGTGAACGGCGTGACGGTCAACAGCAGCGGCACCACCACCATTCAGGGGGAATACGGCACGCTGACCATCAATGCGTCCGGTCAGTACACCTATACCCTGAGGAACGGCGTAGGCGCGGACCATATCAGCACGCCGGATACGTTCGTCTACACCGTTACCGCGCCTGACGGCTCGAAGGATACGGCATCGCTCAACATCACCCCAACCGCGCAGGCAATGAATGCGGTCAACGATGTCAGCGCCACGATGGACCTTACCTCGGTGCACCACACGTCGGTCTACTCGGATACCACCGTGGGCGTCGCCAGCTGGACCACGGCCCTGCTCTCGTCAACCCAGGGCAGCGGCAGCGGAACCTTTGTGGTCGACCCGAACACCGCGCTGCACAACGCGTCGCTGCACTTTAGCGTGGCCTCGCTGCTGGCGCTGGGCGGGCTGACGGTGAACTGGACGATTAGCGATGCCAACGGCGCGATCCGCAGCGGCTCCTTCAGCGGCGCCTCGCTGCTGGGCGGCAGTATCGACGTCCCGCTGACCGGGCTGGATCTCAACGCCGGGACCTATACGCTGAGCTTTACCGGTAGCGTACCGGGGCTCAGCGTTGGGACCATCACCATCACGCCAAGCGTAAACGGCACCACCTACTCGCTGAGTAATTTCGACGTCACCGGCAGCCACACCGTCAACGGCAATATCTTTGACGGCACCGACTCTGGCGGCGTGCTGGATCAGCTCCACTCGGTGGATACCCGTCTGAGCGTGACCGGCTACAACGGCGTGACCACCACGCTGGATCCGTATACCGGCAGCGCAACGGTGAACATTGTCGGCCACTACGGCACGCTGGCGATCGGCGCTGACGGACACTACACCTATACCCTGAACAGCGGGGTATCGCTCTCAACCATGACCTCGAAGGAGACCTTCAACTACACCCTGACCGACTCTGCCGGAAGAACGGATACCGCTACGCTGACCATCAATATGGCGCCGCAGTTCATCAGCTCGGAACATAACGACGCCATCACCGGTACGGCCTACGGCGATACGCTGATTTACCAGGTGCTGAACAGTACGGTGGGGAATGCCACGGCGGGTAACGTCAGCAGCGCCGGAGGCGATCACTGGACCGGGTTCTCGCTGGCGCAGGGAGACAAGATCGACATTGGCGATCTGCTGGTGGGCTGGGACGGTAATACCGCCTCGTTGGGGAATTATATCCATGTCACACAAAGCGGTAGCAACACTGTGATCTCCATCGACCGTGATGGTGCAGGGTCCACCTACACTAATACTGCACTCGTTACGCTTGATAACGTTCAGACCACGTACGACGAGCTTGTTAACCAGCAACACATCATTACCTGATAGCACCTGCAACAGATGACCCGGGCGCACAGCGCCCGGGCATTAATAATAAAGCTGTACTTTTTTATTAGGGACATGACATGGGAATGAAGATGCCTTACTGGTGGCTCTCGTGCTGCCTGATATCTGTGCCCGCTTTCTGCGCAAATCCGGCGGCAACCATCAATACCGGACAGCTTCGCGAAACGCAGGAACTCCCCTCGCTCAACGGTCGCGTGGCCCCGGTGGCTGGCAACGCCGCGCCCGGCTCATTACAGCTTGGCGAGGCCGTCAACCGTGCCGTCACCTGGCATCCGGCCATCAGCGAAGCCGTGGGCAAACTCTACCAGCAGAGCGAAGAGGTGGACGTCGCAAAATCAAAATACTATCCGCAGATTAATGCCGGCGTGGACAACGGGTATTCCCACGACGGCGACCAGAACGGCTTTACGCCGTCGCTGGTGCTTTCCCTCTCACAAATGCTCTACGACTTCGGCAAGGTGGCCAGCCAGGTGCGCGCCGAAAGCGCCGGCGTGGCCCAGCAGCAGGCTAACGTGCTGGTGAGTATCGACACCATCGCCCACGATACCGCCGTCGCCATGGTACAGGTGCAAACCTGGCAGCAGATGGTCGACACCGCCAAAGAGCAGCTTGAGGCTCTTTCCTCCATTGGCACGCTGACCCGCCAGCGTAACGACGAGGGGGCTACGTCGCTCTCTGACGTGGTACAGACCGATGCCCGTATCGAAGGCGCGCGCGCCCAGCTGATGCAATACCAGGCCAGCCTGGACAGCGCCCGCGCGACGCTGATGAGCTTTCTCGGCTGGAACAGCCTGAACGCGATCAGCAATGATTTTCCGCAAAAGCTGGCCCGCAGCTGCGATGTCGCCGAGCCGGACGACCGACTGGTTCCCGCGGTACTCGCCGCCTGGGCGCAGGCTAACGTCGCCCAGGCTAACCTCGACTACGCCGACGCGCAGATGACGCCCACCGTCTCGCTGGAGCCGGAGGTGCGCCACTACATGAACGATCGCTACGCGGGCAGCGACACGCGGGATCGCACCCAGTATTCCGCCTGGGTGAAAGTGCAGATGCCGCTCTACCAGGGCGGCGGCCTCACCGCCCGGCGTAACGCCGCCGGACACGCGGTGGAAGCGGCACAGTCCACCATTCAGCGCACGCGCCTTGACGTTCGCCAGAAACTGCTGGAAGCCCGCAGCCAGGTGATGAGCCTGCAAAGCACGCTGCAAATTCAGGGTCGCCAGGAGGCGCTCAGCGCCCGCACCCGCGAACTGTACCAGCAGCAGTATCTGGACCTCGGCTCGCGCCCCCTGCTCGACGTGCTCAACGCCGAACAGGAGGTTTATCAGGCGCGCTTCACCCAGCAGCAGACCGTTGGTCAGCTGCACCAGCTGCAGCTCAACTGCCTGTATAACACCGGGCAATTGCGTCATGCGTTCGACCTTGATAACCGCACCATCCAGACCGTGGAGATCCAGCCATGAAGCAGCGTGATATCCCGCAAGGTGAAAACATGACGGATGCGGCCCTGGCGCAGTGGGCGCAGGCCTTTGGCTTTATCGCCACCCGCTACCGCGTTGCCTGCTCGCCCGGCGCGCTGATCGCAGGCGCACCGTGGCTGAAAGGCAAACCGATGGTGCCCGCCCTCACCCAGCTCGCCCGTGAAGCGGGGCTGTCGTTTCAGCTGCTCACCGCTGACCAGCAGTCAATCAACAGCTGGCGTCTGCCGGTGGTGGTGGCGCTGAATGACGGCCGGGTCGGGGCGATCGAGCACTTCGACGGCGACGACACGCTGGAAGTCAGCTTCTTCGACGACCAGACCTACACCAACCGGCTGTCGATGACGGCCATGCTGCCCGCTATCCGCCACGTCATTGCCCTGCGTCCCCTTGCCGCGCTGAAGGACAGCCGCGTGGATGCTTATATCTCAAAATATCGCCCGGACTGGCTCTACCGGCTGGTGATGCGCGATCTCCGCCCCTACAGCTGGGTGATGCTCGCCGCGCTGTTTATCAACGTGCTGTCGCTTTCCGGGATCGTCTTTTCCATGCAGGTGTATGACCGGGTGATCCCCGCCCAGTCCTACCCGACGCTGTACGTCCTGACCATCGGGGTGCTGATCGCCACCCTGTTTGGCTTCGTGCTGCGCGTGGCGCGCGGCCACATTATGGATCTGCTCGGCAAGCGCTCGGATATGCGCGTCTCGGATCGCGTCTTCGGCCACGCGCTGCGGCTGCGCAACAGCGCGATTCCCCGCTCCACCGGGAGCTTTATCTCACAGCTGCGCGAGCTGGAGCAGATCCGCGAGATGGTCACCTCGTCCACCATCTCGACGATTGTCGACCTGCCCTTCTTTCTCCTGTTCGTGGTGGTGCTGGCGATCATCGCCCCGCAGCTGGCGTGGATCGCTCCGGTCGCGGCGGTGATCATGGTCCTGCCCGGCCTGCTGCTGCAGAAGAAGCTGGCGGAGCTGGCAAAGCAGTCGGCCCATGAATCGACCCTGCGCAACGCGGTGCTGGTGGAGAGCGTGCAGGGGCTGGAAGACATCAAGCTGATGCAGGCGGAAAACCGCTTTTTGCAGCAGTGGAACAGCTATATCCAGATCACCGCCGAATCCGGCCTGCGCACCCGCGAGTTGACGCAGAACCTGATCAGCTGAGGGATGACCATTCAGAGCCTGGTTTACGCCGCCGTGATTGTGGTCGGCGCGCCGATGGTGATCGACGGTACCCTGACCACCGGCTCGGTGGTCGCTGCATCGATGCTGGCCTCCCGCATGATCGCCCCGATGGCGACACTGTGCGGCGTGCTGGCCCGCTGGCAGCAGGTCAAAGCGGCAAAAGAGGGGCTGGACAGCATCATGCAGCTTCCCACCGAAAACCAGCGCGAGGAGACGCCGATCCGCCAGGACGTGCTGCGCGGCCACTACCTCTTCGAGCAGGCGCAGTTCCGCTATCAGCCGGACGATCCGCGCATGGCGCTGCGCATTAACCGCCTCGAGATCGGGCCGGGTGAGAAAGTGGCGATCCTCGGGCGCAACGGCGCGGGCAAATCGACCCTGCTGCAGGCGATGGCGGGCGGGATGGATCTGGCGGCGGGCGAGCTGCGGCTCGACGGCTTCAGCCTGCCGCATCTCGACGTGGCGGACGTGCGGCGCAACGTCGGCTTTATGACCCAGAACGCGCGGCTGTTTTACGGCACCCTGCGCGAGAACATCACCCTCGGCATGCCGCGCGCCACCGACGAAGAGATCTTCGAGGCGCTGGAGCTGACCGGCGCGGCGGGCTTCGTGCAGAAGCTGCCCAAGGGGCTGGACTACCCGATCATGGAAAACGGCGTGGGGCTCTCCGGCGGGCAGCGCCAGTCGATTCTGCTGGCGCGAATGCTGCTGCGCGATCCGAATATCGTGCTGATGGATGAACCCACCGCCTCGCTGGACGAGCACACCGAGCGGGAATTCATCCAGCGTCTGGGCGACTGGCTCGGGCACCGCACCCTGATCGTCGCCACCCATCGCGTACCGGTGCTGGAGCTGGTGGAGCGCGTGGTCGTGTTGAAAGATGGGATGCTGGTGATGGACGCGCCAAAAGCCCAGGCGCTGAGCAACAGCCGCATGCAGCAGCAACAGCAGCAGGCAGCAACCGGACGGGAGTGGAAAAATGAAAATCAGTCAGCGTGACGTGGCGGCAATGGACGATCTGGATAACGCCCTCGACTCCGAAAGCGGCTACACCGGCGCGCGCCGGATCGTGATCTTCTCGCTGCTGATGTTTGTGGTGCTGGGCGTCTGGGCGTGGTTTGGCGTGCTGGATGAGGTGTCAACCGGATCGGGGAAAGTGATCCCCAGCTCGCGCGAGCAGGTCTTACAGTCTCTCGACGGCGGGATCCTCACCGAGCTGAACGTCCACGAGGGCGATCAGGTGCAGGCCGGGCAGGTGCTGGCGCGGCTTGATCCGACCCGTTCCGAGTCAAACGTCGGCGAAAGCGCGGCGCGCTACCGCGCCTCGCTGGCCTCCAGCGCCCGCCTCTACGCCGAGGTAAACGATCTGCCGCTGAAGTTCCCGCCTTCGCTGGCGAAATGGCCGGATCTGATTGCCGACGAAACCCGGCTGTACAACTCGCGCCGCGCGCAGCTGGAGGATACCCAGCGGGAGCTTCGCGCCGCGTTAGATCTGGCTAACAAAGAGCTGGCCATTACCCAGCGGCTGGTAAAGACCGGGGCCGCCAGCCACGTGGAGGTGCTGCGCCTGCAGCGGCAGAAAAGCGATCTGGAGCTGAAGCTCACCGACGTGCGTTCGCAGTATTACGTCCAGGCCCGCGAGGCGCTCTCGAAAGCCAACGCGGAGGTGGATATGGTCTCGGCGATCCTCAAGGGCCGTCAGGATTCCGTCACCCGCCTGACGGTTAAATCTCCGGTGCGCGGGATCGTCAAAAACATCAAGGTCACCACCATCGGCGGGGTGATCCCGCCCAACGGCGAGCTAATGGAGATTGTGCCAGTGGACGATCACCTGCTGATCGAAACCCGCCTCTCGCCGCGTGATATCGCTTTTATCCACCCGAACCAGGAGGCGCTGGTCAAAATCACCGCCTACGACTACGCCATTTACGGCGGGCTGCACGGCGTGGTCGAGACCATTTCCCCGGACACCATTCAGGATGAGGCCAAGCCGGAGGTGTTTTATTACCGGGTGTTTATCCGCACCAGCCAGGATTACCTGGTCAATAAGGCGGGCAGGCATTTCTCGATTGTGCCGGGGATGATTGCCACGGTAGACATTAAGACCGGCGAGAAAACGGTGCTGGATTATCTGATTAAGCCGTTTAACCGGGCGAAAGAGGCGCTGAGGGAGCGGTAGTCAATCGCCGGGTGGCGGCTGCGCCTTACCCGGCCTACATGGTTTTCTCCCTCTCCCTGCGGGAGAGGGTTGGGGTGAGGGCATCAGACCGGAACCCGGGCGACATAGACTCCAACATAGCGCGCAAATTTCCCGATAAAGACGCCGGCAAACATGCCGCCGGAGACGATCGCCAGCGCGCTCATGGCGGGCTGCTGCATCGTCTGGGGAGAGACCGCGCTCATCACGCCCAGCACATACTTCACCCCGAACGCCAGCATCATAAACGGCAGCGCGGTGTAGTCGGCCTGCCGGTAAAGGCTGCGCGGCGCCTCTGCGCGGGTAATCACAGCCTGCTTAATCAGGACATACCCCAGCGCGGCACCGGCAAGGATCCCCGCCGTCCACAATGCAACAGTCCCGGGAGTCAGCGTGCGATAGACTATCAGATCGTAAATATCCCAGATAAGAAAGATGCCCGGAATAATGGCAAGCCGCTCCAGCGTCACGGTGGCGGGCCGTCGGGCTTTAAGGCCGCGGGAGATAAGGAAGATAAACAGCACCCACACCCAGACGGGCGTGTGCGTCACAACACCGATCAGAAATTCAAACATGGAGATCTCCATGGACGATTGCGGCCCGTGCCGCCCTGAACGCGTATTGCGCATAACGGCAAAACCACCGTTATGCGCAGGTCTTTTACAGCGATTTTTTCAGGCGTCGAATCGCTTCTATCAGCTGCTCATCCGTTGGGGTGACGAATGACATGCGCAGCGTTGTCTGGTCCGGCTCGTTGCAGTAGAAAAATTCGCCCGGCACAAAGACTACGCCGTTGCTTAAGGTTTTTTCCAGCCAGCGGGTAGTGTTCATGCCGTTGTTCATTTTCGCCCACAGGAACATGCCCCCCTTCGGCTTGTGGAACGACATCACGTCGCCCAGCTCGGCTTCCAGCTCCGTGGCGAACGTCCGGTATTTCTGGCGATAGGCCTCGCGGATCGTTTTAATCTGATCGGCCAGACGGCCGGTCTTCAGGTACTCATATGTCATCAGCTGCGACAGCGTGCTGGTGTGCAGATCGGTGGTTTGCTTAAGGTTCACCACCGCGCGCTTCAGCCACTCCGGTACCACCACCCAGCCCACGCGGGTACCCGGCGCGAGGATTTTAGAGAAGGTGGAGGTATACACCACGTTCTCTTCGTTGCCGATATCTTTGGCATGGGCAATTAACGGGCGGAAGACGTCATCGGTATAGTTAATTTCGCTGTACGGATCGTCTTCGATAATCACGAAGTCATAGCGCTTCGAGAGTGCCACCAGCTGTTTACGGCGCGCCTCAGACAGCGTAACGCCACCTGGGTTACCAAAGGTTGGAACGATATAGACCGCTTTGATGGTTTTCTTTGCCACCAACGCCTCAAGTTCATCGACCTTCATGCCGTCACCGTCGGTGCCGACGGATTCAAAGTTGGCCTGCGCCAGGCCAAAGACCTGCAGCGCAGCAAGATAGGTTGGACGCTCAACGACAACCGTATCGCCCGGATTAATTAACGCGCGCGCCAGCACGTCCAGAGATTGTTGAGAGCCGGAGGTAATGACGACATCATCGGCCTTACAGGTGATGCCGCGCCCCTCGCAGATGCGTTTAATTTCTTCGCGCAGCCCCGGCACGCCTTCCGTCAGGCCATACTGGAATGCTTCCCCAAAATGCTGCGATAAGACGGCATCAGAGGCAATTTTCAGCCCTTCGCGATCGAACAGGTCCGGGTTTGGGATACCCCCACCCAGCGAAATCACGCCCGCCATTTTGCTATGTTTTAATAATTCACGGATGGCAGAGGATTGCAGGCCCTGCGCGCTGCGGGCGAGTTTGTTTGCAGACATTCTTTGATTACCTTCTTTTTTATATTGTGCCCAATCTTAGCAGAATATGGGCAATAAATTCCGTCAGCTTAGGCAGCGGCCGCAAATCCTGACGCCACAATAAATGCACCGGCCTCGGCGCGGGCGTGAACGGTTCCATTACCCGAACCAGCCTGCCGGTTGCCAGCTCTTCCGCCACCAGCACCTCCGGCTGCAGCAACAGCCCCGCCCCCGCGCGCGCCGCCATGCGTAAGCCATAGCCGTCATTGCATCGTAAAACGGCATCGCGCTTCCAGCGCACCTCCCCTTCCACGCCCGGCAGCCGCCACTCGTTGCGCGCGGTCCACACCGTGTGCGAAAGACAGAGGTGATCCACCAGATCGTCTGGCGTTTGCGGCGTGCCGTGTTGCGCTAAATAGTCCGGCGCGGCACAGATCACCATGTTGTAGGGGCACAGGTATTTCGCCACCAGATCGTCGTTATGAATGTCGCCAATGCGAATGGCCAGATCGACGCCCTCTTCCACCAGATCGACCATCCGGTTAGTCAGATCCAGCTCGATGCGTACCTCCGGGTAGCGCTGCAAAAAGGTTGCCGTCAGCGGGGCGATCGCGCAGCCGCCAAACGACGTAGGCGCCGTGACGCGCAGGGTGCCTGACGGCGTGGCACGCAGCCGTTCAACCGCGCTTTCGGCAATCGACACCTGCTCCAGAACCCGTCGGGCTTCTTCAAAATAGACGCGTCCGGCATCCGTCAGGCTCTGGCGGCGCGTGTTACGCTCCAGCAGTCGGGTGCCCAACTGTGCTTCCAGCAGCGCAACGTATTTGCCCACCATCACCGCCGACATCTCCAGCCGCGCCGCCGCGCCGGTGAAGCTGCCGCTTTCCACCACGGCAATAAACGTCTCCATGCTGCGAAGCTTATCCATATTCCAAACCTCTGGTTAGCAATCTTCTAACTTTAGCCCAGTTTATCCGACTTTTAATTTATTAAAGAATGAAGGCTCACAACATAAGGAGTCGGCTATGAAAATCGTCATTATTGGTGCCAGCGGTACGGTCGGTCGTGCGGTAACGGATGAGCTGAGTCGTCGCCACGAGGTCATCCGCGTGGGCCGCACGCAGGGCGACGAGCAGGTAGATATCACCTCGCAGGCGAGCGTTCAGGCGCTGTTTGAGAAAATCGGCCAGGTGGATGCCATTGTGTCCGCCAGCGGCGGCCTCTACTTCGGCCCGCTCGCGACCATGAAGGACAGTGACTTCAACCAGGGCCTGCAGGATAAGCTGCTCGGGCAGGTGCGCCTGGCGCTGACCGGCCAGCACTACCTGAACGAAGGCGGCTCGATTACGCTGATAAGCGGGATCGTGGCGCACGAGCCGATTGCGCAGGGGGTAAATGCCACCACGGTGAACGCGGCGCTGGAAGGGTTTGTTCGCGCCGCAGCCTGCGAACTGCCGCGCGGGATCCGCATCAACCTGATTAGCCCAACGGTGCTCACCGAATCGGTCGACACGTACGATGGCTTCTTCCCGGGCTTCGAAAGCGTGCCTGCCGCCACGGTGGCGCAAGCCTATCGTCGCAGCGTGGAAGGCGTGCAGACCGGGCGGGTGTACAAGGTCGGCTACTGAGCCTTGCGGGCGGCGATCAGCACCAGCATCGGGCGCTCCGCCTCTTCGGCCAGCGCGGGCCAGGCGTCAATCTGCGCCTGCGTTGGCCCCCATTCGTTGACGTTGCTTATCGTTAATCCGGCCTTAATCAGCGCGTTAAGCGTGGTGCCGAGCGTGCGGTGGTATTTGATCACCCCGTCCGCCAGCCAGTTGCTGACGCGCTGGCCTTCGTCCTGATAATGATTCACGCCCCAGAACCGCTCGCCGTTATCATCGGTCAGCCAGCCCTGACGCGAGGCGCAGGTGTAAATCGGGTGCTCCATGGAAAAGACCAGCCTCCCGCCGGGCTTGAGCGCGCGCTGAACCCTGGCAAATAACGTGTCCAGTTCCGGAAGGTAATGCAGCGCCAGCGAGCTGTAGACGAGGTCGAGGCTGCTTTCGTCGAGCTTGAGAGCGTCCAGATCGCTGCGCTGATAGTGAATCTTTGGATCCGCCGTAAGCTCCGCTGCGCGGGCGAGCATCTTTTCGGAGATATCAACGCCCGTGACCTCAGAGGCGCCCAGTTCGCGCGCGGCGCGGCAGAACCAGCCGTAGCCGCAGCCGAGATCGACAACCGATTTACCGGTTAAATCCGGCAGCATGGCCTTAAGCGCGGGCCACTCCGGCGCACCGTCCAGCCCCTGCACCGAGCGCGGAAGCTGAGCGTAGCCTTCAAAAAACGCCGGGTTGTCGTAGATGTTTTGTGCCATGGCAGATCCCTCTTTAATAATGTGACGCCCAGTATAAAACATTGCCGGGTGGCGCTGCGCTTACCCGGCCTACGATTTGAGGGGTTCAGTAGGCCGGGTAAGGCGAAGCCGCCACCCGGCTCGCTTTTAGCCCACCGTACCCCAGACCAGATTGCCCTTATGGAACGTCGCGGTGCGCGGGGAGATGCGCGCCACCGCCTCGGCGGAACAGGAGGCGTCCACCAGCACAAAGCTGGCGTCGTCCTGCGCTTTCGGCCACACGCGTTCACCTTTGTCGTTCAGCGGCAGCACGTCGCCGGTCGCAATTCCCAGCGCGCGGGAGAGCGTCTGCTCGTTCGGGCGGATGTAGAGCTGGGCGTAGAGATTCGCTTTTTCCAGCATGTCCCCCAGACCGTACGGCGACCAGTGGTCGATTACGCTGTCGGTGCCGGTCATCACAAACACGCCCTTGTCCCGCAGCTGCTTCAGCGGCATATGCAGGGTGCCAATCGGCACGGTGGAGGCGATAGTCACCTGCTGCGCCGCCATGCGGGTAGCAATCTCATCCACCTGCTGCTCGTCGAGCGTGGCCAGCGCGAAGGCGTGGCTGATGGTCAGCTTGCCCTTCAGTTGCGGGGTTTTCTCCACGGTTTCGACCATGTAGTTCACCGCCGCCACGCCCGCCGGGCTGGTTTCGTGCAGGTGAATGTCCACCCCTTTGTCGTAGTCCAGCGCAATCTGGAACATCAGATCGAGAGATTTCTCCATCGCGCCGTCGACGTTGGTCGGGTCCAGCCCGCCCACGTAGTGCGCCCCGGCCTGCATCGCCTCGCGCATCAGCTTTTCGGAATTCGACAGCAGCAGGCCGTGCTGCGGAAAGGCAACGATCTCGCAGTCAAATCCGGGCTTGCGGCGCGCCAGCACCGCCTGCAGGTTTTCGAGATTCTTCAGGCCGGAAACCGGCTCTATATTGCAGTGGCTGCGGGCGAGGGTGGAGCCTTTTGACTGGATCAGGTCGATCAGCTTTTCCGCACGCTCCTGGGTGTAGGGCTGGAGCTCAGGCAGCAGCTTCTGTTCCAGGCGGATCATATCCTGAATGGTGGTGCCCGCCGGGCGGTTGAGGGAACGCCACGGGCCGCCGTAAAAGGTTTTATCCAGGTGGATGTGCATGTCGCGCATTGCCGGGAGCATCAGCGTGTTGCCCGCGTCGTAGTGCGGCAGCGTGGCGTCGTCGTGGCGCTTGTTGTCGCGCAGGGCGACGATCTTCCCGTCTTGAATCTCCAGCGTTTTCAGCTCGGTGCGGGTGCTCGTCGCCACGTTGCCGTCAAAATTAAACCCGGCTTCGAGCAGCACGTTGTCCAGATAGTAATGTTTCGCGGTGATGGTCATCGGTTTACCCGTCTCGCAGGTTGGTTTTGCGGAGTCGGCAGCATACGCGACGGAACCGGTCGCGCCAAACAGCGCGCAGGCGGTGACCATTTTGCCGCTCTGGCTGATAAATTCACGGCGGCTTTTATTTTCACTCATCTTATCTTCCTTCATTCACAATATGGGTACCGGTTTCTCCGCGCAGCGCGGCGGGCAGGCAGTCCGGCGAGGTGATGATCACGCGCTTGCCGCCGTGGTGTAAAAACGCCAGCGAGGCGACGATTTTGGGTAGCATGCTGCCCGCCGGGAAATGGCCCTCGTCTTTGTAACGCGTCATCTGCGCCACGCTCACCGTGTCCAGCGCCTGCTGGTTTGGCTTGCCAAAGTGGATGCACACCTTCTCCACGCCGGTGGTGATCACCAGCACGTCGGCGCGGATCTCGCGCGCCAGCAGCGCGGTGGAGAGATCTTTATCGATCACCGCGTCGACGCTCTGGTAATCGCCCTGCTCAGTGCGCACCACCGGAATCCCGCCGCCGCCCGCGCCAATCACCACAAAGCCTTTTTGCGTCAGGGTCTTGATCGCATCGGCCTCGACAATGCGCAGCGGCTGCGGGGAGGCCACCACGCGACGATATCCCCGGCCCGAATCCTCAACAAAGTGCCAGTCCGGGTGCGCGCGCTGCAGCTCGTCGCGCTGCGCCTCGCTGAAGAACGCGCCGATCGGCTTCGTGGGGTGCGTGAAACCGGGATCGTTTTTATCCACCTCCACCTGCGTGACGACCGTGACCGCTTTTTGCTCCCCGCGCGCGGCAAGGCGGTTGTTCAGCGCCTGCTGAATGAGGTAGCCGATGCCGCCCTGGGTGTCCGCCACGCAGTTTGCCAGCGGGGTCAGCGGGAGCCCTTCCCGCTCGTGGGCGATTTCGGCGCGGCGCAGATCCAGCCCCACCTGCGGACCGTTGCCGTGGGTGAGCACGATGTCATAGTCGGAGGCCAGCATTTCGAGCACCGACTCTGCCACCGCTTTAACCGCCTGCGCCTGATGTTCAATCGACTGGCTGGCGTTGTCTTTGATAATGCTGTTGCCGCCGATGGCAACGACCATAAGCTCTTTCATACGTGTTCCTTCGCAACAGTACCCGACGCAGCGCTCGTCACTTCCCGGCTGTCGAGAAAATGCTTCACCACAAACATGCCGCCCATCATCAGATACGCGGTGACGAACATCAGCGAACTGCCTTCGGCAAAGCCCACCACCGGCGCGTGGATCACCCCGAACAGCGCCAGCAGTGCCCCGCCCGCGGCAGCCACGGCGCCGCGCAGCGGTTTATTGATGATGGCGAAAATGGCGATACAGCCCCAGAGCATACTGGCGAGCGGTGCCCCGTTCCCCAGATGGACGAGTCCTTCGTAGTAGATCCCTTTGCTGTGCAGCACATCGGTACCGATTTTGGCGGCATTCGTGCCCGCCGCCCCCATCACGCTGTTCATCATGGTCAGCGCCCAGTTGGCGATCCACGGGAACAGGCAGATGAAGATCACCGGCACTTCCACCTTCGGCGTTTCCCTCACCACCTGGTTGGCGGTGACCACGCCGATAAACACCAGAATCGGCACGATGGCGGTCATCGGGATGATGGCGAGCATAAAGGCTCCCAGCCCGAACAGCGGCACGATGAACATGGTCACGCCGGAAGCCAGGGTGTAGCCGATGCTCGCGCCCATCGCTTTCCAGCCGGGATGGCCGACGTAGACCGTCACCGGGAACGGGTTGCCCATCAGGCAGCCGAGCATGGAGGCCAGACCGTTCGCCAGCATGACTTTACGCGTCGGGTATTCATCCCCCGCCGCGTGAGCGCTTTCGATGTTCTCCAGGTCAAAGATGTAGTTCGCCAGCCCCAGCGGCACGGCAGAGGCCAGATACGGCAGCGCATGCGGCAAGCCCTGCAGGAAGCCCTCCACATGCACCTGCGGCGGGTTAAAGCCGAACGATGACATGGAGGCTTTGATCGCTTCCGGGCTTTGCAGACCGGAGATCCACGCCAGGGCCGTACCGGCAATCAGCAACAGCAGACCGGTCGGGATTTTGGCGAAAATCGGCTTTTTACCGAACCAGTTGATGAAGATCAGCAGCAGGACGATGAACGACACGGTCGGCGCTTCGAACGCCTGCAGCATCGGGTTCATCGCCAGCAGCAGCAGGCCCAGGCCGGAGAGGCACGACAGCAGCACGGTGCGCGGGATCATCTTGCGGATGGTTTCACCGAGGAACGAACCGCCCGCCAGGATCATCGCCTCCACGAAGCACCACACCAGGCCAATCTGAATCGCGAACTCCGCATCGCCCGTTTGCTGATAGACCGGCATCAGCACCAGGAAGGTCACGGTAAAAATGGACGGCGCGCTGGGGCCGGACGGCAGCGCGGTGACGTCCGTACGCCCGGTCTGGCGCGCCATCTGCATGCCGAACCACGCATAGCAAATACTCGCGGCCAATACCGCCAGCCCGAAGGCTGGCGCAATGCGTCCATAAACAATCTCCTTCGGGATGCCGACGACAAAAATGAGCAACCCCATCATGGTCAGCAGATTGGTCAGGTTGTTGGTCATCAACCCGAAATACGCCGCCCAGTCACCTCTTTTCCACTCCAGTTTCATGTTTTTCATGGATGCATGCCTTATAAAAAGTAGCGATCGCGGAAGGTCAACAGCGCCTTTTCAAAACAGCTAAACGGCGGGTGAACGATGCCCGCCCCAATCATGCCGATGCCCGCGTCTTTGTGGGCAATGGCGGTATTAATGACCGGCAGAATGCCGCTGCCCGCGACCTTCGTGATGTCGATGGCGGTCGGGATCCCCATAAAGGAGAGCAGCGGAATGGTGACGTTCGGGTTTTCGCCAAGGGTGATTTCGCGCATCTGACGGGAGAAGTCGATGGCTTCCTCCACCGTGCCGCCCACCAGCGCCACGATTGCCGGCGCCGTCGCCATCGCAAAGCCGCCGATGCCGTAGGTTTCGGTGATCGCGCTGTCGCCGATGTCCAGCCCGGAATCCTCCGGCTTATAGCCAGCGAACATTGGGCCAATCACCTGCTGCGCCGGGCCGGTGAACCACTGCCCCGGCAGGCCGGAGACGCGCAGGCCGAACTCGTAGCCGTTGCGCGCCATGGTGGTCACGACGGTGCTGTATTCAATGCCGTGGGCGGCGTCCAGCGCGGCTTTACACATCGCCATCCACGTCGGGCCGGAGAAGTAGTCGCTGCTGGCGACAAACTCGAACACCTCGCGCTGCTGCTCAACCGGATAGCCCGCCTGGATCAGCCCCGGGGTCAGCGCCTGGATCAGCAGCGTGGTGCCCGCATTGTTGCGGTTGTGGCACTCATCGCCCATGTGCAGCGCCTGGGCCAGCATCAGGCGCAGGTCGATTTCGCCGATAATCTTCATCGCGTCGCGCAGCATCGGGCCGAGCACGTCGCGCATCCAGTTCAGGCGATCGATGACGCTCTGGTCGTTGGCGCCCATGCGCAGGATCTTCGCCATCTGCTCGCTGAGGTTGGTGAACGCGCGGTTGCCGTAGGTTTTGTTCTCCACGATGTGCATAAACATCGACGCGGAGGTGACGCCCGCCATCGAGCCCACGCAGTCGTGCTCGTGGCACGGCGAGAAGGCGATCTCCCCTGAGGCGGCAAGCCGTGCCGCGTCGTCCAGATCTTTCGCCAGACCTTCAAACACCAGCGCCCCGGTGACCGCGCCCTTCATCGCGCCGCACATGTTTTCCCAGGAGACTGGCGGACCGGCGTGCAGAATGGTGGTGCGGGTCATCCCCGGCACAACGTTAATCGCCTGGTCATAGCCCACCAACACCGGATGGGACAGGATAATGCGCTCAAGGGCGATTTGGTTGGCGGCGGCGATCTTCTCCGCCAGCGGTTTTTCCGCCAGCTGGTCGAGCGCTTCCACCACCTGCATATTGCCCTGCCCCGGTGGCGTCCAGTCGAGCGGGGTCACGGGTACGTGCTGCTTTTTAAGATCGTCGCTGAACATCGCAATGCCGACGTTAATGACGTTCAGCGGCTGGTTGAATAAGGTGGTCATTATGCGTTCTCCCCTTTGCAGACAAATTCGCGTGCCAGTAATCCGGTATTGGTGCTGCTGCTGGCCCAGATGACGCCTGCGTCGGTCAGCCGCTGGCACTGCTGCGCCAGCGACTGCGGATCCTGGTCGGTGCCGAGCACGTAGCCGAGGATCTCAAGCGGACGGTTATCGGCTTTCGCGATGGCCTGCGCCTCTTTGATCGCCTCGATCATCACCCCTACCGGATCCTCGTGCGCGCCGAAGCCCAGCACGAAGTCCATCACGATGACGCCCACTTCCGGATCGCGCGCCTCCTGCAGCAGGCGGCTGATGCGGTTGGTCGGGTCGATCATCGGGTGCGGCTTGCCGTTGGTGAACTCATCGTCGCCAAAGTCGAGGAAGGTATGGGCTTTACTGACGCTTATGTCGCTCAGGCGCTTAGCCGGATCCGGCTGGATGTTGCTGTAGACGTCGTCGAATTTCGCAAGCGCCGCAAACATCGCCTCGTCGCACAGGGTGCCGCCGCAGAACAGGCCGCGAATGTACTTCTGCTGCGGGGTCAGGCGGGCGCGCACTTCTTCAATCAATGGCCAGTTGAGCGGGTGCAGATCGAGGGACTCTTTTTTGATGCCGGTAAGCAAAACGGCCTTGAGCGCCGCCTCTTTGGTGCCGCGCGCAAACTGCAGGCCGTCTTCATCGGCGGGCGGTTCATTGCGCCCGAGGAAGCAAACAACCACCGGCTTGCGGCAGGCTTTGGCGCGGGCCAGCACCTTCTCTGCCACGGCTGGCGCCGGCGGCTTGGAGATCAGCGCAATCACCTCTGTGCCCTCGTCGGCTTCCAGCATGTCGATGGCGTCGAGCATCATCAGGCCGCCGATCTTCTCGCTAAGATCGCGCCCGCCGGTGCCAATCAGCTGCGACACGCCACCGCCGAATTCATGGATGCGCACGCTTAGCTCCTGGCTGCCGGTGCCGGACGCGCCGACGATGCCAATCGGCCCGCGACGCACCGCGTTGGCGAAGCACAATCCCGCGCCGTTGATGATGGCGGTGCCGCAGTCCGGCCCCATCATCAGCAGCCCTTTCTTATGCGCCAGCTGCTTCAGCGCCAGCTCGTCGTCGAGCGACACGTTATCGGAGAAGAGCATCACGTTGAGATCGTGTTCCAGCGCCTGGCGCGCTTCGCGGGCAGCGAAGGTGCCGTTGACGGAAATCACCGCGAGGTTGCTCTCCGGGCGATGTTTTTTGGCGCTGGCAATCGTCGCGTAGCGCGCTTCATGGGAGCCCGCGGGCTCTTTACGCGTAAACAGCGCTTCGATGGCCGCCAGGGTTTCATCATTTGCCGCGTCGCCTTTAATGACGATCATCAGGTCGCCGTTTTTCGCCTCATTTAATTCCGGCGTTAACAGCCCGAGGTTTTTTAATACGCCCTTATTCATCTCCGTCGCCATGGCGACAAAGGCCTGCTCGACGCCCGGCAATTTATTGGCTTTGGTGGAAACGGACATTAATGACACGGAGTCATAATACGTATTCTTTTTAATCACGATTTTCGTTGGCATTATTTGCACCTGTTTACGGATAAAAGGAGGCCGCCGTCGTGCAAAATGCACGTCGGTAAAAATGCTTTTTTAAATTAGCGGCCAGCCGGAACGGGCTGACCGGTCGTGTTACGCGCCCGCCGCCAGCAGCAGGTCGGCAATCTCAGTGAAGCCTTTCTCCCGCGCCAGTTCGAGCGGGGTTTTGCCGTATTTGTCGGTCATGTGCGGGTTCGCGCCGTGATCCAGCAGCAGCTTCACAATCTCTTGCTGTTTCGCACCGCCGTCGTTTAACACAATGGCTTCCAGCAGCGGCGTCCAGCCGACAAAGTTGGTGTGGTTAACGTTAATGTCGGTTTTTTCCAGCAGCTCGCGCACGATCTCCACGTGCCCTTTTTCACTGGCAGGGGTAATGCCCACGCCGCCGAAGCGGGTAAGGCGGTCGAGATCCGGATTCGCGGGTAATACCAGCCGCAGGAGGGTTAAATCGTTCGTCAGGCAGCTGATCAGGAAGGGGTTAAAACAGGTCTGGTCCTGTTTATCAATATCTGCCCCGGCGGCAATTAATAACGCCACGCAGGAATAGTGTTTTTTCAGGCTGGCAATCGTAACGGCGGTTCTTTTCTGGCGGTTAGTGGCGTTAATATCCACGCCTTTTTCCAGACAGGCTTTTAGCGCATCGCTATTTCCCTCTTCTGCCGCCAGCAGAAATTCCGTAACCAGTTCAGTTGCAGACATATTCAGACTCCCGATGTTTTATTGCTCTTGACCCGAGAATAGCAACAGCCTGGTCATAAAAGAATCCGCTTAAAAATGATTCATCGACAGTGAATTCATTGTTGAGATAAATTCAACAGTCAGGATAAAACGTGCGTCCGTGCAACCTTTTTCTTATGTTTAACCGCTTTTTAGCGCCTCAGGCTGCATTATTCGTATGGTTGAAAAAGCCTTGCATGACGGGGCCCTGCGTAAAGAGTCAGAACTGTGATCGGCTTCAAATGTGTTGTAAAGGCGTTGTTAAAATATGTTCAAAACTGATGACTGAGGAAGCTGTGATATGAATTCCATCTTTACCGAAGAGAACCTGCTGGCCTTCACCACCGCCGCACGCTTCGGCAGCTTCAGCAAGGCGGCTGCCGAGCTGGGCGTCACCACCTCCGCCATCAGTTACACCATCAAGCGGATGGAAACCGGGCTGGACGTGGTGCTGTTTGTGCGTAACACGCGCAGCATTGAGCTGACCGAGTCCGGGTTCTACTTTTACCGCAAAGCCACCGACCTGCTTAACGACTTCCACGCCATCAAGCGCGGGATTGATACCATTTCACAGGGCATCGAGGCGCGGGTGCGCATCTGTATCAACCAGCTGTTATATACGCCGCGCCATACCGCGCGGCTGCTCCAGGTGCTGAAAAAACAGTTTCCGACCTGCCAGATCACCGTCACCACCGAGGTCTACAACGGCGTGTGGGATTCGATCATCAATAACCAGGCCAATATCGCCATTGGCGCACCGGACACGCTGCTCGACGGCGGTGGGATTGACTACACCGAGATCGGCGCCATCCGCTGGGTGTTTGCCATTGCGCCGGCGCATCCGCTGGCGTTCGTTCCGGAACCGATAGCGGAGAGCCAGCTGCGCCTGTATCCCAACATCATGGTGGAAGATACCGCACACACCATTAACAAGAAGGTGGGCTGGCTGCTGCACGGTCAGGAGGCGATTCTGGTGCCGGACTTTAATACCAAATGCCAGTGTCAGATCCTGGGCGAAGGGATAGGTTTTTTACCGGAGTATATGGCGCGGGACGCGGTGGAAGATGGGCTGCTGGTGACGCGGCGTATCAATAACCCGCGTCAGGATTCGCGCATGCTGCTCGCCACGCAGCATGCCGCGACAGGCCAGGTCACGCGCTGGATCAAACAGCAGTTTGGTCCAGCGGGGGTGCTGACCGATATCTATAGCGATTTACTGTGGCGCGCTTAGCTTTTGCTCTGTACCCAAAACGCGTGTATGAGGCCGGGGAAGTAGCCCAGCAGCGTCAGAAGAATGTTGATGATAAACGCCCAGCCAAGCCCTTTGCCCAACAGCACGCCCAGCGGCGGTAGCAGGATGGTAAAAACAATACGCCAAAAACCCATATTAAAACCCCGTGCAAGCTAATCCATTGAAAATAATAGAGAGAACCCTTTCTAAGCATAGCCAGTTTACCTGTCTGCGCCAGATCCCTGCTCCGCGTTTACCCTCTTTTACGCTTTTTACGCTGGCGTAAGGCGCACAATTACTTTAGCATTGCCTTAATTAAGTAAACGCTAAAGTACTATGACTGAACTCGAACAGCTTCAGGCCAGCGCAGAGCAGGCCGCAACGCTTTTAAAAGCGATGAGCAACCCGCGTCGGCTGCTGATCCTCTGCACGCTGTGCGGCGCCCCCGGCACCAGCGCGGGGGAGCTGGCCCGCGCGACGGGCCTGAGTCCTTCCGCCACGTCGCAGCATCTGGCGCGCATGCGTGAGGAAGGCCTGATCGCCAGCACCCGCGAGGCGCAGCGCATTCTCTATTTCATTAAAAACGACGCGGTGCATCAGCTCATCAGCACCCTGAAAACCCTTTATTGCCCGTAAGGAGCCGCCATGTCACTTCCCCTTCTTTCGCCGCGCGAGGCCAATGCCCGCATCGCCGATGGCGCAAAACTGATTGATATTCGTGATGCCGACGAGTACGCCCGCGAGCATATTCCCGCCGCGCAGTCCGTGCCGCTGAATACCTTACCCGGCGGACTTAAAACGCAGGCGGGCGAAACGGTGATTTTTCACTGCCAGTCTGGCGCCCGCACCTCAGGCAATGCCGATCGCCTTGCGCAGGCGGCCGCCCCCGCTCAGGCATTTGTGGTCGAAGGAGGCATTCAGGGCTGGAAGCAGGCGGGTCTGCAGACAGTCGAAGACAAAACCCAGCCGCTGCCGCTGATGCGTCAGGTGCAAATCGCTGCCGGGCTGCTCATTCTCTGCGGCGTAGTGCTGGGCTATAGCGTCTCAGACGGCTTTTTCCTGCTCAGCGGCTTCGTGGGGGCCGGGCTGCTGTTCGCCGGTGTAACCGGTTTTTGCGGCATGGCGCGGCTGCTGAAGGTGATGCCCTGGAACCGGCGTACCTCATAAGCAGTAATCGGTGAAATACGCTGTACCCGGTGTCATACGTGGGCTAAGGTGAAGATCGCTAAAACGATGAGGAGGTAATATGTTTTCTGTCGGTGATTATGTACAACCGCGTAAAGGCGGCCCGAAGCTGAAAGTGCTCGAAGTGAACGGTGAAAGCGTGGTGGCGGTACAGGCCAGCAATGAACAAGGCGAGAAATATACCCTGAAAGCCGCCGAGCTGGCGCCGTATACCGAAGACGGTGATTTCGGCGTCTGCTGAAAAGAGTGCCGGGCGGTATGTTCCGCCCGGTTCACGCATTAGATCAGAAAATCATCCAGTGATTTCCCCTCTGCCAGCGCGCTGGCAATAGGCTTCGGCGTACGGCCCTGGCCGGTCCACGTTTTCTCTTCACCGTTCTGGTCAATAAAGCGGTATTTCGCTTCACGCGGCTTACGCTTTTTCGTGGATTTACCCGTCTGCGCCAGTTCAGAGCCCAGCAGATCGGTCGGTGAAATACCATCGGCTTTCATCCGCTCCAGCAGAGCATTAATTTTCTCCTGCTGCTCGGCTCTCTGCTGCTCTAATTCCGCCAGCTCACTACGTTTCTCTTCAGCAACGACCCTGACTTTTTCCAGCATTTCCTCAAGAACGTCCAGGGATAATTCGCGTGCCATGGCGCGCAGAGTTCGGATATTATTAAGATTCTGTAACGTCAAAGACATATTATTTGAAAACCTTTTGTTTAGGGTAAATAGATAAATCACCGACAGAATAATTCATTTCCGCTGAAATATCTACCCGCAGGCTGGCCAGTCAATAGCGTAAATATGTTTACTGTCGCCGTTAATATTATCTTATAACGTCTGAGCGATACGCAGGGATTCAATCATCACTGCAATATAAAGGGTCAACCTTAATCAAAATTTCAGCATTCTTCGCTCCCCACAAAAGCACTGACTCACCTTTCAACATCAAGATAGTTAAGCCAATGATTTAAAACCAAAAATCATCGCACGAGACAGATTATAACGAAGCGAACAAAAAACCATCAATTTTAGAGAATTTTGTGGACAAAACGCGATTAAATAAAAATTAATCACTAGTTGTTACTTCAAACGTAGAGATATACGCTATACACGTCAAACAAACCAACCTAAAGCACTAACCGCTTCGGGAAAATCGTTTCTTTTGTGTTCTTCTCAAGGAGTTCAGACATGTTCTCACCGCAATCACGCCTTCGCCATGCTGTGGCGGATACTTTCGCGATGGTTGTTTACTGTTCCGTTGTGAACATGCTGATCGAAATATTCCTCTCCGGAATGTCCTTCGAGCAGTCACTTTCTTCTCGTCTGGTGGCGATTCCGGTCAATATTATTATTGCCTGGCCTTACGGTTTATACCGCGATGCCGTCATGCGCTTCGCGCGGCGTGTCAGCCCCGCAGGCTGGGTGAAAAATCTGGCAGACGTTCTGGCCTATGTGACGTTCCAGTCGCCGGTTTACGTGGCCATTCTGCTGACGGTGGGCGCGGACTGGCACCAGATCGCGGCGGCGGTCAGTTCGAATATTGTGATTTCAATGCTGATGGGGGCGGTATATGGCTATTTCCTCGACTACTGTCGCCGCCTGTTTAAGGTCAGCCAGTACAGCCAGGCTAAAGCGTGATGTGAAGCGACTGGCGCAGGCCAGTCGCAAATTTACTGTACGTCGCCAAACAGTCCCTTCAAAAACCGTTCCAGCGCCATACGCGAGCTGAAACCATGCGGAATACCATAATGCTCATGCGTCTCTCCGCCTAAATAGAGCGGAAATTGCTGATAATGATCGCAGGTTTTAATATCCGAGGCAGGCTCAGCAAATGACAGACTTCTGTCTTTCAACGTCGGGTGAATAATGAGAGCGGTACGTCCCATTCTTGCTTCACGATTAACGTAAACATAATTCTCGCCACGGCGATATCCATACGCTTTTGGCGTCACCTCATCCATGGTGAATCCCTCTTTTTCAAGAACGCGTGCCACCTCGTCAGGTCGTAAATACATATCTTTTCCTCGTTATCTTTTCCTGCCCGGCAACCTTACAGTATTCAGCATTAGCAGGGCTTTCAGAATAGTCCATAAACTGGCGGATATCGCGTGATGCGCTTCAGATATTAAATTTCTGAACTAAACTGAACGGGAACACAAAATTACGGAGGATCGTATGTTTAACAGACCGAACCGAAACGATATTAACGACGACGCTCAGGATATTCGTAATGATGTCAGCCAATTAGCAGACACGCTGGAAGAGGTGCTGAAATCCTGGGGAAGTGACGCGAAGGACGAAGCGGATGCCGCAAAACGTAAGGCTCAGTCTCTGCTCCGTGAAACCCGCGCACGCCTAAATGGCCGCACGCGTACCACACAGGCTGCCTGCGATGCCGTCAGCTGCGCAACGACCTTCGTGCGCGAAAAACCGCTCTGCACGCTCGGCACGGTAGCGGCAGTCGGGATCTTCGTCGGCGCTCTGCTTAGCCTGCGTAAGTAAGCGCGAGCCATTAGCCCCGGTCGCCGCTGGCGCCGGGGCTTTTTAATGCCCGCAAGCCTGAAAAACCCGTACAACACCCCCTGCCCCGCTGTGCTCATCATCAGGGCATCATCAATCTAAATTTCCCATATCTTGTATGGTTGAAACTTAAGACAACTACATCTAGTATTCCTTTTAGCAAGATACACACAACCTGACGCGATGATTCGCGCCGCTCTCTCATTTTAAATGGAAATACGAATCATGAGCATTATTATTTACACTCGTAACGATTGTGTTCAGTGCCACGCGACCAAACGGGCGATGGAAAGCCGCGGCGTGGCGTTTGAGATGGTGAATATTGACCAGCAGCCCGAGGCCGCCGATACCCTTCGCGCGCAGGGTTTCCGTCAGCTTCCGGTGGTGGTGGCCGGGGAGACCAGCTGGTCTGGCTTCCGTCCGGACATGATCAACCGCATCGCCGCGCAGGCCGCACGGGCATGATTCGGCTGGTCTTCTTCTCCAGCAGCTCGGAAAACACGCTCCGTTTTATGGAGCGCGTCGGGCTGCCTGCGGTGCGCATTCCCCTTAACGAGCGGGAGCGCATCCGGGTAGGAGAACCGTACATTCTGGTGGTGCCCAGCTACGGCGGCGGCGGTACGGCGGGCGCTGTGCCTCGCCAGGTGATCCGCTTTCTGAACGATCCGCATAACCGCGGGCTAATCCGAGGCGTGATCGCGGCGGGCAATCGCAATTTCGGCGATGCCTTTGGCCGCGCCGGAGATGTCATCTCTCAAAAATGCGGCGTGCCGTATCTCTATCGCTTTGAGCTGATGGGGACGCAGCAGGACGTCGAAAACGTGCGTAAAGGAGTGAACGAATTTTGGCAACGACAACCGCAGAACGGGTAATACAGGCGACGCCGGATTACCACGCATTAAACGCGATGCTTAACCTCTATGACCGGGAGGGACGCATTCAGTTTGATAAAGACCGTGAGGCGGTGGACGCCTTTTTTGCCGCCCACGTGCGGCCCAACAGCGTGACCTTCGCGAGCCAGGATGAACGTCTCGACCACCTGGTTAACGAAGGTTACTACGACGCACGCGTCCTCACCCGCTACGCACGCGCCTTCGTCGTGAAGCTGTTTGAACGCGCCCACGCCAGCGGCTTTCGTTTCCAGACGTTCCTTGGCGCGTGGAAGTTCTACACCAGCTACACCCTGAAGACCTTCGACGGTAAGCGCTACTTAGAAAGCTTTGAAGATCGCGTGGTGATGGTCGCGCTGACCCTGGCGCAGGGCGATGAAGCGCTGGCGCAACAGCTCACCGACGAGATCCTCTCCGGCCGCTTCCAGCCCGCCACGCCGACCTTTCTCAACTGCGGCAAAGCCCAGCGCGGTGAACTGGTCTCCTGCTTCCTGCTGCGCATTGAAGATAATATGGAGTCGATAGGCCGCGCGGTGAACTCGGCGCTGCAGCTCTCCAAACGCGGCGGCGGCGTGGCGTTTATGCTCTCGAACCTGCGTGAAGCGGGCGCGCCGATTAAGCGCATCGAAAACCAGTCCTCCGGCGTGATCCCGGTCATGAAGATGCTGGAAGATGCCTTCTCCTACGCCAACCAGCTTGGCGCGCGTCAGGGCGCGGGCGCGGTTTATCTGCACGCGCACCACCCCGACATTCTGCGTTTCCTCGATACCAAGCGCGAAAACGCCGACGAAAAAATCCGCATAAAAACCCTGTCGCTGGGCGTGGTGATCCCGGATATCACCTTTAAGCTGGCTAAAGAGAATGCCGACATGGCGCTCTTCTCGCCGTATGACGTCGAGCGGATTTACGGCAAAGCCTTTGGCGACGTGGCGATAAGCGAGCTGTACGACGAGCTGCTGGCAGACGATCGCATCCGCAAAAAAACCATCAACGCCCGCGATTTCTTCCAGACGCTTGCCGAAATTCAGTTTGAGTCCGGCTATCCGTACATCATGTACGAGGACACGGTGAACCGCGCAAACCCGATTGCCGGACGCATCAACATGAGCAACCTGTGCTCGGAGATTTTGCAGGTCAACAGCGCCTCCCGCTATGACGAGAATCTGGACTACGCGGAGATCGGCAAAGACATCTCCTGCAACCTCGGGTCGCTGAATATCGCCCACACCATGGATTCCCCCGACTTTGGCCGCACGATAGAAACCGCCATTCGCGGGCTGACGGCGGTGTCGGACATGAGCCACATCCGCAGCGTGCCGTCCATCGAGGCGGGCAACGCCGCGTCGCACGCCATTGGCCTCGGGCAGATGAACCTGCACGGCTACCTGGCGCGGGAAGGCATCGCCTACGGCAGCCCGGAAGGGCTGGACTTCACCAACCTCTATTTTTACACCGTCACCTGGCACGCGCTGCATACCTCGATGATGCTGGCGCGCGAGCGCAACCAGCGTTTCGCGGGCTTTGAACAGTCGCGCTACGCCAGCGGAGAGTATTTCAGCCAGTATCTGGAAGGCGACTGGCAGCCGAAAACGGCGCGAGTAAGGGAGCTGTTTGCCCGCGCCGGGATCGTTCTGCCGACGCGCGAGATGTGGCAGCAGCTGCGTGATGACGTGATGCGCTACGGCATCTACAACCAGAACCTGCAGGCGGTGCCGCCAACCGGCTCTATCTCCTACATCAACCACGCCACGTCGAGCATTCACCCGATCGTGTCGAAGATTGAAATTCGCAAAGAAGGCAAAACCGGACGCGTTTACTACCCTGCCCCGTTTATGATCAACGAGAACCTGGCGCTGTATCAGGACGCATACGAGATTGGCCCGGAAAAAATCATCGATACCTACGCCGAGGCGACGAAACACGTGGATCAGGGGCTGTCGCTGACGCTGTTCTTCCCGGATACCGCCACCACGCGGGACATCAACAAAGCGCAGATCTACGCGTGGAAGAAAGGTATCAAGACGCTCTACTACATTCGCCTGCGCCAGCTTGCGCTGGAAGGCACCGAAATCGAAGGCTGCGTGTCCTGCGCGCTGTAAGGAGAAAGGATGAAACTGTCACGCGTGAGCGCCGTTAACTGGAACAAGATCCAGGACGAGAAAGATCTGGAAGTGTGGAACCGCCTGACCAGCAACTTCTGGCTGCCGGAAAAGGTCCCGCTCTCCAACGATATTCCGGCCTGGCAAACCCTGAGCCACACCGAGCAGCAGCTAACGATCCGCGTCTTTACCGGCCTGACGCTGCTGGACACCATTCAGAATACCGTTGGCGCACCGGCTCTGATGGGTGACGCGCTGACGCCGCACGAAGAGGCGGTGATGTCGAACATCAGCTTTATGGAGGCGGTGCACGCCCGCTCCTACAGCTCGATTTTCTCCACGCTGTGCCAGACCAAAGACGTGGACGCGGCCTACGCCTGGAGCGAAGCGAGCGAGTCGTTACAAAGAAAGGCGGAGCTGGTGCTGACGTATTATCGGGCCGACGAGCCGCTGAAGAAGAAGATCGCCAGCGTGTTTCTGGAATCATTCCTCTTCTATTCTGGCTTCTGGCTGCCCATGTACTGGTCAAGCCGCGGCAAGCTCACCAACACCGCCGATTTGATTCGCCTCATCATCCGGGATGAAGCGGTGCACGGGTATTACATCGGCTATAAATATCAGAAAGGGCTGGAAAAGGTCAGCGACGCGGAGCGCGAGGAGCTTAAAGGGTTTGCGCTCGATTTGCTGATGGATCTGTACGACAACGAGCTGAGCTATACCGAGGAACTGTACGCCGGCACCGGCTGGGAGGAGGACGTGAAAGCCTTCCTCTGCTACAACGCCAACAAGGCGCTGATGAATCTCGGCTACGACGCGCTGTTCCCGCCGGAACTGGCGGAGGTTAACCCGGCGATTCTCTCCGCGCTGTCGCCCAACGCCGACGAAAACCACGATTTCTTCTCCGGGTCGGGTTCGTCGTACGTGATGGGCAAAGCGGTGGAAACCGAGGATGAGGACTGGGATTTTTAATGAACGTTAACGTTCGTTAATTTAATATAAACCCAACAATTTCCTCTCCAATATTTACAAAGCAACTACACTGTCATTTCCGTGCCCTATTCGCCTGAATCACCCGATTCAGGCGAAATTCCCCGATGCCGCAGCAAAAAATTGAGAAAAATTCAAATCCCGCTCAGCCCTTTACTCATGGGAAATTCAGCCGTTTCGCCTCCCTGAAAATTTACGCCATAAGCAAACCCAGGGTTGTCTCAGATTCTCAGTATGTTAGGGTTATGCCCGTTAACAATTTACCATGGTAATCATATCGACATAAACAAATAACAGGACACTCTCTATTGCATGGCAATTAAATTAGAAGTGAAAAATCTTTATAAAGTATTTGGCGAGCATCCTCAGCGCGCATTCAAATATATTGAGAAAGGCCTTTCGAAAGAGCAAATTCTGGAAAAAACCGGGCTATCGCTTGGCGTTAAAGACGCCAGTCTGGCCATTGAAGAAGGCGAGATTTTTGTCATCATGGGATTATCCGGTTCGGGTAAATCCACTATGGTTCGCCTTCTCAATCGCCTGATTGAACCCACCCGCGGACAGGTGCTGATTGACGGCGTGGATATCGCCAGAATATCAGACGCCGAGCTTCGCGAGGTGCGCAGAAAGAAGATTGCGATGGTATTCCAGTCATTCGCGCTGATGCCACATATGACGGTGCTGGATAATACCGCTTTCGGTATGGAATTAGCCGGCACACCCGCGCAGGAACGTCAGGAAAAAGCCCTTGACGCCCTGCGTCAGGTTGGGCTGGAAAATTATGCGCATGCGTACCCGGATGAACTTTCCGGCGGCATGCGTCAGCGCGTGGGATTAGCCCGCGCATTAGCCATTAATCCAGACATTTTATTAATGGACGAAGCCTTCTCTGCCCTCGATCCGTTAATTCGCACCGAGATGCAGGATGAGCTGGTAAAATTACAGGCGAAACATCAGCGGACCATTGTCTTTATTTCCCACGATTTGGATGAAGCCATGCGTATTGGCGACCGTATTGCCATTATGCAAAATGGTGAAGTGGTGCAGGTCGGCACGCCGGATGAAATTCTCAATAATCCGGCAAATGATTATGTGCGCACCTTCTTCCGCGGCGTGGATATTAGCCAGGTCTTTAGCGCCAAAGATATTGCCCGTCGAACGCCAAACGGCATTATCCGTAAAACGCCTGGCTTCGGCCCGCGCTCCGCGCTGAAGCTGCTGCAGGACGAAGACCGTGAATATGGTTATCTGGTTGAACGCGGCAATAAATTTGTCGGTGTTGTCTCCATCGATTCTCTGAAAACCGCGCTCAGCGAAAACCAGGGCATCGATGCGGCGTTAATTGACGCTCCGCTTGCCGTGGACGCCGAAACGCCGCTCAGCGAGTTGCTCTCTCACGTGGGGCAGGCGCCTTGCGCCGTACCGGTCGTGGGTGAGGAACAACAGTACGTCGGCATCATCTCCAAACGGATGCTGCTGCAGGCTTTAGATCGCGAGGGGGCAAATAATGGCTGATCAAACTAACCCGTGGGGCACCACTGAAGCGGCGGACAACGCTGCGCAATCCGCCGACGCGTGGGGTTCCACGCCAGCACCCGCCGACGGTGGCGGTGCGGCGGACTGGCTGAACAGCGCACCCGCGCCTGCGCCAGAGCACTTCAATATTATGGATCCGTTCCACAAGACGCTGATCCCGCTGGACAGCTGGGTCACGGAGGGGATCGACTGGGTGGTCACGCACTTCCGCCCGGTTTTCCAGGGGATCCGCATCCCGGTGGATTACATCCTGAACGGCTTCCAGCAGCTGATGCTGGGCATGCCGGCACCGGTGGCGATTATCCTGTTCTCCCTGATCGCCTGGCAGTTTGGCAGCGCCGGGATGGGTGTCGCCACGCTGATTTCGCTGATTGCCATCGGCGCGATTGGGGCCTGGTCGCAGGCGATGATCACCCTGGCGCTGGTGCTGACCGCCCTGCTCTTCTGCATCGTCATCGGCCTGCCGATGGGGATCTGGCTGGCGCGCAGCCCGCGGGCCGCGAAGATAATTCGCCCGCTGCTGGATGCGATGCAGACCACTCCGGCGTTCGTCTATCTGGTGCCGATTGTGATGCTGTTCGGCATCGGCAACGTGCCGGGCGTGGTGGTCACCATTATCTTTGCCCTGCCGCCGATTATTCGTCTGACCATTCTCGGGATCAATCAGGTGCCTGCGGACCTGATCGAAGCGTCACGCTCGTTCGGTGCCAGCCCGCGCCAGATGCTGTTTAAGGTTCAGCTCCCGCTGGCGATGCCGACCATCATGGCGGGCGTTAACCAGACGCTGATGCTGGCCCTTTCGATGGTGGTGATTGCCTCGATGATCGCCGTTGGCGGTCTCGGTCAGATGGTGCTGCGCGGCATTGGCCGTCTCGACATGGGGCTGGCTACCGTCGGCGGCGTCGGGATTGTGATCCTCGCCATTATTCTTGACCGCCTGACCCAGGCCGTCGGTCGCGATTCACGCAGTCGCGGCAACCGTCGCTGGTATTCCACCGGCCCTGTTGGGTTACTCACCCGCCCCTTTAGAAAATAAGGAACAACGATGCGACATAACGTACTTTTTGCCACAGCGTTTGCCACCCTTGTCTCCACCAGCACGTTCGCAGCTGACCTGCCGGGCAAAGGCATTACCGTGCAGCCGGTGCAGAGCACTATTTCGGAAGAGAGCTTCCAGACCCTGCTGGTCAGCCGGGCGCTGGAAAAACTGGGCTATACGGTTAACACGCCGAGCGAAGTGGATTACAACGTGGGCTACACCTCGATTGCCTCCGGTGACGCCACCTTTACCGCCGTAAACTGGCAGCCGCTGCATGACGACATGTATGCCGCCGCCGGTGGCGACAAGAAATTCTACCGTGAAGGCACCTTTGTCACCGGCGCGGCGCAGGGGTACCTGATCGACAAGAAAACCGCCGACCAGTACCACATCACCAACATCGAACAGCTGAAGGATCCGAAGATCGCCAGACTGTTTGACACCAACGGTGACGGCAAGGCCGACATGATGGGCTGCTCGCCGGGCTGGGGCTGCGAAGCGGTGATTAACCACCAGAACAAGGCGTTCGATCTGGCGAAAACGGTCGACGTGAGCCACGGCAACTATTCAGCGATGATGGCCGACACCATTGCCCGCTTCAAAGAGGGTAAACCGGTGATCTACTACACCTGGACGCCGTACTGGGTGAGCGACGTGCTGAAGCCGGGTAAAGACGTGGTGTGGCTGCAGGTGCCGTTCTCCTCCCTGCCGGGCGAGCAGAAAGATATCGACACCAAACTGCCGAACGGCATGAACTACGGCTTCCCGGTGAACACCATGCATATCGTGGCGAACAAAGCCTGGGCGGAGAAAAACCCGGCGGCGGCGAAGCTGTTCTCGATGATGAAGCTGCCGCTGGCGGACATCAACGCCCAGAACGCGATGATGCACGCGGGCAAATCGTCTGAGGCGGATGTTAAAGGCCACGTCGACGGCTGGATCAAGGCCCACCAGCAGCAGTTTGACGGCTGGGTGAAAGCGGCGCTGGCGGCGCAGAAATAAAACCTTTTCCCTCACCCTAACCCTCTCCCCGGATCGTACACACTGGGAGAGGGCCGGGGTGAGGGGATCAGACCGCACCCGACCTAAACCGCACAATCCAGCACGTAACAATCCCCCCACATTCACAATCATTGGCTATTATGGTTTCCGGAAAAATAATCACTTCACTAACGATTCCTGAAACTAATGACAAAAACCACTCAAGGGCTTAGCCCCGCACTCATCCTTTTAATGTCCGTGGCAACGGGTCTGGCGGTCGCCAGTAACTACTACGCACAACCTCTTCTCGACACCATCGCCCGCGCGTTCAATCTCTCCGCCAGTTCCGCAGGCTTTATCGTCACCGCCGCCCAGCTCGGCTATGCCGCCGGGCTGCTGTTCCTGGTGCCGCTTGGCGATATGTTTGAACGCCGGATGCTGATCGTCTCCATGACGCTTCTGGCCGCCGGCGGGATGCTGATCACCGCCAGCAGCCAGTCGCTGACGATGATGATTATCGGTACCGCGCTGACGGGGCTGTTCTCCGTGGTGGCGCAAATCCTGGTGCCGCTCGCCGCGACCCTCGCCTCACCGGAAAAACGTGGCAAGGTGGTGGGCACCATCATGAGCGGCCTGCTGCTGGGGATTTTGCTGGCGCGTACCGTCGCCGGGCTGCTGGCAAGCCTCGGCGGCTGGCGCACCGTATACTGGGTGGCGAGCGTATTGATGGTCGTCATGGCGCTGGCGCTGTGGCGCGGGCTGCCAAAAGTGAAGCAGGAAAATCACCTGAATTACCCGCAGCTGCTGGCCTCCGTTTTCAGCCTGTTTACCCAGGATAAACTTCTGCGCACCCGCGCCCTGCTGGGCTGCTTCACCTTCGCCAACTTCAGCATTCTCTGGACGTCGATGGCGTTTCTGCTGGCCGCGCCGCCGTTTAATTATTCCGAAGGGGTGATTGGCCTGTTCGGCCTGGCCGGTGCCGCAGGCGCACTGGGCGCGCGCCCCGCAGGCGGGCTGGCCGACAAGGGCAAATCCCATCTGACAACCTCCGCGGGGCTGGTGTTACTTCTGCTCTCCTGGGCGGCAATCTGGTATGGGCACGTCTCGGTGCTGGCGCTGATCGTCGGTATCCTGGTACTCGATCTCACCGTGCAGGGCGTTCACATTACCAATCAGACCGTCATCTATCGCGTGAAGCCGGAGGCGCGTAACCGCCTGACGGCCGGGTACATGACCAGCTACTTTATTGGCGGCGCGGCGGGCTCGCTCATTTCCGCCTCGGCGTGGCAGCATGCTGGCTGGTCAGGGGTATGTGCAATTGGCGCCATCGTCGCCACGATTAACCTGCTTGTATGGTGGCGCGGGTACCATCGCCAGGATGCAATTCACTAAGTTTTACATTGCTTTGGGCCTCTTAGGGTGTAAAGGGGCCCCTCACTCTGTTAATGTAAACGTAATCATTTATCCCAGAAATTTTAATGTGGGTGACATATTTACAATCGGCATGAATAGTTCAGACCCCCGTCCTCACATCCTCTCTTCAGCGGGTTCATCCCCTACGCTTTCTGTGCTCACCGGGTCACGGACTTACCCGGCGCTTTCTGATGGTGACATTAATTTGTCGGATATAACCGCACAAATAATTCATTTACATTATTTGTCACTATCGTTACTATATCGGCTGTAATTAATGAGGTTATGCCCAAATGGATAGTTCGTTTACGCCCATTGAACAAATGCTTAAATTCCGCGCCAGTCGCCATGAGGACTTCCCGTATCAGGAAATCCTGCTGACTCGCCTGTGCATGCACATGCAGGGTAAGCTACTGGAAAACCGCAATAAAATGCTGAAAGCTCAAGGGATTAACGAGACATTGTTTATGGCGTTGATCACGCTGGAGTCTCAGGAAAACCACAGCATTCAGCCTTCTGAGCTGAGCTGCGCGCTGGGCTCCTCCCGCACAAACGCCACCCGAATTGCCGATGAGCTGGAAAAGCGCGGCTGGATTGAGCGCCGTGAAAGCGATAACGATCGCCGCTGCCTGCATCTGCAACTGACCGATAAAGGTCACGAATTCCTGCGCGAGGTGCTGCCACCTCAGCACAATTGCCTGCACAAACTCTGGTCCGCTCTCAGCACCGCCGAGCGCGACCAGCTTGAGCACATCACTCGCAAGCTGCTCACCCGTCTGGACCAGATGGATGAAGAAGGCGCCGTTCTTGAGGCGCTGCGCTAACGCGACGACACGCTCAACAATCCAGATTTATAAGAAAACCGACAGGCCAGCACGTCACACTGCTGGCCTTTCTGACAACAGGTCGGCTCAGCCGATGTGAAAATAAGAAGATCGTGGAGAACAACAATGAGCGCAAATGCGGAGAGCACTACCCCGCAGCAACCGGCCAACAAGAAAGGCAAACGTAAGAGCGCCCTTCTTCTGTTGACCTTGCTCTTTATCATTATTGCCGTGGCATATGGGATCTATTGGTTTTTAGTACTGCGTCATGCTGAAGAGACTGACGACGCGTACGTGGCAGGGAACCAGGTACAAATTATGGCGCAGGTGTCGGGCAGCGTGACGAAAGTCTGGGCTGACAATACCGACTTTGTGCAAAAAGGCGATGTGCTGGTGACGCTCGATCCAACCGACGCCCAGCAGGCGTTTGAAAAAGCGCAGACCGCGCTGGCCTCCAGCGTTCGTCAGACCCGCCAGCTGATGATCAACAGCAAGCAGCTGCAGGCCAACATCGACGTGCAGAAAACCGCACTCGCGCAGGCGCAGAGCGATCTGAACCGCCGCGTGCCGCTCGGCACCGCCAACCTGATTGGCCGTGAAGAGCTGCAGCACGCCCGCGACGCCGTCGCCAGCGCTCAGGCACAGCTGGACGTGGCCATTCAGCAGTACAACGCCAACCAGGCGATGGTGCTGGGCACCAGCCTGGAAAACCAGCCTGCCGTTCAGCAGGCAGCGACTGAAGTCCGCAACGCGTGGCTTGCCCTGCAGCGTACTAAAATCGTCAGCCCAATGACCGGCTATGTCTCCCGTCGTTCCGTCCAGCCAGGGGCGCAGATCAGCCCAACCACGCCGCTGATGGCGGTCGTGCCGGCAGACAACCTGTGGGTCGATGCCAACTTTAAAGAGACGCAGCTTGCGCATATGCGTATCGGCCAGACCGCGACGGTTGTCAGCGACATCTATGGCGATGACGTGAAGTACACCGGCAAAGTGGTGGGTCTGGATATGGGGACCGGCAGCGCCTTCTCCCTGCTGCCTGCGCAGAACGCCACCGGTAACTGGATCAAAGTCGTACAGCGTCTGCCCGTGCGTATCGAACTGGATGCCAAACAGCTGGCGGATCACCCGCTGCGTATCGGCCTCTCCACGCTGGTGACGGTTGACACCGCCAACCGCGACGGTCAGATCCTGGCAAGCCAGGTGCGTAGCAGCCCGGTTTATGAAAGTAACGCCCGTGAAATTAGCCTCGATCCGGTCAACAAGCTGATCGATGACATCGTGAAGGCAAACGCCGGTTAATCCGAAGGTGAGCGTTATGCAACAGCAAAAGCCGCAAAAACCGCTGGAAGGCGCGCAGCTGGTCATTATGACCATCGCGCTGTCGCTGGCGACATTCATGCAGGTGCTGGACTCCACCATCGCAAACGTGGCGATCCCGACCATCGCCGGTAACCTTGGCTCGTCGCTGAGCCAGGGGACCTGGGTCATTACCTCGTTTGGGGTGGCAAACGCCATCTCCATTCCGATCACCGGCTGGCTGGCAAAGCGCGTCGGTGAGGTGAAGCTGTTCCTCTGGTCCACGGTGGCGTTTGTTCTGGCCTCGTGGGCGTGCGGCATGTCCAGCAGCCTGACGATGCTGATTTTCTTCCGCGTCATTCAGGGGATTGTCGCGGGGCCGCTGATCCCGCTCTCCCAGAGTTTGCTGCTGAGCAACTACCCTCCCGCAAAACGTTCCGTCGCGCTGGCACTCTGGTCGATGACCGTTATCGTCGCGCCTATCTGCGGACCGATTCTGGGCGGGTACATCAGCGATAACTACCACTGGGGCTGGATCTTCTTCATCAACGTACCGATTGGCGCCGTCGTGGTATTGATGACGCTGCAGTCGCTGCGGGGACGAGAGACGCGCACCGAACAGCGCCGTATCGACAGCATCGGGCTGGCGCTGCTGATCCTGGGTATCGGCAGTCTGCAGATCATGCTCGACCGCGGTAAAGAGCTCGACTGGTTCAACTCGCAGGAGATCATCATCCTGACCATTGTCGCGGTGGTGTCGATAAGCTTCCTGATCGTCTGGGAGCTGACGGACGACAACCCGATCGTCGATCTCTCGCTCTTTAAGTCGCGAAACTTCACCATCGGCTGCCTGTGTATCAGCCTCGCCTATATGCTCTACTTCGGCGCGATTGTTCTGCTGCCGCAGCTGTTGCAGGAGGTGTATGGCTATACCGCCACCTGGGCGGGTCTGGCGTCGGCACCTGTCGGGGTGATCCCGGTCCTGCTGTCGCCGATTATTGGCCGCTTCGCCCATAAGCTCGACATGCGTCGGCTGGTGACGTTCAGCTTCATCATGTACGCGGTGTGCTTCTACTGGCGTGCGTATACCTTTGAGCCGGGAATGGACTTTGGCGCCTCGGCGTGGCCGCAGTTCATTCAGGGCTTTGCGGTGGCGTGCTTCTTTATGCCGCTGACCACCATCACGCTCTCTGGCCTGCCGCCCGAGCGTCTGGCGGCCGCGTCGAGCCTGTCGAACTTCACCCGTACGCTGGCGGGCTCTATCGGGACGTCGATCACCACCACCCTGTGGACAAACCGCGAATCAATGCACCACGCGCAGCTGACCGAAGCGGTGAACCCGTTCAACCCTAACGCACAGCAGATGTACAGTCAGCTGCAGGGAATGGGGATGACGGAGCAGCAGGCGTCCGGCTGGATTGCCCAGCAGATCACCAACCAGGGACTGATTATCTCGGCCAACGAAATTTTCTGGATATCGGCAGGGATCTTTATCGTCCTGCTGGGGCTGGTGTGGTTTGCCAGACCGCCGTTTGGTGCCGGTGGTGGCGGTGGCGGCGCGCACTAGTCTTGTGCGCAGGTTGCTCGTTCTGTGCGACGGTTGCCCGGTGGCGCTACGCTTACCGGGCCTACGAACGTAGGCCGGATAAGGCGGAGCCGCCATCCGGCAAAAAACCGCACTGTGTCCAGAACGCGACAGCCATTGTCAGTGCCGATAAAGCAGCGCGCCTGAAATCGATTCACGATAGTGAAAAGACAACAGGAGCGCATCATGCTGAACACACCCGCCGACAAGTACCAACCCTTTCCCACCCTTTCCCTGCCCGACCGTCGCTGGCCGGAGCAACGCATCACCCGCGCGCCGCGCTGGCTCTCGACCGACCTGCGCGACGGAAACCAGGCTCTGGCCGAACCGATGGACAGCACGCGCAAGCTGCAGTTCTGGGACCTGCTGTTAAGCTGCGGGTTTAAAGAGATTGAAGTTGCCTTTCCTTCCGCCTCGCAGACGGATTTCAATTTCGTTCGCCAGCTGATTGAAGAGAACCGCATCCCGGATGACGTGACGATTCAGGTGCTCACTCAGGCACGGGAAGATCTCATCCATCGCACTTTTGAATCCCTGCGCGGCGCGAAGCAGGCGACCGTGCATCTGTATAACGCCACCGCTCCGCTGTTCCGCCGCCTGGTATTCGGCATGGAGAAAGCGCAAATCGTTGAGCTGGCCACCCGCGCCACGCGGCTTATCCGCCAGCTTTGTGAAGAGAACCCTGAAACCCGCTGGCAGTACGAATACTCTCCGGAAACCTTCTGCTTTACCGAGCCGGAATTTGCGCTGGAGATTTGTGAAGCCGTGGCGGAGATCTGGCAGCCTTGCGACGAACGCCCGATGGTGATCAACTTACCCGCCACCGTCGAAGTGAGCACGCCGAACGTCTATGCCGACCAGATCGAGTACTTCTGTCGCCACTTCAGCCGCCGCCGCGATGTCTGCATCAGCGTGCATCCGCATAACGACCGCGGTACCGGCGTCGCCTGCGCGGAGCTGGCCGTAATGGCGGGGGCTGACCGCGTGGAGGGCTGTCTGTTCGGTAACGGCGAGCGCACGGGCAACGTCTGCCTGGTGACGCTGGCGATGAACCTCTACAGCCAGGGTATCAGCCCGACTCTGGACTTTAGCGATATGAACCGGGTGGTGGAAGTGGTGGAAACCTGCAATCAGCTGCCGGTGCACCCGCGCCATCCGTGGGCAGGACGGCTGGCCTATACCGCCTTCTCCGGCTCGCACCAGGACGCAATCAAAAAAGGCTTTGATGCCCGCAGGCCTGGCGATCGCTGGGAGATGCCTTACCTGCCCGTCGATCCCCAGGATATCGGCTGCACCTACGAAGCGGTGATCCGCGTGAACAGCCAGTCAGGGAAAAGCGGCAGCGCGTGGCTGATCGAACAGAATCATGGTCTGAAACTGCCCCGCGCCCTGCAGCAGGATTTCAGCCAGCACGTGCAGCAGGAAACCGACCGTCACGGAAAAGAGATGACGCAAAATGCGCTGTGGCAGCTGTTTCGCACCCGCTACGGTCTGGTGGCCACGCCGCATTATGCGCTGCAATCCTACCGCAGCGACAGCCAGCAGGACGGCCAGCTGCGTTTGACGGCCTGCGTCGCCACACAGGGAGGAACGCGCCAGCTGGAAGGTCACGGCAACGGTCTGCTCTCCGCCGCCGCTCACGGCCTGAGCCGCTGGGTCAACGCCCCGTTCGTGATTAAGGATTATCACGAGCATACGTTAGGCGAACGCAGCGACAGCCGCTCGGTGGCGTACATTCGCTGCCTGTTCCAGGACGGCAGCAGCCGCTGGGGCGTGGGCATTGATAGCGACGTGGCGCGCGCGTCGCTTCAGGCGCTCTTTAACGCCGTCAGTCGTTCTTAAAGTAATCGCTGGGGGAGACGCCCATCACCCGACGGAACATTGCCGTAAAGGCGCTGTGGCTCCCATACCCCAGATCCAGCGCCACGCGCAATACCGGCTGGCCCTGCGCCAGCCGCACTAAGGCTTCCAGCAGACGCGCCCTTCTCAACCACTCGCCGTAGCTTAAACCCGTCTGCTGTTGAAAATGACGGTTCAGCGTGCGCTCGCTCATGTTCATCATGCTCGCAACCTGCGCGCTGCTCCAGCTTTCCCCCGGGTTTTGTCGGATTTGCAGGCACAGGCGACGTAGCGCCTCGCTTTCCGGCTCCGGCAGGTGAAACGGCAGCACCGGCATAGTGCGGATTTCATCGAGAATCAGTTCATAGACGCGTTCATCCCGGCTTCCGGGTGAGTACGATTCAGGCAACGCAAGGGAGACGAGGATCAGCTCGCGCAGCAGCGGCGCGATCTGCACGATCTGGCAGGTGGCGGGAAGATCGGCCCGCGCCAGCGGATCGATAAACAGCGTTCGCGCCGCAACGTTGCCGGTAATGCGCAGGGAATGCTGCGTGCCCGCAGGCAGCCAGACGCCGCGACCGGGAGGCACAACCCAACAGCCCGATGCGGTATCCACCCTTACCACGCCGCTCAGGGTGTGCAGCAGCTGCGCGCAGTCGTGCTTGTGCCAGGGTTCGCTGTCACCATGAACGTAATCATGGGCAAACGGAACGAGGGGTCGGTGGGTAAATGAGAAGGTTAAGGTTGTGGTCAAAGGAGGCACCAACACAATGTAGGCCCGGTAAGCGAAGCGCCACCGGGCATCCACAGGCACAATACTAGATGTGCAGTTCCTGCAGTTTTTCTTTCGGCAGGGCCAGCTCTTCGTTGCTGTTCACGCGAACGTCGCGTTCGATGATGTGGCGCGCGATCTCCTGCGCTTCTTCCAGAGAGTGCATCTGGTAGGTGCCGCACTGGTAAACGTTCAGCTCAGGGATCTGGTTCTGCTCTTTCACCTTCAGCACGTCTTCCATGGCCGCTTTCCAGGCATCTGCAACACGTTTCTCTTCAGGCTGACCAATCAGGCTCATGTAGAAACCGGTACGGCAGCCCATCGGAGAGATATCGATGATCTCAACGCCGTTGCCGTTCAGGTGGTCACGCATGAAGCCAGCGAACAGGTGCTCCAGCGTATGAATGCCTTTCTCCGGCATCACTTCTTTGTTTGGCACGCAGAAACGCAGATCGAAGACGGTGATCGTGTCGCCGTGCGGGGTGTGCATGGTCTTCGCCACGCGGACTGCAGGTGCTTCCATACGGGTATGGTCGACAGTAAAGCTATCTAATAACGGCATACGTCACCTCCGATAGTGATTTTTTTTAAAATAAACTGAACTCTTCTACAGAATGCGCGTCTGAGTATATGAAAGACGCGCATTTGTTATCATCATCCCTGAATTCAGAGATGTATATTTTGGCCACAGCGATGTGGCCTTTTTCTTTTCTGCTTAAGCCTGCTTCGCCAGAAACGCCTCAAACGACTCGGTATCCGCCGCTTCAACCTCTTTCTGACGCACAACGGACGCTTCGCGTTCCGCGACAAAATCTGATTCGCTCAGGATTTCTAACGGCTCCTGGATCAGCATTTCACGGTACTCCGCCGAGAGTGAGCGCCCCGTACCACCAATGCCCTGATCAATCATAGAACGCAGAATGCGCGCTGAGAACGTCAGTTCCGGGTTATCAAAGCACGCCACCAGCTGGTCGCAAATCTGTTGATACGCGTCGCCGCCGTCGATGGTGTCCATCGTCCGGGCAACACGCTTCAGGTCACGGAACAGATCTTTGCCGACTTTCGTCAGCGGGAACTGTGCCGTTTCGCAGCCGATACCCAGCGTCAGGCCCGGTTTACGCCCTTCCAGAATCACGCGGTTCCAGTTTGTACGGGTGCAGAGCAGTTCGTCTGAACTCATTTCCGGCGCATCCGCCAGCACGCACCAGACCATAAACAGATCCAGGAAGCGAATCTGCTGTTCATCAACGCCAATCGGTGAGAACGGGTTGATATCCAGCGAGCGCACTTCAATGTATTCGATCCCGCCGCGCTGCAGCGCATCCGACGGGGTTTCGCCGCTGCGGGTTACGCGCTTAGGACGAATTGGCGCATACAGCTCGTTTTCAATCTGCAGGACATTGCTGTTGATCTGCAGACGCTTACCGTCTTTTTCGAGGCCGATTTTTTCGTACTCTTCCGACGGGGTTTTGATCGCCCGCTTCAATCCTGCCACATATTCGTGCAATTCGTTAAACGTAATACCGAGATTGCTTTGCGATTTATTGGTATAGCCGAGATCGCTCAGACGCAGAGAGGTGGCGTACGGGAGATAGTACATTCCGCAGTCGGTCTTCTCGAACGGCAGCGTGGTCGGTTTCCCCTGCAGGAACGAAGAACAGATCGCCGGGGAGGCACCAAACAGATACGGGATCACCCAGCCGAAACGGTAATAGTTTCGGATCAGGCGGAAGTAGCCTGCTGAGATGGCGTCTTTATCCGTTTCACCGCATTTCGCCTGCCAGAACGCCATTGGCAGCGAGAAGTTGTAGTGCACGCCAGAGATGGTCTGCATCAACGCGCCGTAGCGGTTCTTCAGCCCCTCACGGTAGAGCGTTTTCAGCCTGCCGATATTTGACGTGCCGTACTGTGCCAGCTCAATCTCCTGCCCCTGCTCGATATAGCACGGCATGCTGAGGGGCCACATACGCTCATCGCCGAGATTGCGCGCAGTGTAGCGATGGATATCGCGCATAATCGTCAGCATATGATCAATATCACCCTCTACTGGGGTGATGAACTCCAGCAGCGCTTCAGCGAAATCGGTTGTGATCCATTTATGTGTCAGCGCCGAGCCTAACGCCTTCGGGTGACCCGTCGTCGCTAAACTGCCGTCCGCGTTAACGCGCAGCGTTTCACGCTCAAGACCACGCTGAATACCCTTCAATGCCTGAGGGTGGTTTTCCAGCCAGGCCAGCGCCTGAGATACGTCCGGGATCAAATTGACCTCCCGCCTGTCAAAGTAATGTTACTCAGCATAATTGTAATGGTTGACGATTGAAGGTCGCGTATTCATTCCACCAATTAGTGCCACCACGTCATACCCTGTAGTGTTGCCCACGCCACGAGAACATAGCGCAACGCCTTGCCAAGGCACAAAAAAAAGAGCACCGGTCCCCAGGAGATGCGCATCCATCCCGCCAGCAGACACAGTAAATCGCCTATTACAGGCATCCAGCTTAATAACAGCGTGGCAGCGCCATAGCGTTTTAGCCAGCCGACTGCCTTTTCCTGCCAGCGCGATTTTTCACGCAGCGGAAAGAAACGCCCAAGAATAACGTTAGTCAGCCCTCCAAGGCTATTACCCATTGTTGCTATTACTACAAGCAGCCAGGGCTGACTCACGCCGGACAACAGCATCGCCACCAGCACCACTTCCGAATTGCCCGGTAACAGCGTGGCGCTGAGAAAACTGCTGGCGAATAATGAGGCAAGTGACAGCGCGTCACTCACAGTAAGCGTACATCCACCGCATCCATTCCGGCATCACGCGCGGCCTGGATCCCGAAATCGGCATCTTCAAACACGACGCACTTTGCCGCCGGGACGCCCATTAATTCTGCGCAAAGCAGGAAGGTGTCCGGTGCGGGCTTGTGACGTTTAACATGATCGGCGGCGACCACGGCAGAAAAATAGTGGCGCAGGCCAAGATGATTGAGCAAGGCTTCTGCAATCGCGCTTTCGCTGCCCGTCCCCACCGACATCGGGCGACGCCCGTGCCACTCTTTTACCACATCAATCAGTGGTAACGGACGTACGGTATCTAAAAGCATGGCTTTTACCGCATCGGTTTTTTCGCGCGCGAGCAGGTGCGGGTCGAGATCGGCCTGATTCAGTTCAATCACGGCCTGCGCAATACGCCAGGTGGGGGAGCCGTTGAGGGCGATCATCGCCTGAAGGTCGAAACGCATGCCGTAGCGGCCCAGGACGTCGGTCCAGGCTTGACGATGCGTGGGTTCGGTGTCCAGGAGGGTACCATCCATATCGAAGATCAAACCGTCATACTGTGCGTACATCGTGCTCTCGCTAACCGATTAACAAAGCATTACTTTATCGTAAATGGTGGTTTTTGTCGCTGACAGAGAGAGTGATTGCTGACGGAACGTCGAAGGAATAAACAAAGAAGGAGAAGATGGTGCATCCGGGAGGATTCGAACCTCCGACCGCTCGGTTCGTAGCCGAGTACTCTATCCAGCTGAGCTACGGATGCATCGGGAAATGCTTTTAGAAACAGTAATGGTGCATCCGGGAGGATTCGAACCTCCGACCGCTCGGTTCGTAGCCGAGTACTCTATCCAGCTGAGCTACGGATGCATCAGGGTACTGCTTTCAGAAATAGTAAATGGTGCATCCGGGAGGATTCGAACCTCCGACCGCTCGGTTCGTAGCCGAGTACTCTATCCAGCTGAGCTACGGATGCATCGGGATTTACTACTGTACTGCTCGATGTTCATATCACTTCTAAAGCAATATGAAGTAATAGATGGTGCATCCGGGAGGATTCGAACCTCCGACCGCTCGGTTCGTAGCCGAGTACTCTATCCAGCTGAGCTACGGATGCAAAATGGCGGTGAGGCGGGGATTCGAACCCCGGATGCAGCTTTTGACCGCATACTCCCTTAGCAGGGGAGCGCCTTCAGCCTCTCGGCCACCTCACCACACAACGCCTCTTTCGAGTGCTTCGAGCAACTCGTCAAGAGCTTCTCGTCGCTGCGTGGCGCATATATTACTTTCTGGGACTTATAAGTCAAACAATTTTCCAAAAGCTTTTATCGTTTGCACAAATCACACGCAATTCGCATGTAAAATCCGCAAAGAGGGTGTTTTATAAGCGGATTTTGCAGGCATCTTCGCAGAAAACTGATGCGGAAAGAACAGTGTTGGGACGAGATAAGGGTAGCGGAGTGGTCAAAAAGAGAGCGATTGAAATTAAACGGTAACTTTGAGCAGGAAAAATAGCGGGAGGGTTGCGTCTCGCCCGACAGCGAGACGCGACAATATCAGTAACTGGACTGCTGGGATTTTTCAGCCTGGATACGCTGGTAGATCTCTTCACGGTGGACAGATACTTCTTTAGGAGCGTTAACACCAATACGTACCTGGTTACCCTTTACCCCTAAAACTGTCACGGTGACCTCATCCCCAATCATGAGGGTCTCACCAACTCGACGAGTCAGAATCAGCATTCTTTGCTCCTTGAAAGATTAAAAGAGTCGGGTCTCTTGTATCCCGGCATTATCCATCATATAACGCCAAAAAGTAAGCGATGACAAACACGTAAAGTGTAAGCAGTCACGGCATCACATTCTGTTAAACGTAAGTTTAGCCGATATACACAAACTCAACCTGACTTTATCGTTATCGATAGCACAGTGAACAAGACGCCATAACGTTACCGCTATGGCGTCTGCTTGTGCTTTGTAGTTATTACAGTTTCGCGCTTACCCAGCTTTCAACGCTGGCTAATGCCGCAGGAAGTGCCGCCGCATCCGTACCACCGGCTTGCGCCATGTCCGGACGACCGCCACCCTTGCCGCCCACCTGCTGAGCGACCATACCAATCAGTTCCCCTGCTTTTACGCGGTCAGTCACATCCTTAGAGACGCCCGCAATCAGAGAAACCTTACCTTCTGCCACTGTCGCCAGCACGATAACGGTAGAACCAAGCTGGTTCTTGAGATCGTCGACCATAGTACGCAGCATCTTAGGCTCAACGCCCGCCAGATCGCTGACCAGCAGTTTGACGCCCTTAATGTCTACAGCCTTGCTGGAGAGGTTTGCACTCTCCTGCGCCGCAGCCTGCTCTTTCAGCTGCTGCAGCTCTTTTTCCAGCTGACGCGTGCGTTCCAGCGCAACGCGCACTTTCTCGCCCAGGTTCTGGCTATCGCCTTTCAGCAGCTGCGCGATGTCGTGCAGCTGATCGCTCTGCGCATGCAGGCTGGCAATCGCGCCTTCACCGGTCACCGCTTCAATACGACGCACGCCTGCCGCCGTTCCCGACTCGGAAACGATGCGGAACAGGCCGATGTCACCGGTGCGCGAGGCGTGTGTACCGCCGCACAGTTCGGTAGAGAAGTCGCCCATGCTCAGCACGCGAACACGTTCGTCGTATTTCTCGCCAAACAGCGCCATCGCACCTTTTTTCTTCGCGTCTTCGAGATCCATGATGTGGGTCTCGATTGGCAGGTTACGACGGATCTGCGCGTTCACCAGATCTTCCACCGCGCGGATTTCAGACGGCTTCATCGCTTCAAAATGCGAGAAGTCGAAGCGCAGCACTTTGTCGTTAACCAGAGAACCTTTCTGTGCAACGTGGGTACCGAGTACGTCGCGCAGGGCAGCGTGCATCAGGTGGGTTGCAGAGTGGTTCAGACGAATGCGCGCGCGGCGAGCTTCATCAACGTTAGCCTGGACGCCCTCGCCCACTTTCAGAGAACCGGAAACCAGTTTGCCCTGGTGGCCAATCGCCTGACCGTATTTCTGGGTGTCGCTGACGCTGAAGCTGAAACCATTGCCCTTCAGTTCGCCTTTATCGCCAACCTGGCCGCCGGATTCGGCGTAGAACGGCGTTTTGTCCAGAATGACTACGGCTTCCTGACCTGCGCTGATGCTGTCCACGGCTTTGCCGTCAACAAACAGGGCGGTCACTTTGCCAGTCAGTTCCAGCGCCTCATAGCCTTTGAATTCAGACGCGCTATCAACGCGAATCATCGCGTTGTAGTCTGCACCGAAACCGCTGGACTCGCGCGCACGACGGCGCTGCTCTTCCATCGCGGCTTCGAAGCCCGCTTCGTCAACTTTAATGTTACGCTCGCGGCAAACGTCCGCCGTCAGGTCAACCGGGAAGCCGTAGGTGTCGTACAGGCGGAAAGCGGTTTCGCCGTCCAGGGTGTCGCCCTTAAGCTTCGCCAGCTCTTCGTCCAGCAGCGCCAGACCGCGCTCCAGCGTACGGGCAAACTGCTCTTCTTCGGTTTTCAGAACCTGCTCAACCTGCGCCTGCTGGCGTTTCAGCTCGTCACCCGCTGACCCCATCACGCCAATCAGTGGCCCAACGAGTTTATAGAAGAAGGTGTCCTTCGCGCCCAGCATGTTGCCGTGACGGATAGCACGACGAATGATACGACGCAGCACGTAGCCACGGTTTTCATTCGATGGGATAACGCCGTCGGCAATCAGGAACGCGCAGGAACGAATGTGGTCTGCGATAACGCGCAGCGATTTGTTGTTCAGGTCGGTCGCGCCGGTGACTTCCGCAACGGCTTTGATCAGAGTGCTGAACAGGTCAATCTCATAGTTGGAGTTAACGTGCTGCAATACCGCGGCAATACGCTCCAGACCCATACCGGTATCAACGGACGGCTTCGGCAGCGGCTCCATGGTACCGTCGGCCTGACGGTTGAACTGCATGAAGACGATATTCCAGATCTCAATGTAGCGATCGCCGTCTTCTTCCGGGCTGCCTGGAGGGCCACCCCAGATGTGGTCGCCGTGATCGTAGAAGATCTCGGTGCACGGACCGCAAGGACCGGTGTCACCCATCTGCCAGAAGTTGTCAGACGCGTATGGCGCGCCTTTGTTATCACCGATGCGAATGATACGCTCGCGCGGGATACCGACCTCTTTTTCCCAGATTTCGTAGGCTTCGTCATCGGTTTCATAGACGGTAACCCACAGACGCTCTTTCGGCAGGTTGAACCAGTTTTCACCGGTCAGCAGTTCCCACGCATACTGGATGGCATCGTGTTTGAAGTAGTCGCCGAAGCTGAAGTTACCCAGCATTTCGAAGAAGGTGTGGTGACGCGCGGTGTAACCGACGTTTTCCAGGTCGTTGTGTTTACCGCCCGCACGCACGCAACGCTGTGAGGTTGTGGCGCGGGAATAATTACGCTTGTCGAGACCAAGGAACACATCCTTGAACTGGTTCATCCCGGCGTTGGTAAACAGCAGAGTCGGATCGTTGTTCGGTACCAGGGAGCTGCTGGCAACAACCTGGTGTCCCTTACTATGGAAAAAATCGAGAAACGCCTGACGGATCTCAGCGGTGCTCTTGCTCATAATTATCCTGAAATCAAGCTAACGAAATGTCGTAGCCAGCCTGTATCGGTAAACCGTTGGACAGACCAGCTACTGGAAAAAGTGGGAATAAGATAAGTTTTCTTTAGTGGGAAGTAAAATCCCGCATGCGTTCAATCGGCAAAATTACGCCAGATATCCTGAATATCTTCCATCAGGAAGCCGCGGTAGAGCAAAAAGCGCTGGATTTTGACTTTTTCTGAAAATTCACGCGGCAGCGGTTCGCCGTACTTACGAATCGCCTGCTCTTTTGCCAGCTCGCACCAGTCAATCTCGCACTCGCGCATCGCTTTTTCGATGGACTCCCGGGCCACCCCTTTCTGGTTCAGCTCCTGCCGGATGCGCGCAGGGCCGTACCCCTTGCGGCCGCGGCTGGCGAGAAAGCGGGAAGCAAAGCGATCGTCGTCCAGGTAATGATGCTCATAGCACCAGGCCACCACGCGGTCGTAGTCTTCCGCCGCGGCATCAATCTCTTCCGGCCCGTTTTTACTCATCACCGGAGCCGACAGCTTCCGCCGCAGCTCCTGCTCACTGTGGTCACGCACGGCCAGGATGCGCACCGCACGATCCAGCAAGCGCGCGTAGGCGGGTCGGCGTGATGTCGGTTCACTCATAAAAAACCTGTAGAATCAGAAATGCAAAAAGGGCCGCATCAGCAGCCCTTCATCTTTACACGAGAGACTTAAAAGTCTTCGTTGGTTTCTTCAGCATCCGCAGCATCGACTACGAAATCAGGTTTGGAGTCCTGGTTGTTCAGCAGAAGCTCGCGCACCTTCTTCTCAATCTCTTTCGCCGCAGCCGGGTTCTCTTTCAGCCAGGAGATAGCATTCGCTTTACCCTGACCAATCTTGTCACCGTTGTAGCTGTACCAGGCGCCCGCTTTTTCAATCAGCTTCTCTTTCACGCCCAGGTCAACCAGTTCACCGTAGAAGTTGATCCCTTCACCGTAGAGGATCTGGAACTCAGCCTGTTTGAACGGTGCAGCGATTTTGTTCTTCACCACCTTCACGCGGGTTTCGCTACCGACGACGTTTTCACCCTCTTTCACCGCACCGATACGGCGGATATCCAGACGGACAGACGCGTAGAATTTCAGGGCGTTACCACCGGTTGTGGTTTCCGGGTTACCGAACATCACACCAATTTTCATACGGATCTGGTTGATGAAGATCAGCAGCGTGTTGGACTGCTTCAGGTTACCGGCCAGCTTACGCATCGCCTGGCTCATCATACGTGCCGCGAGGCCCATGTGAGAGTCGCCGATTTCACCTTCGATTTCCGCTTTTGGCGTCAGTGCGGCAACGGAGTCAACAACGATAACGTCAACCGCACCGGAGCGCGCCAGCGCGTCACAAATTTCCAGGGCCTGCTCACCGGTGTCCGGCTGAGAACACAGCAGGTTGTCGATGTCCACGCCCAGCTTACGCGCATAAACAGGATCCAGCGCGTGCTCGGCATCGATGAACGCACAGGTTTTACCTTCGCGCTGTGCCGCAGCAATCACCTGCAGCGTCAGGGTAGTTTTACCGGAGGATTCTGGCCCGTAGATCTCTACGATACGGCCCATTGGCAGGCCGCCCGCGCCCAGCGCGATATCCAGAGAAAGCGAACCGGTGGAGATCGTTTCCACATCCATGGTACGGTCTTCACCCAGGCGCATGATGGAGCCTTTACCGAATTGCTTTTCGATCTGGCCCAGTGCTGCCGCCAACGCTTTCTGTTTGTTTTCGTCGATAGCCATTATTACTCCTGTCATGCCGGGAGAAGCGACTGTGCTTCACCGTGGATTTCTGTTCTGTTGGTGCAATTATACTGTATGGTCATACAGTATCAAGTGTTTTGTAGAAATTGTTGCCAGAGCGTTTTTAACGCATATTCCGTTGCCTGACGGCGCACGCTTTCGCGATCGCCGCTGAAGCACTCCCGGCGGGTGATCCCTTCCCCTTTAGACGTGGCAAACCCAAACCAGACGGTGCCAACAGGCTTCACGTCGCTGCCGCCGTCCGGCCCCGCGATGCCGCTAATGGAAATCGCGTAATCTGCCCGCGCCGCCTTGAGCGCGCCAATGGCCATTTCAATGACCACCGGTTCACTGACCGCGCCATGCTGTTCCAGCGTGGCTTCACGCACGCCAATCATTTGTGCCTTAGCTTCGTTACTGTAGGTCACAAAACCGCGTTCAAACCAGGCGGAACTGCCGGCAATATCGGTAATCACTTTCGCCACCCAGCCGCCGGTGCAGGATTCCGCGGTGGTCATTGTCGCCCCACGCTGCTTAAGCGCCAGGCCAACGATCTCGCTAAGCTGCATCAATTCATGGTCAGTCATTCTCGCTCCAGGCATCAGAAAAACGTGCTGCACAAGATAGCACTTTCTCGTCAGATGTGGGGATGCGCTTCAGGTTTTACGAGGGGGCTTCAGAAAAAAGCCGGTGCAAACGCACCGGCCGTGGAAGAGGTTATTTCATGCTGTCGGCGAGGGTATTCACATTGTGGCGGAACGCCTTGACGTAGGTGTCTGCCACGCCGCCTTTTGCCGACAAGGCCTCCGGATAAAGTTCTCCCCCTGGCTGCGCGCCCGTCGCTGAGGCAATCTGCTTCACCAGACGCGGATCGAGCTGGTTTTCCATAAACCAGGTTTTTACGCCGTCGGCTTTGATCTGATTGATGATCTCAGCAACCTGCGCCGCGCTGGCCTCGCTCTCTGAAGAGAGTCCTTGAGGTGCCATGAAGGTTACGCCATAAGCGCGGCTGAAATAGCCGAAGGCGTCATGGCTGGTCAGCACCTTGCGCTTCGCCTGCGGGATCTGGCTAAACCGCGTTTTGGCCCAGCTATCCAGCTGGTTGAGCTGCGTGATATAGGGTTTACCGGAGGCTTCCAGCGCGGCTTTGTCCTGCGGATCGGCTTTCACCAGCCCGTTCAGAATATTTTGTGCATATAACGCCCCGTTCGCCGCGCTGTTCCACGCGTGCGGATCGGTCACGGTCTTTCCATCTTCCTCAAGCGTGTGCGTTTTCACGCCTGTTGAAGCGACGACCAGTTGCCCTTTGAACCCGGAGGCTTTCACCAGGCGGTCAAGCCAGCCCTCCAGCCCCAGACCGTTCACCACCACCACATCGGCCTTGCTCAGCGCCGCGCTGTCCTTCGGCGACGGTTCGAAGGTATGCGGATCGCCGTCCGGCCCCACCAGCGTCGTCACCTTCACATGATCGCCGCCCACCTCCTGGGTGATGTCCCCCAGTATCGAGAAGCTGGTGACCACATTCAGCGTTTTCGCCATCACGCCCTGCGACATCATCCCCAGCGCGAGCGCCACTGCCACTACTAGTCCTGTACGTTTCATCGTTTCCCCTTGCGTTAAAAATACGCCCGCAGACTGCCAGCGAGCCTGCTTCGCGTACCCAATAAAATGGAAATAAAGAACAGCGCGCTGGCGGTGAGCACAATGGATGGCCCGGCCGGGAGACTCATCGCCCAGGAGAGGCTCAACCCCAGCCACGCGCAGACAATACCGCTGATGCCCGCCATCAGGAGTAACGCCGGTAGCGTGCGTACCCAGCAGCGTGCCGCCACGGCCGGCAGCATCATCAGACCGACGGCCATCAGCGTGCCGAGCACCTGAAAACCGGCCACCAGATTAAGAACCAGCAGCGCCAGAAACAGTCCGTGCAGCAGGCCGGGCAGCCAGCGGGCGTTCACCTGTAGCCAGGCGGTGTCAAACGCTTCGGTAACCAGGCCGCGATAAAACATCGCCAGCACGATGAGAGTGAACATGCACACGCCTGTGACAAACAGCGCGGCGTCGTTGTCCACGGCGAGGATGGAGCCAAACAGCAGATGCAGCAGATCGACATTCGACCCACGAAGCGATACCAGCGTGACCCCCAGCGCCAGTGAGCCAAGATAAAATCCGGCAAAGCTGGCATCTTCCTTAAGCGGCGTGCGTCGGCTGACCAGACCGGCCAGCAGCGCCACGGTAATGCCCGCGACAAAACCGCCGATACTCATTGCCAGCAGCGACAGGCCGCTGAGCAGGTATCCCACGGCGACGCCCGGCAAAATAGCGTGAGAAAGGGCATCGCCCATCAGGCTCATCCGGCGCAGCTGGAGGAATACGCCGAGCGCGGTGGTGCTGATAGAAAGCGCCAGGCAAACCACCAGCGCGCGGCGCATAAAGCCGTACTCGATGAACGGCTGGAAGAATGTGTGCCAGATCATGCCACCCTCACCCGCTCGGTTTTCCACTGAGGCACGTCAGCATCCAGCCGCAACGTCTGCGGGAAGTGGCGCGACACGCGCTCGCTGTCGTGCAGTACCGCGAGCAGCGTTTGCCCCTGCATATACATCTCCAGCATCACATCCATCAGCACGTTACAGGTGGCTTCATCGATGCCGGTAAAGGGCTCGTCCAGCATCACCAGCGGCGCCTGCTGTACCAGGACGCGGGCAAACAGCATGCGCTGGAACTGGCCGCCGGAGAGCTCATCAATGGTGGATGATGCCATGGATTCCAGCCCGACCCGCTCAAGCGCGCTGGCAATACGCAACCGCGTTTCGCGACGAAACCCGGAAAGCAGCGAAATGCCCGGCCAGCAGCCCATGCTGACGACATCGCGCACGGTCAGCGGAAACTGCGCCTCCAGCGCGTGACGCTGTGCTAGCCAGCCAATCACCGGGCGCTTCCCCTGCCAGCGAAAACCGCCGCTTACGGGTGGGATAAAACCGGCGAGCGTTTTCAGCAGCGTGGATTTGCCGCAGCCGTTGGCCCCAACAATGGCGGTCATGCTGCCGCGTTCAATGACGCCCGAAAGCGCACGCGTGACGGGCTGGTGGTCGTAACCCGCAACCAGTTCATTCATCACGATCATGGCAATGCCACCGCCCAGCGCACGGCCAGGCCGAGAAAGACGATAAGCACCAGCGCCAGCAAAAGCCGAACCGGCGCAGAAAGAGAGAAAAGGGACGTTGACATCTCGGCACCAATTTAAATGTTATAACATAACAATAATGAAAGGTGGTTAGGATGTAAATGGCAGGGTTGAAAAGGGAGTGTGGCGAAATGTTTCTGCAAAACGCCCTCTCCCGTGGAAGAGGGCATCAGGCCGCACCGTGTGCGCAGCCATGCCGGGTGGCGGCGTTGCCTTACCCGGCCTACCCGTCGGGGTAACTTACTGACTAAACGGTGACGCCGCCGGCACGCGGGCCTGCGATACCGCCAGCCCCAGCTGCCACACGGCCATCGCATAGTGGGTGCTGTGGTTATAGCGGGTGATGGTGTAGAAGTTCGGCAGCCCGTACCAGTACTGATAGCCCGTTCCGACATCGAGACGCAGCAGACTCGCCTGCTGTGCATTGCCCAGCGGCTGCGTTGGCGTTAGGCCTGCCGCGGACAGCTGCGAAATGCTGTAGTTGGTTTTGAAGCCGTTTTCCAGCCCCGGCGCCTGACCGTTCGCCTGCACCGCCACCTGGCCACCCGGCACCCAGCCGTGCGCTTTGAAGTAGTTCGCCACGCTGCCGATGGCATCCACCGGATCCCACAGGTTGATATGGCCATCGCCGTTAAAGTCGACGGCATACTGCTTATAGGAGGACGGCATAAACTGGCCGTAGCCCATCGCGCCGGCAAACGACCCTTTCAGATCGAGCGGATCGTCCTGCTCGTTGCGCGCCATCAGCAGGAAGGTTTCCAGCTCGGAAGAGAAATACTCCGCGCGGCGCGGGTAGTTAAAGGAGAGCGTCGCCAGCGCATCCAGAATGCGGGTTTTGCCCATCACGCGGCCCCAGCGGGTTTCCACGCCGATAATCCCGACGATAATTTCAGGCGGCACGCCGTACACCTGCCACGCGCGGTTAAGCGCATCTTCATACTGATTCCAGAACGCCACGCCGTTTTGCACGTTGTCCGGGGTAATGAACTGTTTGCGATAGCGCAGCCACGCCCCGTTTGGCCCGCTCGGCACCTGGGCCGTCGGCGCCTGTCTGTCCATCAGGCGCAGCACGTAGTCCAGACGCTTGGCCTGAGACAAAATTTCGTGCAGCTGCTGTCTGTCAAAGCCGTGCTTAGTCACCATTTTATCGATGAACTGCTCGGCCGCCGGGTTATTCGCGAAGTCGCCGCCCATCTGCATCATATTGTGCTGCGGCTCCAGCAGGAATCCTCCGGAAGGCGCGCCCGCCGTTTGCTGAACGGCTTCGGTCTTAGGTTTGCTACTACAGGCAGACAGCAGAATAAGCGCAGGCAACAGCGCTGCATAACGACGCTTGAACATGAGACATCCATTTAACGGGTTCGATAAGAACCCAGTATGGTAAAGCATCCGCAACACCTCAAGGAAGCGGTACGCACCTCCCCAACGCAAATCCATGCTTTTTTCCCCCGAAAATCATTCACCACGTCAATTATCTTTCAAAATAATCCATTTTTCTTTCATTGTGAGACCTAACTAACACTTTAAAACCTTTCAAAGTGATTATTATTATCCACAGATAGACAAAAACAAACGCCCTACAGGAGAGAAGAATGATAGAAACCATCACCCACGGCGCCGAGTGGTTCATCGGGCTGTTTCAGAAAGGCGGAGAAGTGTTCACCGGCATGGTGACCGGGATCCTGCCCCTGCTGATCAGCCTGCTGGTGATCATGAACGCGCTGATTAACTTTATCGGCCAGCAGCGCATTGAGCGCTTCGCCCAGCGCTGCGCCGGAAACCCGCTGTCCCGCTACCTTATACTGCCCTTTATCGGCACCTTCGTGTTCTGCAACCCGATGACCTTAAGCCTCGGCCGCTTTATGCCAGAGAAGTACAAGCCGAGCTATTACGCCGCCGCCTCCTACAGCTGCCATTCGATGAACGGCCTGTTCCCGCACATCAACCCCGGCGAACTGTTTGTCTATCTCGGGATCGCCAGCGGCCTTACCACGCTTGGCCTGCCGCTCGGCCCGCTGGCGGTGAGCTACCTGCTGGTCGGTCTGGTGACCAACTTCTTCCGCGGCTGGGTGACCGACCTCACCACCGCTATTTTCGAGAAAAAAATGGGCATCCAGCTTGAACAGAAAGTCCATCTTTCAGGAGCAACAGCATGAACCGGATCCGCATTGAGAAAGGCACAGGCGGCTGGGGCGGCCCGCTGGAGTTCGACGCCACCGAAGGCAAAAAGATTGTGTACATCACCGCGGGCACGCGCCCGGCGATCGTCGACACGTTGCGCGATCTGACCGGCTGGGAAGCGGTCGACGGATTCAAGGAAGGCGAACCGCCGGAAGCGGAAATTGGCGTGGCGGTGATCGACTGCGGCGGCACGCTGCGCTGCGGCATCTATCCGAAGCGCCGCATTCCGACGGTAAATATTCACTCCACCGGGAAATCCGGCCCGCTGGCGCAGTACATCGTTGAAGATATTTATGTGTCAGGCGTGAAGGAAGACAACATCACCCTGGTGAAGGGGACGTCTGCACCGCAAAAATCGGCCCCGCGCGAGTACGACACCAGCAAGAAAATTACCGAGCAGAGCGACGGCCTGCTGGCGAAGGTCGGGATGGGGATGGGGTCCGCCGTGGCGGTGCTGTTCCAGTCCGGGCGCGACACCATCGACACGGTGCTGAAGACCATTCTGCCGTTTATGGCGTTCGTCTCGGCGCTGATCGGCATCATCATGGCCTCAGGCCTGGGCGACTGGATTGCCCACGGCCTCGCCCCGCTCGCCAGCCACCCGCTTGGGCTGGTGACGCTGGCGCTGATCTGCTCCTTCCCGCTGCTGTCGCCGTTCCTCGGCCCGGGCGCGGTGATTGCTCAGGTTATCGGCGTGCTGATTGGCGTACAGATTGGTCTGGGGAATATTCCTCCGCACCTCGCCCTGCCCGCCCTGTTTGCCATTAACGCCCAGGCAGCGTGCGACTTCATCCCCGTGGGGCTGTCGCTGGCGGAAGCACGCCAGGACACCGTGCGCGTGGGCGTGCCGTCCGTGCTGGTCAGCCTCTTCCTGACGGGTGCGCCGACGGTGCTGATTGCCTGGTTTGTCTCCGGCTTTATTTATCAATAAGAGGTTCCTGCCATGACCGTGATTTACCAGACCACCATTACCCGCATCGGCCAGAGCGCGGCGGATGCGCTGAGCGACCAGATGCTGATCACCTTTCGCGAAGGGGCGCCTGCGGATATCGAAGAGTTTTGCTTTATCCACTGCCACGGCGAGTTGAACGGTGAGCTGAAGGCCGGGAGCCAGCTGGAGCTGGGCGAGGCGCGCTATGCCGTGACCGCCGTCGGCGACGTCGCTGAACAAAACCTGCGCGAGCTGGGCCACATCACCCTGCGTTTCGACGGCCAGCCGCAGGCGGAATATCCCGGCACGGTTCACGTAGCGGGCCCGGTTCCGCAGGCTGTCACCCCAGGCTGCACGTTAAAATTTGTTGCGTAATTAAGGAGATAGACATGAGTCAGGTTGCCGTTGTCATTGGTGGGGGACAAACCTTAGGCGAGTTCCTCTGCCGTGGGCTTGCCGCTGAGGGTTACCGCGTGGCGGTAGTGGATATTCAGAGTGAAAAGGCCGCCCGCGTGGCGGACACCATCAACACCGAGTTTGGTGAAGGAATGGCGTACGGGTTTGGCGCCGACGCCACCAGCGAGCAGAGCGTGATGGCGCTCGCCCGCGGCGTGGACGACATTTTTGGGCGTACCGACCTGCTGGTTTACAGCGCCGGCATTGCGAAAGCGGCCTTTATCAGCGACTTCGAGCTGGGGGATTTTGACCGCTCGCTGCAGGTCAATCTGGTGGGCTATTTCCTCTGCGCCCGCGAGTTTTCCCGTCTGATGATCCGCGACGGCATTCAGGGGCGCATCATTCAGATCAACTCAAAATCGGGGAAAGTGGGCAGCAAGCACAACTCCGGCTACAGCGCGGCGAAGTTTGGCGGCGTGGGGCTGACGCAGTCTCTGGCGCTGGATCTGGCCGAATACGGCATTACCGTCCACTCGCTGATGCTGGGCAATCTGCTGAAATCGCCGATGTTCCAGTCCCTGCTGCCGCAGTACGCCACAAAGCTCGGTATTAAAGCGGAAGAAGTGGAGCAGTACTACATCGATAAAGTGCCGCTCAAGCGCGGGTGCGACTATCAGGACGTGCTGAACATGCTGCTGTTTTACGCCAGCCCGAAAGCCTCGTACTGCACCGGACAGTCGATTAACGTCACCGGTGGGCAGGTGATGTTCTGAGTTCATTCCCCGGTGGCGCTGCGCTTACCGGGGCTATAATCCCCGTAGGCCGGGTAAGGCGCAGCCGCCACCCGGCAATTAAAGGAGCCGATATGGTCACCGCACTCATCACCGTCGCCGCCCTCGCCTGGCTCTGCCAGATGGCGTTTGGCGGCTGGCAAATCCATCGGTTTAACCGCGCGTTTGACGCCCTGTGCCAGAAAGGCCGCGTGGGCGTCGGGCGTTCCGGTGGACGTTTCAAGCCGCGGGTCGTCGTGGCTGTTGCGCTGGATGAAAACAACAAGGTCTGCGATTCCCTCATCATGCGCGGCATGACCGTCTTTGCCCGTCCGGTGAAAATCCAGGCAATCAACGGCATTTCGCTGCAGGAATTGCAGCCCGATGTGATCTTTCCCCATGATCCACTTTGTCAGAATGCACTATCATTAGCGCTTAATCTGAAACATGGATAATTTCGTTGTGAAAGATATAGACTTGCGAAATTATCATTTCGCAACCTAAGGAACGAAGCGCCTATGAAACCTCGTCAGCGGCAGGCGGCCATTCTTGAGCATCTGCAAAAGCAGGGAAAATGCTCGGTAGAGGATCTGGCCCACTACTTTGACACCACCGGCACGACGATACGCAAGGACCTCGTATTGCTCGAAAACTCTGGCGCCGTCATTCGAACCTACGGCGGCGTGGTGCTCAATAAAGACGAAGCGGACCCGCCTATCGACCACAAAACGCTGATCAATACCCACCAGAAAGCGCTGATTGCCGAAGCCGCCGTTAAATTTATCCACGATGGCGACTCGATCATTCTGGATGCCGGCAGTACCGTCCTGCAGATGATCCCCCTGCTCAGCCGCTTTAACAACATCACGGTGATGACCAACAGCCTGCACATCGTCAACGCCCTGTCGGAGAACGACTGCGAGCAGACCATCCTGATGCCCGGCGGCACCTTCCGTAAAAAATCCGCGTCGTTCCACGGGCAGCTGGCGGAGAACGCCTTCGACCACTTCAGCTTCGATAAACTGTTTATGGGTACCGACGGCATCGACCTGAACGCGGGCGTCACGACGTTTAACGAGGTGTTCAGCGTCAGTAAAGCCATGTGCAACGCCGCGCGGGAAGTGATTTTGATGGCAGACTCGTCGAAGTTTGGCCGCAAAAGCCCCAACATTGTCTGTAGCCTTGAAAGCGTTGATAAGCTGATTACCGACGCGGGTATCGATCCGGCGTTCAAAAAAGCGCTGGAAGAGAAAGGCATCGACGTGATCGTAACCGGAGAGAGAGATGAGTGATTTTCTGTTAGAAACGGGCCGCCAGACGCTGATGCTGGAGCTGCAGGAAGCCAGCCGCCTGCCGGAACGTCTGGGCGAGGATTTTGTCCGCGCGGCCAACACCATTATCCACTGCGAAGGCAAAGTGATCGTGGCGGGCATCGGTAAATCCGGCCATATCGGCAAAAAGATTGCCGCGACGCTGGCCAGCACCGGCACCCCGGCCTTCTTCGTGCACCCTGCCGAAGCGCTGCACGGCGATCTGGGAATGATTGAGAGCCGCGATGTGATGCTGTTTATCTCCTACTCCGGTTCGGCGAAAGAGCTGGACCTGATTATTCCACGCCTGCAGGAAAAATCGGTCGCCCTGCTGGCGATGACCGGGAAATCCCGCTCGCCCCTGGCGCTGGCCGCCAAAGCGACGCTGGATATTTCCGTTGAGCGTGAAGCCTGTCCGATGCACCTCGCCCCCACCTCCAGCACCGTGAATACCCTGATGATGGGCGACGCGCTGGCGATGGCGGTGATGCAGGCGCGCGGCTTTAACGAAGAAGATTTCGCCCGCTCGCATCCGGCGGGGGCGCTCGGGGCACGCCTGCTCAACAAGGTCCACCACCTGATGCGCACAGAAGATGCGATTCCGCAGGTCAAGCTCAATACCAGCGTCATGGACGCGATGCTGGAGCTGAGCCGTACCGGTCTGGGGCTGGTGGCGGTGTGCGATGACGACGGATACGTCAAAGGCGTGTTCACCGACGGCGACCTGCGCCGCTGGCTGGTGGGCGGCGGTAAGCTGGAAACAGACGTGTCGGACGCCATGACCCAGGGCGGGCTGACGCTGAACGCCGAGAGCCGCGCCATTGAAGCCAAAGAGGTGCTGATGAAGCGCAAAATCACCGCCGCACCGGTGGTGGATGACACCGGCAGGCTGTGCGGTGCCATCAACCTGCAGGATTTCTATCAGGCCGGGATTATCTAACCCTTCAGCCCGAGACGCTTCGCCAGCCGGTGCAGGTTGGCGACGTCCATCTCCAGCGCCCGGGCGCACGCCGCCCAGTTGCGGTTGTTCTGATCCAGCGCGCGGGTAATCATCTGACGCTGAAACGCCTCTGTCGCGTCACGCAGATTTTCATTCGCTCTCTCTGGTACAGCCTGCGCAATAGACGCAATTTCATCATGCTGCGCAAAATGCCGGGCATGTATAACCACTTCATCACCCGAACGCGTCGCTCGCGCCAGCACCACCGCGCGGTGAATCGCGTGCTCCAGCTCGCGCACGTTGCCCGGCCAGCCGTAGCTCAGCAGATGCGCCCTCGCCCCCGGGCTTAACACCACGCGGGAAAGCCCCATCCTGAGACGGCACTGTTCGCAGAAATAGCCCGCCAGCAGCACCACGTCGTCCCCGCGCTCGCGCAGCGGCGGCACGGTAAGCGGAAACACGCTCAGGCGGTGGAACAGGTCGGCGCGGAACTGTCCGGCCAGCACCGCCTCACGCAGGTCGCGGTTGGTTGCCGCCAGCACGCGAACGTCCACTCTGTGACTGCGGTCGTCCCCCACGCGCTGGATATCGCCGTACTGCAATACGCGCAGGAGTTTGGCCTGGAGCGACAGGGAAAGCTCGCCAATTTCATCCAGAAACAGCGTGCCGTTATCGGCCATTTCGAACTTGCCGCTGCGGTTGCTGATGGCGCCGGTAAACGCCCCTTTGACGTGGCCAAACAATTCGCTTTCCGCCACGCTTTCCGGTAGCGCGGCGCAGTTGAGGTACACCAGCGGACTGACCGCGCGCGGCGACGCTTCGTGAATCGACTTCGCCACCAGCTCCTTGCCGGTGCCGGTCTCCCCGAAGATCAGCACGTTCAAATCGGACGCGGCAACAATCTCAATCTCTTTTTTGAGCTGCGCCATGCCCGGCGAGAGGCCAATCATCTCCGTGTGCGTCACCTGCTCAAACGCCGCCGGGCTGCCGGGAGAAATATTCTGACTCTCCAGCTGTTCAATCAGCAGCGCATTGTTCAGCGCCCCGGCGGCCAGGGCGGCAATCAGGCGAAGCTCCTCATCGCTGAAGGTATCGAACTGGTCCGGCGAAAGGCCGTCGAGGGTCAGCGCCCCAATCAGATTCTGCCCGGCAAACAGCGGCAGGCCAATACAGGCGTGCACCTTCAGGCTCTCCTGTCCTGGAATCAGCCCGTCATATGGGTCGGGCAGATCGCTGTCCGCCGGGAAGCGCACCACGTCACCCGCGCGGGCAATGGTCTCCAGACGCGGATGGCCTTCAAGGGTAAAGCGCCGCCCGAGCACGTCCTTCGCCAGGCCGTCGATGGCCAGGGGAATAAACTGCCGCCCCTCGTAGCGCAGCAGCGCCGAGGCGTCGCACGCCAGCACGTGGCGCAGCGTGGAGATCAGCCGCTGGAAGCGGTCCTGATGACCAATATCGGTTTGCAGTTCAATGGCGATTTTCGCCAGCACGTCTACGGAAAAGCTCATCTCTGCCTCGCTGTCATTTTGACAATGCATGTTGTCATAGTGACACTGTTTTTAATAGTCATAATGACTACCCATTTCGGATCGTCAAAGCATTAACCTATAAAAATCAATAGATTAAAAGTTGGCACGCGGCTTGATATAAGCAAACCATCCTATTTGAAAACGCGATATTACGCTGAGGTTTGCTATGTCTATTCTGGTTAAAAATAACATTCATTGGGTGGGTCAACGTGACTGGGAAGTGCGCGATTTCCACGGGACGGAATATAAAACGCTGCGCGGCAGCAGCTACAACAGCTATCTCATTCGTGAAGGTAAAAATGTGCTGATCGATACCGTCGATCACAAGTTCAGCCGCGAGTTCGTGCAGAACCTGCGCGGCGAAATCGATCTGAACGCCATCGACTACATCATCGTCAACCACGCGGAGGAGGATCACGCCGGGGCCCTGACCGAGCTGATGTCGTATATTCCGGACACCCCGATCTACTGTACCACCAACGCCATCGACTCGATCAACGGTCACCACCACCATCCGGAGTGGAACTTCCACACCGTGAAAACGGGCGACGCGCTGGATATCGGCAACGGCAAGCAGCTGATCTTCGTGGAAACGCCGATGCTTCACTGGCCGGACAGCATGATGACCTACATGACCGGCGACGCGGTGCTGTTCAGCAACGACGCCTTCGGCCAGCACTACTGCGATGAACGTCTGTTCAACGACGAGGTGGATCAGACCGAGCTGTTCGAACAGTGCCAGCGCTACTACGCCAACATCCTCACCCCGTTCAGCCGTCTGGTGACGCCTAAAATCACCGAGATCCTCGGCTTTAACCTGCCGGTGGAGATGATTGCCACCTCCCACGGCGTGGTGTGGCGTGAAAACCCCACCCAGATCGTGGAGCTATACCTGAAGTGGGCGGCGGATTATCAGGAAGACCGCATCACGATCTTCTACGACACCATGTCCAACAACACCCGCATGATGGCGGACGCCATTGCCCAGGGCATCAACGAAGTGGACCCGAACGTGGCGGTGAAAATCTTCAACGTGGCGCGCAGCGATAAAAACGAGATCCTCACCAACGTCTTCCGCTCCAAGGGCGTGCTGGTGGGTACGTCCACCATGAACAACGTGATGATGCCGAAGATTGCCGGTCTGGTCGAAGAGATGACCGGCCTGCGTTTTCGCAACAAGCGCGCCAGCGCCTTTGGCTCCCACGGCTGGAGCGGCGGTGCGGTCGACCGCCTTTCCACCCGTTTACAGGATGCAGGGTTTGAGATGTCGATGAGCCTGAAGGCGAAATGGCGGCCGGATATCGACGCCCTGGAAATCTGCCGCCAGCACGGCCGCGACATTGCCCGTCAGTGGGCGCTCGCACCGCTGCCGGAAACCGCCCCCGCCGCGGCGGTTGCGCCGGAAGCCGTAGCTGAAGCCGCCGCTGCCGACCTCGGTCCTTGCATGCAGTGCAGCGTGTGCCAGTGGATTTACGACCCGGAACGGGGCGAGCCGCTGCTGGATGTCGCCCCGGGCACGCCGTGGAGCGAGGTGCCGGACAATTTCCTCTGCCCGGAATGTTCCCTCGGGAAAGACGTCTTTGATGAACTGGCAACGGAGGCAAAATGAGCCACGGTATCGTCATTATCGGCTCGGGCTTTGCCGCCCGCCAGCTGGTGAAAAATATCCGCAAGCAGGACGCTAACGTGCCGCTGACGCTGATCGCCGCCGACAGCATGGACGAGTACAACAAGCCTGATTTAAGCCACGTCATTAGCCAGAACCAGCGCGCAGACGATCTCACCCGCCAGACGGCGGGGGCGTTCGCAGAACAGTTTAACCTGCGTCTGTTTCCGTACACCTGGGTTACCGATATCGACGCCAACGCCCGTCTGGTGAAAGCGAAAGATAAAACCTGGCACTACGACAAGCTGGTGCTGGCCACGGGTGCCTCCGCGTTTGTGCCGCCGGTTGAGGGCCGCGAGCTGATGGTCACGCTCAACAGCCAGCAGGCGTATCAGGCGAGCGAAACGGAGCTTCGCGACGCCACGCGGGTAATGATTGTCGGCGGCGGGCTGATCGGTACCGAGCTGGCGATGGACTTCTGCCGTGCGGGTAAATCCGTGACCCTGGTCGACCACGCGGCGAGCATTCTGTCAGCGCTGATGCCCGCGGAAGTGAGCAGTCGCTTACAGCATCGTCTGACCGACATGGGCGTGCATCTGCTGCTGAAATCGCAGCTGCAGAGCCTGAGCAAAACCGGCAGCGGCATACGTGTGACGCTCGACCGCAGCCGCAGCGTGGAGGTGGATGTGGTGATTGCGGCGACGGGGCTGCGCCCGGAAACGGCGCTGGCGCACCGCGCAGGCGCCGAAATCAACCGCGGCGTGAAGGTTAACAGCTACCTGCAAACCACCCAGCCGGACATGTATGCCCTGGGCGACTGCGCGGAAATTAACGGCCAGGTGCTGCCGTTCCTGCAACCGATTCAGTTAAGCGCCATGTGCCTGGCGAAAAACCTGCTCGGCGGCAACGCCCCGGTGAAATTACCCGCCATGCTGGTCAAAGTGAAAACGCCGGAAGTGCCGCTGCATCTCGCAGGTGAAACGCAGCGTCAGGATCTGGACTGGCAGATTGCCCTTTCGCCGCAGGGCATGGTGGCGCGCGGCACCGATACCGACGGTCAGATGCGCGCCTTTGTCGTCAGTGAGGACAGGATGAAGGAGGCCTTCGCCCTGCTGAAATCGCTCCCTGCTTAACCCTCCGGTTGCCGGGTGGCGCTCCGCTTACCCGGCCTACATGCAGACCCGTGCAAGCGGAGCGCCACCGGACTGGGTCGTTCAGGAACGTACCACCAGCGCGTCGTAGCCGCGCCAGCGGTAATTCGCCATGGAGATCAGCCAGCAGGCGACAAACAGACCCACGACGACAAATCCGGCGTTGCCCAGATTGTCGTTCACCGCGCCAATCAGATCCCAGAGGCCGCCGCTGAGGGCAAATTTATCCATCAGCAGACCCAGCGCTTCCAGCCCTCCGATAAACAGCGCCACCACCACGGAGGTGCCGGTGATGGTCATGTTGTAGTAAAGCTTGCGCTGCGGTTTGTTAAACGCCCAGCCGTAGGCACCCACCATCAGCAGGTTGTCGAGGGTATCCACCAGCGCCATGCCGCTGGCGAAGAGTGCCGGGAAGATCATGATTGACCACACCGACATTCCGCTGGACGCGCTGGCGGCAGAGATCCCCAGCACGCCGATCTCGGTGGCCGTATCAAAGCCGAGACCAAACAGGAAACCGACCAGGTACATCTGCCAGCTTTTATTGACGAGGCGGAAGGTCTTGCCAAACAGCCAGTTCATCACCCCGCCCTGAGCAGGTAGCGTGATGTCGTCCTGCACCGGCCTGCCGCGTTTTAGCGCCTGAAAATTGCGCCAGACGCCGCGCAGGATCACCATATTCACCAGCGCCATCGCCAGCAGGAAGGTCGCGGAAACGGCGGTGCCAATCAGGCTGCCGGTTTCGTGGAACCACGCCATGTTCTTCTGAAACGCCGTGGCGGTAGCGGCGATGGCAATGGAGGCCAGCACCACGATGGTGGAGTGGCCCAGCGAGAACCACGCCCCCACGCCGGACGGGCGTTTGCCCTGCTGCATCATCTTACGCGTCACGGTATCAATGGCGGCAATGTGGTCAGCGTCCACCGCGTGACGCAGTCCGTAGCACCACGCCAGCAGGCTTGCCGCCATCAGCGCCGTGCTGCCGCTAAAGGTGTGCCATGCCCATCCCCAGGCCAGCAGGTTTGCCATTACCAGAGCCAGCAGCAGGAGCGCGGCGCGAGGTTCATTGCGTAACAGTCGTAACATTTTAAGTCCTTTGTAAACATGACCGGGCTGCGGCGACCACCGCCTGCCCGAAGGAGATCGCTCCGTCACCTGCGGGCAGGCGCGAAGGAAAAAGAAGCGTAAAGTCAGAAAGATAATGACGCAGACGCGCGCGCAGCAGACGGTTGTGCAATACCCCGCCGCTGAGGCAGATTGTCGACAGCGACAGGCGCCGGGCGTGAAACGCGGCGAGCTGCGCCAGCCCTTTTGCCAGCGCGTCGTGAAACGCCCAGGCGCGCGCGCAGGGCTCCGCCTGCCAGCTCAGCCACTGCTGCCAGAAAAGCGCGAGATTATCCGCGTCCAGCGTCACCGGATGGTCGACACCCGCGCACTGCGATGCCAGGGCTTCCAGCCGGCAGGCGGCCTCACCTTCCCAGGATTGGGTTTCGATACCCAGCGCGCAGGCGACTGCATCAAACAGGCGACCGCAGGACGAGGCCCGCGGCGCGTTGAGGCCACGCTGGATCGCCGTCGCCAGCAGCGGCCAGTTCTGGCGCTGCACCGCGTGGGTTTCCGGGTACTGCTGCCAGTCAGGCACAAACGCCAGGCAGTGGGCGAGCAGATTGCGCCACGGCTGCCGCGCCGCCAGATCGCCGCCCGGCAGCGCAACGGCAGGCAGGCCACCCAGATGCGCGTATTCGAGATAGCTGACCCGCAGGCACTCTCCACCCCACAGCGCGCCGTTTTCCCCCATGCCGATCCCGTCCAGCGTCAGGGCGATAACGTCTCCGCCCTCGCGCGGCCAGCCGTTTTCGGCCAGGCACGCCGCCGCGTGAGCGTGATGGTGGTGTACCTCTTCAAGGGGCAACGCCTGCGCTTGCGCCCACTGGCGAGCGCGATACCCCGGATGGGCATCGCACACCACGCGCGTCGGCTGAAAGGCGTAAATGTCCTGCATCACCGACAGCGCCGAACGCCACTGCGCTTCCACACCCTCGTCACCGAGATCGCCAAAATGCTGGCTCAGCACCGCCTGGTTCCCACGCACCAGGCAGAAGGTGTTTTTCATCTCCGCCCCGGTGCACAGCATGGCGGGGATATTGTCGAACCCGGCAGGCAACGTGATGGCATCGGGCACAAAGCCGCGCGCGCGACGCAGCATCGCACCGTCCCGATCCATCACCGAATCGTCCATCCGCTGCAGGATATCGCGGTTATGCAGCAGGAAGCCGTCCGCGATGCCGCTGAGCTCATCCAGTGCCTGGCGGTTGGTGACGGCAGGCGGTCTGCCGCTGAGGTTGCCGGAGGTCATCACCAGCGGGCGCTGGCAGTCCATCATCAGAAGATGCTGCAGCGGGTTCGCAGGAAGCATGATGCCCACGGAATCCAGACCGGGTGCGATACCTTCCGGGAGCGCGGGCAGCCAGGCTTTTGGCGTGAGCACAATGGGTGCGGCGGGTGAGCGTAGCAGCGCCTGAACCGTCTCCGGCAGGTCATCCGCATGTGGGATCATTACCGCCAGCGGCTTCGACGGGCGCTGCTTGCGTGACCGAAGCGTCGCGACCGCCTGCGGGTTACGCGCATCGCAGACGAGGTGAAAGCCGCCCAGCCCTTTAACCGCAACAATACCGCCGCTTTTCAGCATCGCCACCGCCGCGCGCAGCGCAGCCTCGCGCTCAGCGGTCATGTCGCCCGCACGCCACGCCAGCGCGGGTCCGCAGTCCGGGCAGGCGACCGGCTGGGCGTGAAAACGGCGGTCGGCAGGATTACGGTACTCTGCTTCACACGGCCCGCAGAGCGGGAACGGCGCCATTGCCGTGGCCGGGCGGTCGTAGGGCATGGCGCGGATAATGGTAAACCGCGGCCCGCAGTGGGTGCAGTTGATAAACGGATAGCGATAGCGGCGTTCGCGTGGGTCGCCCATCTCAGCCAGACACGCCGGACAGGTCGCGGCATCGGGGACAATCTGGGTGTCCATCGTCCCGGCCCCGCTGTGGCGGATGGTAAAGTCCTCCGGCACGTGCGCCCAGGTAAACGGCTGCGCTTCCACGCGATCAATGCGTGCCAGCGGCGGGCAGTCCTGATGCAGCCTCGCGGTAAAGGCCCCCCCATTACCCGCGAGGCGCACCAGCACGCCCTCTCCGTCATTGCAGACGTCACCGGTCAGTTGAAGCGCCTGCGCCAGCTGCCAGACGAAGGGACGAAACCCCACGCCCTGCACCTTGCCGCGCACCCGCAGCTGAACGCCGTTGCTGCTCATACGGTTCAGAACAGCAGTGATGACGAGGTGTCGAACGCCGCGCGACGGCGCTTTTCGGCGCTCATCTGCTCAAGCTTGTCGCGATCCACGCAGACCAGCGCGTGCGTCGGGCAGGCTTCCATACAGGCCGGGCCGGCCTCACGGTGGTAGCACAGGTCGCACTTGTTGGCTTCGGCTTTCTCCGCCCGCACGCTCAGCCCCATGCCGCTGTTGCGCACGACCGGACGGACCACCACCTCCATCGCGCCATACGGGCAGGCAACCACGCAGGTTTTGCAGCCAATGCAGCGCTCCTGCATCACGTGCACAAAGCCTTTCTCGCGTTTAATCGCCCCGTTCGGGCAGACGTTCGCGCACGGTGCGTCTTCGCACTGGCGACAGATGGCGGCGGTAGAAATATTCACGCCTTTGATGACGTGGATGCGCGGCAGGAAGGTGTCAGGGGTAAGCGACGCGCAGTCCTGCTCCGCCTGATGGGAAACCACGCACGCCACTTCACAGGTACGGCAACCAATACACTTACTGGCATCGGCCATAATAAAACGGTTCATCTGCTTCTCCAGCATTACAGTTATGCGCGGAGATATTCATAAACCGTGCCAATAATTAACACATTGATTTTATAGAACTTTAAAAATCGCAGCGGCGCTGTCATCGTCACTTATGACGATGACAGCTGTCGACATCAGCGGTGTGGGCCGTCAATAACCGAGTCGCGCAGGACAAGCTCGCCGGAGAAGGTTTGCTGATATTTAAACTCGCCGCCGTCGAGCATGAAGATCAGGCGGCTGATGGTCTCCTGAATCATCTCCGTTACCGGAATGCGTACGCTGGAGAGCGACGGCACGATGTAGGGCGCGATGGCCACATCGTCGAAACCGATCACCGACACCGCGTCCGGCGTGGCCACGCCGCTGTCGTGCAGCTGCTTCAGGGCACCGATGGCCATATCGTCATTGCTCGCCACCAGCGCCGTAAAGCGCTCACCGCGCGCAAGCAGGTCGGACACCGCCGCCGCGCCGCTGGCGGGGTTCCACTTCCCCTGCGCGATCAGCCCCTCGCGCAGCGGAATACCGTGCTGCGCCAGCGCGTCCTTGTAGCCGGAGAGACGCTCGACCCCGGTGGGGGAATCCATCGAGCCGGTGATAAAGGCGATCTCCCGATGCCCTTTCGCAATCAGCTGTGACACCGCGTCCTGGCTGGAGGCTTTATGATCGGACCAGACGCTGTGGCTGCTGTTTTTCCGCAGGCGGCGGTTGAGCACCATAATGGGCTGCTCGCACTTCTCGACGATCGCATCCATCTCATCCACGCTCAGAAAACGCGGATAGATGATCACCGCGTCGCAGCGCATATCCAGCAGATACTGGATCGCCTCGCGCTCCTCATCGGCGCTGTGCTTGCCGTCCGCGAGGATCAGCTGTCGCCCTTTCTCTTCGGTCATGCGCGCGGCGTGAAACAGCAGTTCGCTAAAGTAGACGCCGTGATAAAGGGTGTTCGTCACCACCAGCCCCAGGGTCTGGGTGCGTTTGGTCGCCAGGTTGCGCGCCAGCAAATTTGGGCGATAGCCGCTCTCTTCAATGGCCTGAAACACCCGGTCTTTGGTCTCCTGGCTGACGTAGCCATTACCCGACAGCACCCGGGACACCGTCGCTTTCGAAACGCCTGCCCGCTTCGCCACTTCCAGCATCGTGGTCATGTTTTTTTTCCATCCGAAACTCATGCGGGCAGTGTACTGCACTGCAGAAAAATTGTCGCAGCGGCGACATCACGCTTTCGGCATCTCATTGCGATCTGAATCACGAAAAAGAAAAATGTTCAAAAAGCGATCTTGTTTCATCAAAAGAAACTCATGATGATTATGTGGAACCGGTTTCCTACATTTCACACAACGATAACAGGATCACATCCGATGGCCAAAAATTACGCTGCGCTGGCGAACGACGTTATCAGCGCGCTGGGCGGCAAAGAGAACATCGTCGCCGTCACCCACTGCATGACGCGACTGCGTTTCGTTCTGAAAGACGAAACCCTCACCGACGTTGCGCGCCTGAAAAGCATCAGCGGCGTGCTCGGCGTGGTGCGCAATGACAACCAGTGTCAGGTCATTATTGGCAACACCGTTTCACAGGCGTACCGCGAAGTGGTGAGTCTGTTGCCAACCAGCCTGCAGCCTGCCGTACCGGAAGGTCCGCAGAAACTGACCTTACGCCGCATTGGTGCCGGGATCCTCGACGCACTGATCGGCACCATGTCCCCGCTGATCCCGGCGATCATCGGCGGTTCAATGGTCAAGCTGCTGGCGATGATCCTTGAGATGACCGGCGTGCTGCCAAAAGGCGCGCCGACGCTCACCATTCTGACCGTCATCGGCGACGGCGCGTTCTTCTTCCTGCCGCTGATGGTAGCGGCCTCGGCGGCGGTGAAGTTCAAAACCAATATGTCGCTGGCGATCGCCATCGCGGGCGTGCTGGTACACCCGAGCTTTATCGAGCTGATGGCGAAAGCCGCGCAGGGCGAACACGTTGAGTTCGCCTTTATTCCGGTGACGGCGGTGAAATACACCTACACCGTCATCCCGGCACTGGTGATGACCTGGTGCCTGTCGTACATCGAACGCTGGGTAGATCGCATTACCCCGGCGGTAACCAAAAACTTCCTGAAGCCGATGCTGATCGTGCTGATTGCCGCCCCGCTCGCCATCGTGCTGATTGGCCCGCTCGGGATCTGGATCGGTAGCGCCATCTCCGCGCTGGTCTACACCATTCACGGCTATCTGGGCTGGCTCTCCGTCGCCATCATGGGCGCACTCTGGCCGCTGCTGGTGATGACCGGGATGCACCGCGTGTTTACGCCGACCATCATTCAGACCATCGCCGAAACGGGCAAGGAAGGGATGGTCATGCCGTCGGAAATCGGCGCTAACCTGTCGCTCGGCGGCTCGTCGCTGGCGGTGGCCTGGAAAACCAAAAACCCGGAGCTGCGCCAGACGGCGCTGGCGGCAGCGGCCTCCGCCATTATGGCGGGGATCTCTGAACCGGCGCTGTACGGCGTGGCGGTGCGTCTGAAACGTCCGCTGATTGCGAGCCTGATCAGCGGCTTTATCTGCGGGGCGGTCGCCGGTATGGCCGGTCTCGCCAGCCACTCGATGGCGGCGCCGGGGCTATTCACCAGCGTGCAGTTCTTCGACCCGGCCAACCCGATGACCATCGTCTGGGTGTTTGGCGTGATGGGTCTGGCAGTGGTGCTGTCGTTTATTCTGACCCTGATACTGGGCTTTGAGGATATTCCGGTCGAAGACGAGGCTGAAAAAGCGCGCGCCCTGCAGACCGCACCGGTACAGAACAACGCAGCAAAAGCATAAATTGAAAGCGAGGTAAGAATGTCTGTTTTTCCACAAGGATTTTTATGGGGCGGCGCGCTTGCCGCCAACCAGAGCGAAGGGGCTTACCGTGAAGGCGGCAAAGGGCTGACGACGGTCGATATGATCCCCCACGGCGCGAATCGCCTGGCGGTGAAGCTCGGTAAGGAAAAGCGTTTCTCGCTGCGTGACGACGAGTTCTACCCGAGCCACGAGGCGATTGATTTTTACCATCGCTATAAAGAGGACATCGCCCTGATGGCGGAGATGGGCTTTACGGTGTTCCGCACCTCGATCGCCTGGAGCCGCCTCTATCCGAACGGCGACGAGCCGCTGCCGAACAAAGAAGGCATTGCCTTTTACCGCGCGGTGTTCGAGGAGTGCAAAAAGTACAACATCGAGCCGCTGGTGACCCTCTGCCACTTTGACGTGCCGATGCACCTGGTGACGGAGTACGGCTCCTGGCGCAACCGCAAGATGGTCGATTTCTTTGCCCGCTACGCCCGCACCTGCTTCGAAGAATTTAACGGGCTGGTGAAATACTGGCTGACCTTCAACGAAATCAACATTATGCTGCACAGCCCGTTCTCCGGGGCGGGACTGGTGTTTGAGGAAGGCGAAAACGAAGACCAGGTGAAATACCAGGCCGCGCACCACGAGCTGGTGGCGAGCGCGCTGGCGACCAAAATTGCCCACGAGGTAAACCCGGAAAACCAGGTCGGCTGCATGCTGGCGGGCGGTAACTTCTACCCCTACTCCTGCAAGCCGGAAGACGTGTGGATGGCGCTGGAGAAAGACCGCGAGAACCTGTTCTTTATCGACGTGCAGGCGCGCGGCCGCTATCCGGCCTATTCTGCCCGCGTGTTCCGCGAGAAAGGCGTGGTAATTGTGAAAGACCCGGGCGATGACGAACTGCTGAAAAATACCGTCGATTTTGTCTCGTTTAGCTACTACGCCTCGCGCTGCGCCTCGGCGGACATGAACGCGGGCAACACCAGCGCGGCGAACATCGTGAAGTCCCTGCGCAACCCGCACATCCAGGTGAGCGAATGGGGCTGGGGCATCGACCCGCTCGGCCTGCGTATCACCATGAACATGATGTACGACCGCTACCAGAAGCCGCTGTTCCTGGTGGAAAACGGCCTCGGCGCGAAGGACGTCATCGATGAAAACGGCGAGATCAACGACGACTACCGCATCAGCTACCTGCGCGAGCACATCCGCGCGATGGGCGACGCGATTGAGGACGGCGTACCGCTGATGGGCTACACCACCTGGGGCTGCATTGACCTTGTCTCGGCCTCAACCGGGGAGATGAGCAAGCGTTACGGGTTTGTGTACGTCGACCGCGACGACGCCGGGAACGGCACGCTGGAGCGGAAACGCAAGAAATCGTTCGGATGGTATAAGAAGGTGATTGCGAGTAACGGGGCGGATCTCGAGTAGCCTGTTTTGCCGGGTGGCGGCTTCGCCTTACCCGGCCTACAAAACCGTAGGCCCGGTAAGCGTAGCGCCACCGGGCGCTGCTCAGAGCTGAGAAAAACCTCCATCCCCAACCCACCCGGCAAGCCGTGAATACACCACGTCCACCGCCTCTTTCACCGGCGGCGTCATCGGGTAATAAAACCCGACAATGTCCGGCTGAATGCCCAAAAACAGCACCTCGCCCACGTCACCTTTGATCTGATCCACGAGGTAGTTCAGCGGCATATTGTGGGTGGTCATCATAAACATCTCGGCGATATCGTCCGGGTCAATCAGGCGGATCTCGCCGGGGTTGAGCCCCATATCGGTGGCATCGACGATTAACAGCCTGTCCGGGCGCAGCTCGCGGATGGCCACCACGTCGTTTTCCGGCGCGCTGCCGCCGTCAATCACCACCCAGTCGCCCTGCGGGTTGGCGGCACACATCTCTGCGAGCAGCGGACCCGCGCCGTCATCGCCCATCATGCTGTTGCCGACACACAGTAAAACGTCAGTCACGTAATCTCCTCACCATCAGGTAGATGGCGCTCTCCTGATGAATATCATGCAGCATGCCGAGCAGCGTTTTGCTCCACGCCTGCTGCTCGGGGGTTTGCCTGCCGAGCGCCGCGTCAAAGGCGTTTGCGAGCATGGCAATGTGGTTCGCATCGATCACGATCTCGCCGTACTTCGGCACGCCTTCCATTTTGCGCCGCGCCGTACTGCCCTCCTCCAGCGTGGCAATCCACGCCAGGTATTCCGGCCAGGGGCAGCTCAGCGCGGCCTCCAGGCAGTCAATCACCCCGAGGTGATGCCCAATCGCCAGGCTGTAATAGACCACCTGCTGCGCCGCATCCGGCGTGGCATCGTTCTCATCAATAAACTTACGGCTCAGCTGGCTGAACACCACCGTTTCACTCATCGGATACGCGCCTCATCGACGATGCTGTTCAGGTTCGCCACAATCTCATTGAGGCGCGGATCGTTTTCCGCCTCCAGCCAGCGTGCCACCTGGTGGTCGCCCTGGCTCAGCAGGCGCAGATAATCATCGGCAATCTGGCGCCCGTAGCGGTACCCCGCCAGCCTGCGCGCCGTGCGGTCAACCTTCACCCGCAGCGGCTGCACCATGTCCGGGTGCAGAATGGCGGCCGGCTGGTTGTCGAGTTCGCCCGGCTCGCGCGCGTGGATTTTCTGCTCCAGCAGGCCGAGCGCCATCGCGAAGCCGTACAGCGTCGCAGCGGGCGTCGGCGGGCAGCCCGGAATGTAGACGTCCACCGGCACGATTTTGTCGGTGCCGCCCCAGACGCAGTAGAGGTCATGGAAGATGCCGCCGCTGTTGCCGCAGGCGCCGTACGAGATGCAGATTTTCGGATCGGGCGCGGACTGCCAGGCGCGCAGCGCGGGCGAGCGCATGGCGCGGGTGACGGCCCCGGTGAACAGCAGGATGTCCGCATGACGCGGGGACGGCACCACTTTGATGCCGAAGCGCTCGGCATCAAACAGCGGCGACAGCGTAGCGAAGATCTCAATCTCGCAGCCGTTGCAGCCGCCGCAGTCCACGCGGTAGACGTAGGCCGAGCGTTTGATTTTTTTCAGCAGCGACGCCTTCATGCTGGCGATGGATTCGTCCACCGTCATCGGCACCGGAATGCCGTTCGCGTCGCGCGGGCCCAGTAGGTTTTCCATCAGCTGGCCTCTCTCATGTGGCGGGTGATATCAATGCGGTCGGACGGCAGCAGGCATTTCTGACGCTTGCACGCCGGGCAGGTTTCGAAGCTTTCGCGGTGATGTTCCGCGCGCGCGTCGCCGTTGTGCTGCAGCAGCGCGATGGCGTAGTCGATCTCTTTTTGCACGGCGAACGGGCGCTGGCAGACGCGGCAGTGGCACAGGTCAAAGCGCGACTGCTGCAGGAAATCCTCTTTCTTCCACACCGCCAGCTCGTACTCCTGCGACAGGCGAATGGCGACCGTCGGGCAGACCTCCTCGCAGCGGCCGCAGAAGATGCAGCGTCCAAGGTTAAACTGCCAGGCCAGCTCGCCGGTTTTGAGATCCGTTTCCACCGTCAGGGCATTCGACGGACAGGCATTGACGCAGGCCGCGCAGCCGATGCACTGCTGCGGGTTGTGCTCCGGCTTGCCGCGAAAGTTTTTGTCGACCGGCATCGGCTCCAGCGGATAGCGGCTGGTCTGCGTGCCGGTTTTGATCACTTTTTTGATAAAGGTAAACATGACGAATCCTTATTTCAGCGGCGAGTTCTTACGCTCGATGCTGTAGCGCTCAAGCTCTTTGTACGGCACCACCTGGCTTTTCTTCTTGCGCACGTCCACGACGGTCATGCGGTCGGTGCAGGAGTAGCACGGGTCGAGGCTGCCGATGATCAGCGGCGCGTCGGAGACCGTGTTGCCGCGCAGCATGTAGCGCAGGGTTGGCCAGTTGGCGTAGGTCGCCGCACGGCAGCGCCAGCGGTAGAGCTTCTGGTTGTCGCCGGTCATGCTCCAGTGGATGTCGTCCCCGCGCGGCGCTTCGGCAAAGCCGAGGGCAAAGCGGTTTGGAATGTAGGTGAAGCCTTCCACCATCAGCGGGCCGCCCGGCAGGTTGTCCAGACCGAAGTCGATCATGTTCAGCGCGGTGAACACCTCGTTGATGCGCACCTTCAGACGGGAAATGACGTCGCAGCCCTGCTCGCTGTGCACGGTCATCGGCAGCAGGCCGTAGCCGACGAACGGGTGATCGGCACGCGTGTCGCGGGCGTGGCCGCTGGCGCGCACCATCGGGCCGACGTTGCTGAAGTCGCGGGCAATCTCCGGGTCAAGACGGCCAATGCCGACGGTGCGCTGCTCGATGTTGGGGGTGCTGAGCAGCATATCCACCAGCTCCTGCACGTCCCGGCGCATCTGCTGCGCCAGCTGGCGGGTCTGGATCATGTCGTTTTTCAGCAGGTCGCGGCGGATCCCGCCGATCAGGTTCAGACCGTAAGTTTTGCGCGCCCCGGTGAGGATCTCCGCCATCTTCATCGACGCTTCGCGCACGCGGAAGAACTGCATAAACCCGGAGTCAAAGCCGACGAAGTGGCAGGCCAGGCCGAGGTTCAGCAGGTGCGAGTGCAGGCGCTCCACCTCCAGCAGGATGGCGCGGATCATCTGCGCGCGTTCCGGCACCACGATCCCCATGCCGTTCTCTACCGAGGTGGTGTAGGCGGTGCTGTGGGCGAAGCCGCAGATGCCGCACACGCGGTCAGAAAGAAACGTCACTTCGTTGTAGCCCATGCGGGTCTCCGCCAGCTTCTCCATGCCGCGGTGGACGTAGAACAGGCGGTAGTCGGCGTCGATAATGTTTTCGCCGTCAACGAACAGGCGGAAGTGGCCCGGCTCGTCAGAGGTGACGTGCAGCGGGCCGATCGGCACCACGTTATTCTTCTTGCTGCCCAGCTCGTTGATGAACTCGTAGGTTTCGCTGTCGGTAGTCGGCGCCGGACGCTGGCGGTAGTCCATGCTGTCTTTGCGCAGCGGATAGAGTTCGTCCGGCCAGTCGTCCGGCAGCACCAGACGGCGCTCGTCCGGCAGGCCAACCGGCACCAGGCCATACATATCGCGCACTTCGCGCTCGCCCCAGACGGCGGCGGGCACGCGCGGCGTGACGGACGGGTATTCCGGTTTATTCGGGTCGACCTCGACGCGCACGGTGATCCAGCACTTCTCGCCCTGCTCCATCGACATCACGTAGTACACCGCGTAACTGCCGCACAGCTGGCGCTCGTCGTTACCGAACAGCACCGACAGCCAGCCGCCCTGCTGGTAGTAGAGAAACTCCACCACTTCCGGCAGATAGTTCACCTTAATGGTGACGGTGATCTGGTCTTTGGTTTGCCAGGACTCCTCCAGCACCACGCCCGGGAAAGCCTGATGCAACGCGGCGAGATACTGCTGACCTTTCTTTTCTTCAGACATAAATACTCTCTTTAATCACGCCACCAGCAAGGAGACGAACGCTAAAAATGCAAAACCAAACCCGGCCCAGGTGATGCGGGACGTTTCCACAAAACGCAGGCGCGCCATGCTGTTTTCGAACAGGGCAATGACCAGCACGCCGACCAGCAGCTTGAGGGCGGCAACCACGACGGCCAGCAGCAGACCGCCCGCGGAGAAGTGCGTCATCTGCCCCCACGGGAAGAAGACGCCGACAAACATCTGCAGCACCACCAGCTGTTTGAGGCTGATGCCCCACTTCAGCACCGCAAAGCCGTAGCCGCTGTATTCGGTGAGCGGCCCTTCCTGCAGCTCCTGCTCGGCTTCGGCCAGATCGAACGGCAGCTTGCCCATCTCGATAAACGTGGCGAACGCGCAGGCGCACAGCGCCAGCACCAGCGGAAGGGAGCGGGCAACTGGCCAGTGGTAAATGGTGTCGGTGATAAAGCTGATGTGCGTGGAACCCGCAACCTGCGCGGCGACCCACAGCCCCAGCAGCAGGATCGGCTCAACCAGCACGCCGAGCATCGCCTCGCGACTGGCACCGATGCCGGTAAACGGGCTCCCGGTGTCGAGACCCGCAATCGCAAAGAAGAAGCGGGCAATGGCGAAGAGGTAGATAAGCGTAATCAGATCGCCAAGCACGGGCAGGGGCGAAGCCACCGTTACCACCGGCAGCGCGGTGGCGATGGTGAGCATCACGCCGACCATCACGAACGGCGTCAGGCGGAAGACCCAGCCTGCGGCATCCGGGGCCACGCTCTGGCGAGAAAGTAGCTTGAAGAGATCGCGGTACTCCTGCAGTACGCCAGGCCCGCGACGGTTGTGCATCCGGGCGCGCGCCACGCGCGTGATGCCCGACAGCAGCGGCGCGGCGGCGAACAGCACCAGCGCCTGAAGAATTGCCAGTAACAGACTCATGTCAGGCTCCTCGTGAAATCACAATCACTACCAGCACCGCCAGCTCGATCAACGCCAGACGGCGGAACAGCGCGGGCGCGGCAGCGTTCTGCCAGCCGGGTACCCAGCCCACCGGGTTCAGCCAGTGGCGCAGCTTCAGCACGGCGGCGAAGTTCTCTTTCACCGGCATAGCAAAACCGTGGGCGGTGATGACCATCGACTGTTCGTGTTCATAACCGCAGGCCCACGCGGCACCGCGCGAGCGGGAGGTGAGCCGGTCGCGTTTGAAGAACAGCATCAGCACGAACGGCAGCAGCGGCGCGGCAATCAGCAGCAGTGCAATCATCGGCTGGGAAACGACGGTGTGCGCCGTCTCAAGCGGCAGCGGAATGGCGTGGCCCAGCAGCGGCAGCAGCCACGGCGCGGCAACCCCGCCCGCAATGCAGCACAGCGCCAGCGCGACCACGCTTACGCCCATCAGTAGCGGTGCGCAGCAGGCGTTCTCAGCCTCACGCGTACGCGGTGCGCCAAGGAAGGTCACGCCATAGACTTTCGCCATGCACATCACCGCCAGCGCCCCGGTAATCGCCAGCCCGGCCGCCAGCAGCGGGCCGAGCTGGCGTGCGATAAACGCCTCGCTCTGACCGAGGGCGAAGAAGGACTGATAGATCACCCACTCCCCGGCAAAGCCGTTCAGCGGCGGCAGCGCGGCCATCGCCATCAGCCCGACCAGCATCGCCAGCGAAATCACCGGCATTTTTTTGCCAATCCCACCGAGCTTTTCGATATCCCGATGACCGGTGCGGAACCAGACGCTGCCCGCGCCGAGGAACAGGGTGCTTTTAAACAGGCTGTGGTTAACGAGGTGATACAGACCGCCGATAAAGCCGGCGGCAATCAGCGCCGGTTGATTAAGCGCCAGCCCGGTCACCCCCGCGCCCATGCCGAGCAGGATGATGCCGATATTCTCCAGCGTGTGGTACGCCAGAAGACGCTGGATATTGTGCTCCATCAGCGCGTACAGGCCGCCGATGAAGGCGGTGATCATGCCCGCAATCAGCAGCACCACGCCCCACCACAGCGGCGGCTGGCCGCCGGTCAGCGTCATCGCCAGAATCCCGAACAGACCGACCTTCATCACCACCACAGAAAACAGCGCGGCAGCGGGCGCGGAGGCATTCGCATGCGCCTGCGGCACCCAGCCGTGCAGCGGGATAATCCCGGCCAGCAGGCCAAAGCCGATCACGCCCAGCAGCCAGACGTCATTGCCCAGCGGATGCCCGTTAAGCGCAGCGAACTCCAGCGTGCCGAAACGCTGCCACACCCGCCAGCAGGCCAGCGCCAGCAGCAGCGTCCCGAGGCGTCCCAGCGCAAACCACACTTTCCCGGAGGCGCTGCAGCCGGTCAGGAACACGCCGCACAGCGCCATAATCTCTGCCATCACCACCAGCGCGCCGAGGTTGCTGGCGATCACGGTGCACACCGCCGTCGCCATCAGCAGGTTCACCAGCAGGCCGTTGGCTTTGGCGTGCGGATGGCGGTGCCAGTCGATATTGAACAGGCTGATAAACAGCCCGCACAGGCCAAAGGTCACCAGCCAGATGGCGTTCAGCGGCGTAATCGCAACGGTGTGGCGAATCAGCGGCATCACGGCCTCTGCGGACTGCCCGCCGAGCAGGACAACCCCACCCGCCGCCAGCGTCATCAGGCTGCCGACCGCCCCGCCGATCCCGGCGATCCAGCCGCTCAGGGTTTTATGGAATGACAGAAGCCACGCCAGCACGGCGGCGGCGGCAAAGTACGCCACGGCGCTGGTAATCATCGTAATCGCGTTCATTTCACCCCCTCGTTGAGCGTCTGCAGAAGCGAAAGATCGCCGACGTCGGTATTAATGGTCAGCTCGCGCTTGCGCTTGCTGGTGCGGGCGATGTCGCGAATATTCACCAGAATCAGCGCTTTGGTTGGACAGGTGCGCACGCAGGCCGGGCCCTGTTCATCGAAGCTGCACAGGTCACACTTCACCGCCACGGCACGGATGCCGGGCACCCAGTCCAGCAGCGTGCTGACGCGTGCAGGCGCCGGAGGTGCGGGCGGGGCTTTAGGCGAGTTGGCATTGGCCGGAATATGCAGCGGGCGGCTGCCGGAGAATTCAATCGCACCGAACGGGCAGGCAATGCCGCACAGCTTGCAGCTTACGCACAGGCTTTCGTTCAGCTGGACTGCGCCATCCACGCGGGTGATGGCGTTCACGGGACAGACACCCGCGCAGGGGGCATCTTCACAGTGATGGCAGAGCTGCGGGGCAGACTCTTTTTCATTACGCATGACGTGCAGGCGCGGCATGGACTGTAGCCCATGCAGGCGATGCGTTTCCGAACACGCCGCCTCACAGGTTCGACAGCCAATACAGACCGTCGAGTCAGCAATTACAAAACGGTTCACCGGGTTATCCTCTGGTGATAGTCATTTTTGACGAAAAACTGTCTTGTCGACACTTCTCGACACACGGGGGGTCAGGCCACGTTCGCTGAGGTATTTCCGTCCATCAGCTGCTTCAGGTTGACCGGGAGATCGTGTTCAACGGCGGTGTACAGGCCGTTATAAACCGGGGCGATTTTTTCCAGATAGTGCTCCAGTACCTGCTGGCGATCGCGGTTGCTGACGTGGCCGTCCACCATGCCGTCAGCCATCAGCTGCGCCTTTGCAATACACTGTTTTTCACCGTCTTTTGTCTCGAGGTGGTACTCGATGGTGTGGCTATTGAAGTTATCCGCCAGGGTGACGTTGATGATGAAATGGCCGAAGAGGACAAAGCGCATATCGCCCTGCGCCGCACAGCTCATCGCGTGGTGAAGACGCGCTTTCGACAAGGTAATGCCCTGAACCAGAGAGTTGCAGTAAAGGTGCCACTGGTCCTGTAACTGCTGATGACGCTGCGCGATATATTCCGCTTTTTCGCTGATTTCCCAAATAGTCATAAAAGGTATCCGTTTAATGGAGATAGCGGCTGTTAAGCAGATTCCATGCCAGTTTTTATGCTTATGATTTTTAATACATTTAATTAAAAATTCGCTGTCAACATCGCGGTGTCGACGTGTCATTTCGACAGCGGTGACATCGACACGCCTTAACAAAAATCAAGCTGGCACTGTTATTGCATTACCGGGGCAATTCATTGAGGAGGCGTCATGCACGAAATCACCCTCTGCCAGCGGGCTCTGGAACTTATCGAACAGCAGGCTGTGCAAAACCACGCGAAACGCGTCACCGGCGTCTGGCTGAAGGTCGGGGCGTTTTCCTGCGTCGAGACCAGCGCCCTGACCTTCTGTTTTGAGCTGGTGTGCCGCGGCACGCTGGCGGAAGGCTGCGAACTGCATATTGAGGAGCAGCAGGCGGAGTGCTGGTGCGAACAGTGTCAGCAGTACGTCACCCTGCTCTCATCAAAGGTACAGCGCTGTCCGCAGTGTCAGAGCACCGGGCTGCGCATCGTGGCGGATGACGGCATGCAGATCCAACGCCTCGAAATCGAGAAGGAGTAAAGTATGTGTAGTACCTGCGGTTGCGCCGAAGGCAACCTGTATATAGAAGGGGATGAGCACCGTCCCCACTCCGCGTTTCGCTCCGCGCCCTTTTCCCCTGCCCCGCGCCCTGCGGCAGCCCTGACCGGCATTACCTTTGCGCCGCAGCGTTCCGACGCGGGCGACCTGCATTACGGCCACGGCGAAGCGGGTACCCACGCGCCGGGCATGAGCCAGCGCCAGATGCTGGACGTGGAAATCAACGTGCTGGACAAAAATAACCAGATCGCCGCCCGCAACCGCGCCCGCTTTGCCACCCGCAAACAGCTGGCGCTGAACCTGGTCTCCAGCCCCGGTTCCGGCAAAACCACGCTGCTGACCGAAACGCTCAAACGCATCAACGGGCGCGTCTCCTGCGCGGTGATCGAGGGCGACCAGCAAACGGTAAACGACGCGGCGCGCATCCGCGAAACCGGCACCCCGGCAATTCAGGTTAACACCGGCAAAGGCTGCCATCTGGATGCGCAGATGATTGCCGACGCCGCCCCGCGCCTGCCGCTGGCGGATAACGGCATCCTGTTTATTGAAAACGTCGGCAACCTCGTCTGCCCGGCGAGCTTCGATCTGGGTGAACGACACAAGGTGGCGGTGCTTTCGGTGACCGAGGGCGAAGACAAGCCGCTGAAGTACCCGCATATGTTCGCCGCGGCATCCCTGATGCTGCTGAACAAAGTCGACCTGCTGCCGTACCTGAATTTCGACGTGGATAAGTGCCTGGCGTATGCCCGCGAAGTGAACCCGGAGATTGAGATCCTGCTGGTCTCCGCCACGCGCGGCGACGGCATGGACGGCTGGTTACGCTGGCTGGAGAACGAAAGATGTGCATAGGCGTACCGGGACAAATCCATTCCCTCAACGGTAATCAGGCCAAAGTCGAGGTTTGCGGCATCCTGCGCGACGTCGACCTGACGCTGGTGGGCAGCACCGATGAAACGGGCGCGTCGCGTCTCGGCCAGTGGGTGCTGGTCCACGTGGGGTTTGCCATGAGCGTGATTAACGAAGCGGAAGCCCGCGACACGCTGGATGCGTTGCAAAACATGTTCGACGTGGAGCCGGACGTCGGCGCGCTGCTGTACGGCGAGGAGCGGTAATCATGCGTTACGTTGATGAATACCGCGCGCCGGAGCAGGTGCTGCAGCTTATCGGACACCTCAAAACGCGCGCGGCGCGGCTGGACTACACCAAAGAAAGGCCGCTGCGGATCATGGAGGTGTGCGGCGGGCACACGCACGCGATCTTTAAATTTGGCCTCGACCAGCTGCTGCCGGAGAACATTGAGTTTATCCACGGCCCCGGCTGCCCGGTCTGCGTGCTGCCAATGGGCCGCATCGACAGCTGTATCGAGATTGCCAGCCGGCCCGACGTCATATTCTGCACCTTTGGCGACGCGATGCGTGTGCCGGGGAAAAACGGCTCGCTGCTGCAGGCGAAAGCGCGCGGGGCGGACATCCGGATCGTCTATTCGCCGATGGATGCCCTGACGCTGGCAGCGGATAACCCCGCGCGCAAGGTGGTATTTTTTGGCCTGGGGTTTGAAACCACCATGCCCGCGACGGCCATCACGCTGCAGCAGGCGAAAGCGCGCGGCGTCGATAACTTTTTCTTCTTCTGCCAGCACATTACGCTTATCCCTACCCTGCGCAGCCTGCTGGAAGCGCCAGGCAACGGCATTGACGCCTTTCTGGCACCGGGCCACGTCAGCATGGTGATTGGCACAGACGCCTACGGTTTTATCGCTGAACAGTACAATCGTCCGTTAGTGGTTGCTGGTTTCGAACCACTTGATCTACTGCAAGGTGTCACCATGCTGGTTGAGCAGAAAATAGCGGCCCTGAGCGCGGTCGAAAACCAGTACCGCCGCGTGGTGCCGGATGCCGGCAATGAACGGGCTCAGCGTGCCATTGCGGAGGTGTTCAGCGTCGAAGGCGACAGCGAGTGGCGAGGACTGGGGCTGATTGCCGAATCCGGCGTGCGCCTGACGCCAGCCTATCGCGCGTTCGATGCCGAAGCGCATTTCCGCCCGCAGCCGCAGCAGGTTTGCGACGATCCCCGGGCCCGCTGTGGCGAGGTGCTCACCGGCAAATGCAAACCGCATCAGTGCCCGTTATTTGGCAATACCTGTAACCCGCAAACGGCGTTTGGCGCGCTGATGGTCTCCTCCGAAGGGGCATGCGCCGCGTGGTATCAATATCGCAACCAGGAGTGTGAAGCATGAACACGGTGGAAATGGCGCACGGAAGCGGTGGACAGGCGATGCAGCAGTTGATTAACCGGCTGTTCATGGAGGCCTTTAACAACCCCTGGCTCGCCGAGCAGGAAGACCAGGCGCGCATTGACCTCGCCACCCTCACCGCCCAGGGCGACCGGCTGGCCTTCTCCACCGACAGCTATGTCATCGATCCGCTGTTCTTTCCCGGCGGCGATATCGGCAAGCTCGCCGTCTGCGGCACGGCCAACGACGTGGCCGTCAGCGGCGCCATTCCCCGCTACCTCTCCTGCGGATTCATCCTTGAAGAGGGTCTGCCGATGGAGACGCTCTCGGCGGTGGTGAACAGCATGGCACACACCGCGCGCGAGGCGGGTATCGCTATCGTCACCGGGGACACCAAAGTGGTCCAGCGCGGTGCGGCCGATAAGCTGTTTATCAACACCGCCGGAATGGGGGCTATCCCCGCCAACATTCACTGGGGCGCACAGCGGCTTAGCGCGGGCGACGTGCTGATGGTAACCGGCACGCTGGGCTGCCACGGAGCGACTATCCTTAACCTGCGCGAAGGCTTAGGGCTGGACGGTGAACTGCGCAGCGACTGCGCGGTGCTCACCCCGCTGATTCAGACGCTGTGTGCTATTCCCGGCGTGAAGGCCTTGCGCGATGCCACCCGCGGCGGGGTGAATGCGGTGGTTCACGAATTCGCCGCAAGCAGCGGGTGCGGAATTGAACTGACCGAGCGTGTCCTGCCTGTAAAAGCTGCCGTGCGCGGGCTGTGCGAACTATTGGGACTTGACCCACTGAACTTTGCTAACGAAGGCAAGCTGGTGATCGGCGTGGAACGCGCGGCGGCGGAAGCCGTTCTTGCAGAGCTGCGCGCGCATCCATTAGGGAAAGAGGCCGCCATCATCGGCGAAGTGGTTGAGCGCAAGGGGGTGCGCCTGACCGGACTTTACGGCGTGAAGCGCACGCTGGACCTGCCGCACGCGGAACCCTTACCCCGAATTTGCTAGAGCCGCGCCATAAGCGGTCAGCACTGAATGTCTCTTTTTTGCCAGTTTCTATTGGAAAGCAATAATGCCGTATACACCGATGAGCGATCTTGGACAGCAGGGCCTGTTTGATATCACGCGCACACTTTTACAGCAGCCCGATCTCGGCGCGCTGAGCGATGCCCTGACGCGGCTGGTCAGGCAATCAGCGCTGGCCGACAGCGCGGCGATTGTACTGTGGCATAGCGGAACGCACCGCGCGAGCTACTACTCAACGCGCGATAATGGCAAAACGTTTGAGTACGAAGACGAAACGTATCTCGCGCATGGCCCGGTGCGCCGTATTCTCTCCCGGCCTGAAGCGCTGCACTGCAACTTTGAGGAGTTCCGCACGGCGTGGCCGCGGCTCGCGGAGAGCAACCTCTACCAGCCGTTCGGCCACTACAGCATGCTGCCGCTCGCGGCGGAGGGACATATTTTTGGTGGCTGCGAGTTTATTCGCACGACCGACCAGCCCTGGAGCGAGGCGGAATACGAGCGTCTGCACACCTTTACCCAGATTGTGGCCGTCGTCGCGGAGCAGATCCAAAGCCGCGTGACCAATAACGTGGATTACGACCTGCTGAGCCGCGAGCGCGACAACTTCCGCATTCTGGTCGCCATCACCAACGCCGTGCTGTCGCGCCTTGATATGGACGAACTGGTCAGCGAAGTGTCGAAAGAGATCCACCACTATTTCAAAATCGATGCCATCAGCATCGCGCTGCGCGGCCATCGCAAGGGCAAGCTGAACATCTACTCCACGCATTATCTGGATGAAGCCAACCCGGCGCACGAGCAGAGCGAAGTGGACGAAGCGGGCACCCTGTCTGAGCGGGTATTTAAAAGCAAAGAGATCCTGCTGCTCAACCTGAGCGAGCAGGACCCGGTGGCACCGTACGAGCGGATGCTGTTTAACACCTGGGGCAACAAGATTCAGACCCTGTGCCTGCTTCCCCTGATGTCCGGCAGCACCATGCTGGGGGTGCTGAAGCTGGCGCAGTGTGATGAAGCCGTGTTTACCACCGCCAACCTGAAGCTGCTGCGCCAGATCGCCGAGCGTATCTCCATCGCGCTGGATAACGCCCTCGCCTATCAGGAGATCCACCGCCTGAAAGAGCGGCTGGTGGATGAGAACCTGGCCCTGACCGAACAGCTCAACAACGTGGACAGCGAGTTTGGTGAAATCATCGGGCGCAGCGACGCCATGTACAGCGTGCTCAAGCAGGTTGAGATGGTGGCGCAAAGCGACAGCACGGTGCTGATCCTTGGCGAAACCGGTACGGGTAAAGAGCTGATTGCCCGCGCCATCCACAACCTGAGCAACCGCAACAGCCGTCGGATGGTGAAGATGAACTGCGCGGCGATGCCCGCAGGCCTGCTGGAAAGCGACCTGTTCGGCCACGAGCGCGGTGCATTCACCGGGGCCAGCAGCCAGCGGCTGGGCCGTTTTGAGCTGGCGGACAAGAGCTCGCTGTTCCTCGACGAAGTGGGCGATATGCCGCTGGAGCTACAGCCGAAACTGCTGCGCGTCCTGCAGGAGCAGGAGTTTGAACGTCTTGGCAGCAACAAGCTTATCCAGACTGACGTGCGGCTGATTGCCGCCACCAACCGCGACCTGAAAAAAATGGTCGCCGACCGCGAGTTTCGCAGCGATCTCTACTATCGCCTGAACGTCTTCCCGATCTTCCTGCCGCCGCTGCGCGAGCGCCCGGAAGATATTCCCCTGCTGGTCAAAGCGTTTACCGCCAAGATCGCGCGTCGGATGGGGCGAAACATCGACAGCATTCCTGCCGAGACGTTACGTACCCTTTCATCAATGGAGTGGCCCGGCAACGTGCGCGAACTGGAAAACGTCATCGAGCGTGCGGTGCTGCTGACGCGCGGCAATGTGCTGCAGCTCTCCCTGCCTGAAGTGACGCTGCCTGACGTGACCGTGCCCGCCGCCGAGACAGCAAAAGAGGGAGAAGATGAATATCAGCTCATTATGCGCGTACTCAAAGAGACCAACGGCGTGGTTGCCGGGCCAAAAGGTGCCGCCCAGCGTTTAGGGTTAAAACGCACTACCCTGCTGTCGCGCATGAAGCGTCTCGGGATCGATAAAGAGAGCCTGGTTTAAGCCCCCAATCCGGCGGTGTTTTTCTGGCACCGCCTTTCGTTACCCTGCGCAATTGTCCCTCATTGACACAAAATCGTTTCCTCTGTATAAAATTCCGCCTTAATAATGAGTTTCATTTGCATCAATAATAATATTAATCAAGGGTAGCGTTTCATGAAGAAGGTCATCTGCGCGTTAGGCCTGGCGGTTGCGTCGGTCAGTTCTGCTCTGGCAACCACATATCCTCTGACGATTGAAAACTGTGGCTATAAAGAGACATTCACCAAAGCGCCGGAACGCGTCGTGGCTCTGGGTCAGAATACCGTCGAAATTCTGCTCCTGCTGGGGCTGGAAGATAAGGTGAAGGCCAGCGCCTTCTGGCCGACGAAAGTGCTGCCGCAGCTGGCGGAACAGAACGCAAAAATCAAAACCCTGACGGTCGAAATCCCTACCCTTGAATCCGTGCTTGCGCAAAATCCCGACTTTGTCCCCGCGCAGTCACCGCTGCTGCTGGGGCCAGAAAGCAAGGTCGCAAAACGCGACGATCTGATGACCCTGGGCGTGAACAGCTACGTGTCCCCGGGCATGTGTGCGACCAAAAAAGCCACCGGCGATATGTACGGCAGCCGCCAGAAACTGTGGGATATGACGTATCTCTATCAGGAGATTGAGGATTTCGCCAAAATCTTTAACGTTGAAGACCGCGGTCAGGCCGTGATTGCCGATTTCAAAAAACGTGAGGCTGACCTGCGCCAGGAATTCAGTAAAAACAAAAAAGATCTCTCCTTTGTTTTCTGGTTCTCAAGCGCCTCCCCTTCTGCGGACGCCTACGTAGGCGGTAAAAATAGCCCCTCCGGGTTTATCGCCAGCCTGATGGGCGGGCATAACGCCATCACCTCCGAGACCGAATGGCCAACCGTGGGCTGGGAAAGCATTATTGCCGCCAATCCGGATGTGATTGTGGTCTCCAGCCTGGATCGCAACCGCTGGGCGCTGGATAACGCGGAAGAGAAAATCAAATTCCTGAAAAGCGATCCGGCCGTCAGCCAGCTGGACGCGGTGAAAAAAGGCCATATCGTGGTGATGGACGGTCAGGCCATGAACCCGACAATTCGCACGATTTACGGGGCTGAGCAGGTTGGCGAACAGCTCAGAAAACTGGGGCTGAACTGATGACCACCGCTGTCCTTCAGGCCAGGCAGAGCCTGGTTCTGACGACCTCGTGTTTGCTCGCCTTTGTCCTGCTATTTCTGGTTATCGCGCTGAGCGTCAGCGTCGGCGAGCTGTCCATCCCGCTGGATAACGTGTTTTACGCCATCAGCAATAAAATGGGGCTCACCGATGTTCCGCTCACTCGCATCTATGAGAGCGTGATCTGGGACTTCCGCCTGAGCCGCGCGCTGGTGGCGGCCTGCTGCGGCGCAGGTCTGGCCATCTGCGGGGCCGTATTGCAGAGCCTGCTGAAGAACGCGCTGGCGGAACCCTACGTGCTCGGCGTGTCCGCGGGCGCATCGACCGGGGCGGTTTCTGTCGTCGTGTTGGGGATCGGCACCGGTGCGGTGTCGCTCTCTGCCGGGGCCTTTGCCGGGGCGTTCGCCGCGTTTGCGTTTGTCGCGTTTCTGACGAACGGGGCGCGCGGCGGGAATGAACGTACGATTCTGGCAGGCGTCGCCGCCTCGCAGCTTTTTAACGCCATTACCGCCTACACCATTAGCACCTCCGCCAGTGCCCAGCAGGCGCGCGACGTGATGTTCTGGCTGCTGGGCAGCTTCAGCGGCGTACGCTGGCCTGAATTCCAGCTGGCGCTGGTCGTGGTGCTGATTGGGTTAGCCGTGTGCCTCTACTATTCCCGGGCGCTGGATGCCTTTACGTTCGGTGATGACGCCGCGGCGTCGCTGGGCATTGCAGTCCCCTGGGTGCGCCTGGCGCTCTTTACCACCACCGCGCTGATTACCGCAACCATCGTCAGCATGGCGGGCTCAATCGGCTTTGTCGGGCTGGTGGTGCCGCACGTGATGCGTTTCCTGTTCGGGCCGCTGCACCGCACGCTGCTGATTGCCAGCGCGCTGGCAGGCGCGATCCTGATGGTGCTGGCAGACATAGCCTCGCGCATGCTGATTGCGCCGCAAAGCCTGCCCGTCGGCGTGGTCACCGCGCTGGTTGGCGTTCCGTTCTTTGCCGTGATTATCTACCGCTCAAGGAATAAGTGATGAGCATCTGCGCTGAAAATATTACCTGGAAGGTCGGCAAAAAAGTCATCGTTAATGACGTCTCGCTGAAGGTTTCCCGGGGCGAAACGGTAGGACTGCTTGGCCCTAACGGCTGCGGTAAATCGTCTCTTTTACGTATCCTCGCGGGGCTGCGTCGCCCGGATGCGGGCTGTGTGACGCTGGACGGCCAGGACATCTCTCGTATTGCCAAAAAGCAGCTGGCCCGCCGGGTCGCCTTCGTGGAGCAGCACGGCATGACTGACGCCAACATGCGCGTGCGCGACGTGGTCAAACTCGGGCGGATTCCGCACCACTCCGCCTTTTCCAACTGGAGCACGCACGATGACGAAACCGTCACCGCCGCTCTGCAGCGCGTGGATATGCTGGATAAAAGCGACCAGGGGTGGCTGAGCCTCTCCGGCGGTGAGCGCCAGCGCGTCCACATTGCCCGCGCGCTGGCCCAGACCCCGACGGAAATCCTGCTGGATGAACCAACAAACCACCTGGACATTCATCATCAGATGCAGCTGATGCAGTTGATCAGCGAATTACCGGTCACCAGCATTGTCGCTATCCACGATCTCAACCACGCCTCGATGTTCTGCGACTCGCTGATTGTGATGCAGAAAGGGCAAATTGTGGCGACGGGGACACCGCAGGACATCCTGTCCGAGTCGTTGCTCTGGGACGTCTTCCGGGTCAAAACCAAAATCGAGATCTCGCCGTTCCATGGCAAAAAACACATTCACTTTATCGTTTAGGGGCGAGTGACCAACGATGCCCCTACGCCCTGCCACCACGCTCTGGCCGCCCGTTTTACTGGGTAGCCAGTTTGTTTTTAACATCGGCTTTTACGCCGTTGTCCCCTTCCTGGCGATATTCCTGCGCGACGATATGCTGCTCTCCGGCGGGCTGATCGGGCTGATCCTCGGCCTGCGCACGTTCTCTCAGCAGGGGATGTTTATCGTCGGCGGCGCGCTCTCGGACCGGTTTGGCGCGAAAATCGTTATCCTGAGCGGGTGCATTATTCGCGTCGCGGGGTATCTGCTGCTGGCGCTTGGTGAATCGCTGTGGCCGATTATTCTGGGCGCGTGCCTGACGGGGGTGGGCGGCGCGCTGTTTTCTCCTTCTATTGAAGCATTGCTGGCGAAAGCGGGCACGCACAGCGAGGCGAAAGGTAAACGAAGCCGGGCGGAGTGGTTCGCGCTCTTTGCAGTCTGCGGGGAACTCGGTGCGGTACTGGGCCCGGTTGCCGGCGCCCTGCTCACCGGCCTGGGCTTTCGCCAGGTGGCGCTGGCGGGCGCTGGAGTCTTTCTCGTTGCGCTGGTGGTTCTCTACTTTTGCCTGCCCGCGTCACGCCACGCTGCGCGGACGCTGAAGCTCGTTCCCTGGTGGACGACCTTTCGCCAGCCCCGCTTTATCGCCTTTATCATTGCCTATAGCTCGTGGCTTTTGAGCTATAACCAGCTCTATCTGGCGCTGCCGGTAGAGATCCAGCGCGCCGGCGGTAACGAGAAAGATCTCGGCCCGCTTTTTATGCTGGCCTCTGTACTGATTGTTGCTTTACAGCTGCCGCTGGCGCGATTCGCCCGGCGCGTGGGCGCGGTGAGGATCCTGCCGGTGGGCTTTTTATTCCTCTCCGCCGCCTTTGCAAGCGTGGCAATGTTTGCGCCGACGGCACCGCCTGAGGGCTGGCTGCGCCTGCTGCCGTCGGTCTGTTTCGTGACGCTGTTGACGCTGGGACAGATGCTGCTGGTACCCTCAGCTAAGGACCTGGTCCCCCGGTTTGCCGAGGAGTCCACGCTGGGGGCGCACTACGGCGCACTCGCCACCGCCGGAGGCATTGCGGTACTGGCCGGAAATTTGCTGTTTGGCAGCCTGCTGGATCGCGCGCTGGTGCCCTCAACGCAGGCGATGCTCCCCTGGCTGCTGCTGGCCCTCTTCCCGCTCTGCAGCGCGCTGGCCCTTAACGTGATTTGCCGCCCGCTCAGAAGCTGAACCGGTCACTTTTTCGGACGATACTTTTCCGGCAGTTCCGGTACGGGACGACGGTCATCCATCAGATGGCGGACGGTCAGAATGGGGTGACGCCAGAGCATTCGCGGGCCTGCCCAGCGCATAATCTGCTTCATCTCTTCGCGTTTTGCAGGCTGGTAGCAGTGGACCGGACACTGTTTACAGGCGGGCTTTTCCTCCCCGAAAACGCATTTATCCAGACGCTTATCGGCATAGGCATTTAGCGCCTGATAGTGCCCCTCTTCCACAGCGGCCTGAGGACACTGCTTCTGATACAGCGCGATCATTTTCGCGATGGTCTCTTTTTCGCGTGAAATTCGTTTACCGGACATAGCGACTTACCGAACAATAAAGTGCAAAAATATTACACCTTTCAATGCGGGATTTCAGTTATTGCATGTCGTTTTCTGAAGCCTGATTCCAGTTTTAGCCCTGCAAGCCCCAACCATCACTGGTATTTTATACAGGCATCAGTAATGACTTTTATCCGTATTGTCGGGAGACCCTATGCAAGAACTCGCTATCAACAAACCCTATCGCCATTTAACAGTGGGATATTTCAGAAAGCGCCATGAAGACCGCAATACCAAGATACCGAAGCGCTACAGCGTGCATGCGGCACTGAGCTTAAAAGGTGACTGGCTTGAAAAGGCAGGGTTTACCACCCACTCCCGGGTGCGAGTGGGCGTAGAGCATGGAAAAATCGTCATTGAGCTCATGTCGGAAGATGCCTCGTAAAGCGGCGACATTTTTCTGCGCCGTACCTTTTTTTCATGCGACAATAGAAGGAACAAACGGCCACTGAGCCGCTCAAAACGGTTTATATTCAAAGAAATGGACATCATAACTCCATGAGCACACTCGACAATTTCGACGCACATACGCCGATGATGCAGCAGTATCTGAAGCTGAAGGCACAGCATCCGGAAATCCTGCTGTTCTATCGTATGGGCGATTTTTACGAGCTGTTTTATGACGATGCCAAACGCGCATCGCAGCTGCTCGACATCTCGCTGACCAAACGGGGCGCATCGGCTGGTGAACCCATTCCAATGGCCGGTATTCCGCACCACGCGGTAGAAAACTACCTGGCGAAACTGGTTAATCAGGGTGAGTCTGTTGCCATCTGTGAACAGATCGGCGACCCCGCGACCTCAAAAGGTCCGGTGGAACGCAAGGTCGTGCGCATCGTCACGCCGGGCACCATCAGCGATGAAGCCCTGCTTCAGGAGCGCCAGGATAACCTGCTGGCCGCGCTGTGGCAGGACAGCAAAGGCTTTGGCTACGCGACGCTGGACATCAGCTCCGGGCGTTTTCGTCTGAGTGAACCGGCCGACCGAGAAACAATGGCAGCCGAACTGCAGCGCACCAACCCGGCAGAACTGCTCTACGCCGAAGATTTCGCCGAAATGTCGCTGATTGAAGGCCGTCGCGGGCTGCGCCGCCGTCCGCTGTGGGAATTCGAAATTGATACCGCGCGCCAGCAGCTGAATCTGCAGTTCGGCACCCGCGATCTGATTGGCTTTGGCGTTGAAAATGCCCCGCGCGGGCTGTGCGCGGCTGGTTGCCTCCTGCAGTACGTAAAAGATACCCAGCGCACCGCCCTGCCGCACATTCGCTCTATTACCATGGAGCGCCAGCAGGACAGCATCATCATGGATGCCGCCACGCGCCGCAACCTGGAGATCACGCAGAACCTGGCGGGCGGCGTAGAAAATACGCTCGCGTCGGTCCTTGACAGTACGGTCACGCCGATGGGCAGCCGTATGCTGAAACGCTGGCTGCATATGCCGATTCGCGACACCGCTACGCTGGTTTGCCGTCAGCAGACGATTGCCGCCCTGCAGGATCGCTATACCGAGCTGCAGCCGGTCCTGCGTCAGGTGGGCGATCTGGAACGTATCCTGGCCCGTCTGGCGCTGCGCACGGCGCGACCGCGCGATCTGGCGCGGATGCGTCATGCTTTCCAGCAGCTGCCGGAACTGCGTGCGCAGCTGAGCGACGTTGACAGCGCGCCGGTAAAGAAACTCCGCGAAACCATGGGCGAATTTACCGAACTCCGCGAGCTGCTTGAACGCGCCATTATTGATGCGCCTCCGGTTCTCGTGCGTGATGGCGGCGTGATTGCCCCGGGCTACAACGAGGAGCTGGACGAATGGCGCGCGCTGGCCGACGGCGCGACGGACTACCTTGATAAGCTGGAAATCCGCGAGCGCGAGCGTCTTGGGCTCGACACCCTGAAAGTGGGGTATAACGCGGTTCACGGTTACTACATTCAAATCAGCCGCGGGCAGAGCCATCTGGCGCCGATTCACTACGTGCGCCGCCAGACGTTGAAAAACGCTGAACGCTACATCATTCCCGAGCTGAAAGAGTACGAGGACAAAGTTCTCACCTCGAAAGGGAAAGCGTTGGCGCTGGAAAAACAGCTCTATGAAGAGCTGTTTGACATGCTGATGCCGCACCTGGCCGACCTGCAGCTGAGCGCCAGCGCGCTGGCGGAATTGGACGTGCTGGTGAATCTGGCAGAGCGCGCGGAAACGCTGAACTACACCTGCCCGACCTTTACCGACAAGCCTGGCATTCGCATCACTGAAGGCCGTCACCCGGTGGTCGAGCGGGTGCTGAACGAACCGTTCATCGCCAACCCGCTGAGCCTGTCGCCGCAGCGAAGAATGCTGATCATTACCGGTCCGAACATGGGTGGTAAGAGTACCTATATGCGTCAGACGGCGCTGATTGCCCTGCTTGCCTATATCGGCAGCTACGTTCCGGCGCAAAACGTGGAGATTGGCCCCATCGACCGTATCTTTACCCGCGTCGGGGCTGCGGACGATCTGGCGAGCGGTCGCTCAACCTTCATGGTCGAAATGACTGAAACGGCTAACATTCTGCATAACGCGACGGAGCACAGCCTGGTGCTGATGGACGAAGTCGGACGCGGAACGTCAACCTACGATGGTCTGTCGCTGGCCTGGGCCTGTGCGGAAAGCCTCGCGAATAAAATCAAGGCCATGACGCTGTTCGCCACCCACTACTTCGAGCTGACGCAGTTGCCGGAGAAAATGGAAGGCGTGGCTAACGTCCACCTTGATGCACTGGAGCATGGCGACACCATCGCCTTTATGCACACGGTGCAGGATGGCGCGGCAAGCAAGAGCTATGGTCTGGCCGTTGCGGCGCTGGCCGGTGTACCGAAAGAGGTGATCAAGCGCGCGCGTCAGAAACTGCGTGAGCTGGAAAGCCTGTCACCGAATGCGGCGGCGACGCAGATCGATGGTACGCAGATGTCGCTGCTGGTGCCAGCGGAAGAGACATCGCCTGCAGTGGAAGCGCTGGAGAATCTCGATCCTGATTCCCTGACGCCGCGTCAGGCGCTGGAGTGGATTTATCGGTTGAAGAGTCTGGTTTAGTTTTCTGCGGTCTGTTTTGTCGGGTGGCGGCTTCGCCTTACCCGACCTACAAAACCGTAGGCCCGGTAAGCGCAGCGCCACCGGGCAAAAGGCCGCACAATATTATCGCCCGGTAAGCGCAGCGCCACCGGGCTTTTTTTTAGAGCAGCGGCGGGATTGTCGGCACCTGCGGCGCCTCGTCAATATCCTTCTGCGTCATGCGGAACGCTTCCGGATAATGCTCGCGGCTGGTACGGCGCAGCGGTTCGGTATCGCGCCAGGTATACAGACAATGCTGGCACTGGTAAACGGTCCAGACCCCTTTCACCGGTGACGTCGCCATCACTTCAATATGCTCATCGGCACAACGTGGACAAATCATCTTTTCCTCCTTATTGGCGTGCAGCCAGCATCGCGGTCAGTTTTTCAGCCCAGGCTTTGGTTTCAGGCAGATCCTGAACCGGCTGGCTATAGTGGCCCCGGGTGTCCGGTGCGACAGGCGTGGTCGCATCAATAATCAGTTTGTCAGTAATGCCCGCCGGACTGGATCCCGGATCGAGTTCAAGCACCGACATGTTCGGCAGCTGCACCAGATCGCCTGCCGGGTTGACCTTCGATGACAGCGCCCACATCACCTGCGGAAGGTTGAACGGGTCGACATCCTCATCCACCATGATCACCATCTTCACGTAGCCCAGGCCGTGCGGCGTGGTCATGGCGCGCAAGCCAACCGCGCGGGCGAAGCCGCCGTAACGCTTTTTGGTGGAGATGATCGCCAGCAGACCGTGGGTGTACATCGCGTTTACCGCCTGCACTTCCGGGAACTCCGCTTTCAGCTGCTGGTAGAGCGGCACGCAGGTGGCTGGCCCCATCAGATAATCAATCTCGGTCCACGGCATGCCGAGGTAAAGGGATTCGAAAATCGGTTTGGTGCGGTAAGAAACTTTGTCGATACGGACAACCGTCATGTTACGGCCACCGGAGTAGTGCCCGGTAAACTCGCCGAACGGCCCTTCAATTTCGCGCTTACGGCCTTCAATCACCCCTTCCAGGATCACTTCAGAACCCCACGGCACGTCAAAGCCGGTCAGCGGCGCGGTGGCAATCGGGTACGGGCTTTCACGGAGCGCACCGGCCATTTCATATTCCGACTGATCGTATTTCAGCGGCGTCGCGCCCATCAGGGTGATGATCGGGTCGTTGCCCAGCGTAATCGCAATCGGCAGGTCTTCGCCGCGTTCTTCCGCTTTGTGCAGATGCAGAGCGATATCGTGCATCGGCACCGGCTGCAGGCCGAGCTTGCGCTTGCCCTTCACTTCCATGCGGTAGATGCCAACGTTCTGCTTGCCGAAGTTATCCGGGTCGAGCGGATCGCGCGAGACAACGCACGCTTTGTCGAGATAAAAACCACCGTCCCCGTCGTTCAGGCGGAACAGCGGCAGGATGTCGAACAGGTTAATGTCTTCACCGTCCACCGTATTCTGCGCCCAGGCCGGGTTGGCGCGGCGCTCTGGCGCAATCGGGAATTTATCCCAGCGGCGTATAAACTCGTCGATCTGCTTTTTCACCGGCGTGTTCGCAGGCAGCCCCATCGAAATAGCGTGATTTTGCCAGGAGCCGATGGTGTTCATCACCACGCGGGCATCGGTAAAGCCGCGAATATTGTCGAACCACAGCGCGGGCGCGCCGTCACCGATGCGGCCGGTCGCGTTGGCTGCCGCCGCCAGAACCGGCTCGGCGTTTACCTCTTCCTCAATTTTCAGCAGTTGCCCTTGCTCATCGAGCGCCGACAGGAAGCTTCTCAGATCATCAAATGCCATCTTTATTCTCCTGTGAAAAATGTTTCGCCTCCCGCAACCCGTTCCAGCGACGCGCCTTTTTATGCTCCAGGCCAAACTGGTCGAGCACGCGGGTCACAATATGCTGGGTAATGTCATCGGCGGTTTGCGGGTGGTTGTAATACGCAGGCATGGGCGGCACTATCGCCACGCCCATGCGGGAGAGCGCCAGCATGTTCTCCAGATGAATGGTGCTGAGCGGCGTTTCACGGGGCACCAGCACCAGCTTGCGCCCCTCTTTCAGCACCACATCCGCCGCACGGCCCACCAGCCCTTCGGCATAGCCCGCGCGGATCCCGGCCAGCGTTTTCATGCTGCAGGGAATGACGATCATGCCGTCGGTACGAAACGAGCCGGAGGAGATGGTGGCGGCCTGGTCAGCCGGGCTGTGGATGACGTCAGCCAGGGCAGCAACGTCCTGGGCGGTGTAAGGCGTTTCCAGCTCAATGGTGGTTTTTGCCCACTTCGACATCACCAGATGCGTCTCTACTTCCGGCATTTCCCGCAGCGCCTGCAGCAGCGCCACGCCCAGCGGAGCACCCGTCGCCCCCGTCATTCCCACGATCAATCTCATTCATCACCTCAATCAATTTGTTCGTGTACGAACATTAGAGGTAAACTACTCCCGGATTGTTTTTCTGACAAGATTGTTCGTACACGATCACACAAAATGCTAAAAAATGCCGCATTATCATCCTGGACTTTAGCGGCTATCATAGGGGGTGATTTTTTCTGTCGGAGTGTTCATGGAACTAAGACAAGAGGCGTTCCACCTGTTACGTCAGCTTTTTCAACAGCATACCGCGAAGTGGCAACATGCCCTGCCGGAACTGACCAAGCCGCAGTATGCGGTGATGCGCTCGATTGCCGAGCATCCGGGCATTGAACAGGTGGCATTGACTGAAGTCGCGGTCAGCACGAAAGCGACCCTGGCGGAAATGCTGAGCCGCATGGAGGCGCGCGGGCTGGTCAAACGCGAGCACGACCCTGCGGATAAGCGCCGTCGCTTTGTCTTCCTCACGCCAGAAGGTGAGGCCCTGCTTGCAGACTGTAAGCCGGTAGGCAATGAGGTTGATGAGGCCTTTTTAGGACGCCTTAACAAGGCCGAGCGGGAGCAGTTCTCTGCGCTCATCAAAAAGATGATGCACGATTAACTCACGCTGGTGCGCATAAAATCGATAAAGGTGCGCACTTTTGCGGGCACATGCCGGGCATCAGGATAGACCGCATAGATCCCCTGCCGCGCAAAGGTATACTCCGGTAAAATCGTCACCAGCGTTCCCGCATCAAGCGCATCGCGCACCAGCCATTCCGGCAGTAACGCCACCCCACCGCCTGCGAGCGCAAAAGCCATAAGGGCCTGAGCGCTGTCGGCAAACAAACGCGGCGCCTTTTTTATCTCCAGCATGTCAGGCGCACCGCGGGCATCTTTCACCTGCCAGCGCAGCGGCGAGGCTAAGCGCTCGTGGATAATCCAGTCGGCCTGCGCCAGCTGTGCAAGCGATTCGATCGGGTTTCTCGCAAGCCACTCGGGCGTCGCGACGGGGAGAATAGAAAAGTGAGAAATCAGTGCGGCGTGGTTGCGCGAATCAACAAGCGTCCCCAGCCGGATGGCCACGTCAAAGCGCTCCGAGATAAGGTCTGCGTGCAGTGACGACGAAACATGTCGGACGCGAAGATCTGTGTGTTGCTGGCTAAACCTGGCCAGCAGCGGCACCACGACCCGCGAACCATACTCAGGCGTGGTGGTGATCCGCAATTCCCCCGTGAGTCCTGCATGATTCGCGCGAACGTCATCCTGCAGCCGTTCCGCGTCCTTCAGAAGCGCCACGCTGCGCTGATGAAAAAGCGCTCCCGCCTCGGTTAGCGTCAGGCGGCGGGTGGAGCGCAGCAGCAGCGTCACCCCCAGCTCGGCTTCGAGCTGGCGAATATTGAAGCTGACCACCGCTTTTGTCAGCCCCATCGCCTCGGCGGCGGCCGTAAAACTGCCGGTGTCGGCCACCGCGATAAACATCTGCGTCCGCTGCAGGTTAATCATCATCTCGCCCTTTACTGTCAAAATATTTTTGACAGTATATCGCGCTTTGTCAGGTTTATCCGTGATGCCCGAGCCGATACGATACGCCACCTCACCGGAGGATCCACCATGACGTATCGCAGCCAAGTTGCCGTTGTCTATCTGCTGGGCTTTTTTCTTGATTTGATCAACATGTTTATTGCCAGCGTCGCCTTTCCGGCGATGGCTCACGCCTTTAACACCACGCCTTCTGCCCTTGCCTGGGTCAGTAACGGTTACATTGCCGGCCTGACGCTGGCGATCCCGTTCAGCAGCCTGCTCTCGCGCCGCATCGGGCCAAAGCGCGTCATCCTGCTTTCGCTTTTTCTGTTCAGCGCAGCCTCCGCAGCGGCGGGCCTGTCTGCAACGCTGGAAAGTCTGATCGCCTGGCGAGTGCTTCAGGGCGTGGGAGGAGGCTTACTGATCCCCGTCGGACAGGCGCTGACCTGGCAACAGTATAAGCCTCACGAGCGTGCCAGACTCTCCTCGGCGGTGATGCTGGTCGCGCTGCTTGCCCCGGCCTGCTCCCCGGCTATCGGGGGACTGCTGGTACAGACGCTAAGCTGGCGATGGATCTTTTTCGCCACGCTACCGGTCGCTATCGTGACCTTTGTTCTGGCCTGCCTGTGGCTTAAACACGAAAAACCCACGATGAACGCGGCCAGACTGCTAAACCTGTCATTGCTCGCGGACCCGCTTTTGCGTTTTTCCATGCTTGTGTATATCTGCGTACCCGGCGTATTTATTGGGGTGAACGTCACGGGCATGTTTTATCTTCAGAACGTGGCGAACATGAGCCCAGCCGCTACGGGCATGCTCATGCTGCCGTGGTCCGTGGCATCGTTTATCGCCATCACGGCGACGGGACGTTATTTTAACCGTATCGGCCCCCGACCCCTGATCGTCATCGGCTGCCTGCTGCAGGCGACGGGCATTCTGCTTTTGATTGACGTCAGTTCGGCTACGCTGTTGCCTGCCGTCGCGTTTGCCCTGATGGGCGCCGGGGGAAGCCTGTGCAGCAGCACGGCTCAGAGCAGCGCGTTTCTGACAACGCGCCGGGACGAGATGCCGGATGCCAGCGCGCTGTGGAATCTCAATCGTCAATTGAGCTTTTTTGCCGGTGCCCTGCTGCTGGCGCAGGTGCTGAACCTGGCGCAGGCGTGGCTGACGCCACACGCCGCCTGGCACGGGATGTTTATTTTTGCCGCAGGCATGACCTTGCTGCCTGTACCGTACGTTTTTCGTCTTAACAATACGCAGGTGCTAAACCCGCTGCGACAGGAGAATTCATGACGCCTTTCGAACACGACATTATCGACCTCCACATTGCGCTTGAAGCATGGTTAGGCAAAGGTGAAGGCGAGGCCGACGCCCTGCTCGCCCGTTTCCGTCCCGATTTTCTGATGATCCCGCCGGGCGGTGTGCAGGTCGACTATAACGGCCTGGCCAGTTTTCTGGAAAAACAGCGCGGAAGCCGTCCCGGGCTGAACATCGTCATTGACGAGTTAACCACGATCCAGAGCGGCGAACGGGGTGCAGTGCTTCACTACCGGGAGACGCAAACCCGGCCAGACCTGCCCGTTAACGTGCGCTGGTCAACCGCGGTGCTTAATCAGGAAGGTGACAAAATAACCTGGCGTCTGCTGCACGAGACGGCGACGCAGCCGTAACACAAAAGAAAAAGGCCCGTCTCACGACGGGCCTTTTTTGACGAAAGGTTGCTTATTCGCGGAACAGCGCTTCGATATTCAGACCTTGCCCCTGCAGGATTTCACGCAGGCGACGCAGACCTTCAACCTGAATCTGACGAACACGTTCACGGGTCAGGCCAATTTCGCGGCCGACGTCTTCCAGTGTCGCAGCTTCATACCCCAGTAAACCGAAGCGACGCGCCAGCACTTCACGCTGTTTGGCGTTCAGTTCGAACAGCCATTTGACGATGCTCTGCTTCATGTCATCGTCCTGCGTGGTGTCTTCCGGACCGTTATCTTTTTCATCGGCCAGGATGTCCAGCAGCGCTTTTTCGGAGTCGCCACCCAGCGGGGTGTCAACGGAGGTAATGCGCTCGTTGAGACGCAGCATACGGCTTACGTCATCAACCGGTTTATCGAGTTGTTCGGCAATTTCTTCTGCGCTTGGCTCGTGGTCCAGCTTATGGGACAACTCGCGCGCGGTACGCAGATACACGTTCAACTCTTTGACGATGTGAATCGGCAGGCGAATCGTACGGGTCTGGTTCATAATTGCCCGTTCGATGGTCTGACGAATCCACCAGGTCGCGTAGGTTGAGAAACGGAACCCGCGTTCCGGGTCAAACTTCTCAACTGCGCGGATGAGACCTAAGTTGCCCTCTTCAATCAGATCCAGCAGAGCCAGACCACGATTGCCGTAACGGCGGGCAATTTTCACGACCAGTCGCAGGTTACTTTCAATCATGCGACGACGCGAGGCCACATCACCACGCAAAGCACGACGTGCGAAATAGACTTCTTCTTCGGCCGTTAGCAGTGGGGAGTAACCAATCTCCCCAAGGTAAAGCTGAGTCGCGTCCAGTACACGCTGTGTGGCGCCCTGCGATAACAGCTCTTCTTCAGCCAAATCGTTATCACTGGGTTCCTCTTCTACTAAGGCTTTTTCGTCAAAAGCCTCTACTCCGTTCTCATCAAATTCCGCGTCTTCATTTAAATCATGAACTTTCAGCGTATTCTGACTCATAAGGTGGCTCCTACCCGTGATCCCTGAACGAGACACCCTGGCTGGCATGCCCCGTCAAATTATCGCTGCGGCAAGTACTGCAGCGGGTTTACGGATTTCCCCTTGTAACGAATTTCAAAATGCAAGCGTGTAGAACTGGTTCCGGTGCTACCCATGGTAGCGATTTTTTGCCCCGCCTTAACTTCTTGTTGTTCCCGGACCAGCATTGTGTCGTTATGGGCGTAGGCACTCAGGTAATCATCGTTGTGTTTGATGATGATAAGATTACCGTAACCGCGCAGAGCGTTACCGGCATACACAACGCGTCCATCTGCGGTCGCGATGATAGCCTGTCCTTTACTCCCTGCGATATCGATCCCTTTATTTCCCCCTTCGGAGGAAGAGAAGTTCTCGATAACCTTGCCGTCAGTCGGCCAGCGCCATGCAGAAATCGGCGAACTGGAGGTCATACTGCTGGCAGTCGGTTCAGTAGAGCTAACCACAGGTGCCGTAACCGGTGCTGTGACAGCAGTCGCAGTCCCTTTATTATTCGGCAACATTTTGTTAGCAGTCTGATCACCTGAATCCTCAGAATACGTAATTACAGGTTGTGAAGCAACCACCGTGGTGGATTTTTGTGCAGGCTTAACGCTGTTATTTTGAGCCGTCACATCGGCCGCTGAAACCGTGTTGCCAGGCGTAAGCGGCGTACCCGTCGCGTTGCCCACCTGGAGCGTTTGCCCGACTTCCAGACCATATGGGGCCTGGACGTTGTTGCGCTGCGCGAGGTCACGGAAATCGTTCCCGGTGATCCACGCAATGTAGAACAGCGTATCGCCGCGTTTCACGGTATAGGTGCTGCCACCGGTGTAGCTGCCTTTCGGAATGTTCCCATACTGACGGTTATAGACTATGCGGCCGTTTTGGGTCTGAACAGGCTGTTCAACTGGCTGAACCTGCACTGGCTGTGTAACAGGATGTTGCACAGGCTGAATTTGTGGTGTTTGCTGCGGCGCAGCCGTCCCCATTTTAGGTGGCGGCGTGATTAACATTCCGCTGGACGTGTTACCGGAACCGCTGTTTCCGCCGACGGAACTGACGGGCGCAGGCGCGTTGTTAGAACTTGTACAGCCTGCCAGCCAGAGCGAAACCAGTGATAATGCCGCAACACGGCTGATGGTGAATTTAGGGCTTCCCGCGCTCATTTATCCCCCAGGAATGTGTTAACTACCAGTGACTTAAAATTTACCGTGATGGCACGAATCTTTCGCGCCACACCATACGCTGAATTTGCCTTAATAACCCTGGATAATTCCGAGTCTCAGGCCAACTCCCCCTTCACCAGAGGCACAAAGCGCACGGCTTCCACGGTGTCGATAATAAACTCGCCGCCGCGCCGACGAACGCGCTTCAACAGCTGCTGCTCGTCCCCGACAGGCAGAACCAGAATGCCCCCCTCATCCAGCTGCGACAACAGGGCTGCTGGAATTTCTGGCGGGGCCGCCGTCACGATGATCGCGTCAAACGGGGCACGAGCCTTCCAACCCTGCCATCCATCACCGTGTCGTGTCGAAACATTATGTAAATCAAGTTGTTTCAGGCGACGACGCGCCTGCCACTGTAAACCTTTGATCCGCTCAACGGAGCATACGTGATGAACGAGATGCGCCAGGATCGCGGTCTGATACCCCGACCCGGTGCCAATCTCCAGCACGCGGGAGTCGGGCGTCAGCTCCAGCAGCTCCGTCATGCGAGCTACCATGTAAGGCTGCGAAATCGTCTGGCCCTGCCCGATGGGCAGCGCCACGTTTTCCCACGCTTTGTGTTCAAACGCCTCGTCTACAAATTTCTCACGCGGAACCAGGGCGAGCGCTTCAAGCACGTGCTCGTCGCGGATCCCCTGCGCGCGTAGTTGTTCCAGAAGAGTTTGTACACGTTTGTTTACCATTGCGCGTTCACTCCTGCGCGATCCAGCCAGCCCGACACCACATCATGCGCGCTATACGCGGTTAAATCTACGTGCAGCGGGGTAACCGAAACATAGCCTTCCTCCACGGCGGCAAAGTCGGTATCCGGACCCGCATCGCACTTATCGCCGGGAGGGCCGATCCAGTAAAGCGTGTTGCCGCGCGGATCCTGCTGCGGGATCACCTGATCGGCAGGATGTCGACTCCCGCAACGGGTGACGCGGATGCCTTTAATTTCATCGAGAGGAAGATCCGGCACGTTGATGTTGAGGATGCGTCCGGTACGCAACGGCTCGCGGCCGAGCGCCCGCAGGATCGAACAGGTCACCGCGGCGGCGGTGTCGTAGTGCGTGTAGCCGTTCAACGAGACCGCCAGCGCCGGGAACCCCAGATGGCGGCCTTCCATTGCGGCCGCCACGGTGCCGGAGTAAATCACGTCATCACCGAGGTTAGGCCCGGCGTTAATGCCGGAGACGACGATATCCGGACGCGGCCGCATCAGCGCGTTCACGCCCAGAAAAACACAGTCGGTTGGCGTGCCCATCTGTACGGCAATATCGCCATTTTCAAAGGTAAAGGTGCGAAGCGACGACTCCAGCGTCAGCGAGTTAGACGCTCCACTGCGGTTACGATCGGGCGCCACAACCTGCACATCCGCAAACTCACGGAGGTGTTTCGCCAGGGTCTGAATGCCTGGCGCGTGGATCCCGTCATCGTTACTCAGCAATATTCGCATAATCACCCGAGGTGTTGATAAGTTCCCTGACAACACTGGTGGCAAAGCTGCCTGCCGGCAGCCAGAAACGTAACTCGACGGTCACGTCATCCCACCAGTTCCAGCTTAACTGCTGCGGATAGAGCAGCATCGCGCGGCGTGCCGCGTCGACTTTTTCCCGCACCAGCAAGGACTGCAATTCTGGCGCATCCGCCACGGCTGACTGCTCGGCGGCCAGCGCGTCGCCCTGTGTTCCCCAGTCGCCCGTACCGGGCAACGCGGCGGTGATCAGCAGCCCTTTTGCGTCCACGCGCGACTGGACATCGGCCATCTCTTCGGCCGTTGCCACAAACCAGCTTCCGCGTCCCGCTAATTGTAGCGCATCGCCAACAACAACTTGATTCGCGTCTGGTTTTTTCAGCCTTTCGCTCACAATCTGATTAAACAACGCACTGCGGGCCGCCGACAACCAAAAACTGCGTTTATTCCTGTCACGCACCGGCGCGTCGCTTTGCGCCCAGCGCAGTGCGCCCTGCAGGTTGCTGCCGCCGATGCCAAAGCGCTGCGCGCCAAAGTAGTTCGGTACGCCGCGGTCGCTGATGGCATTCAGGCGTTTTTCAACGTCTTCACGGTCAGTCACGTCGCGCAGCACCAGCGTAAACGCGTTGCCTTTTAACGCGCCCAGACGCAGTTTGCGCTTGTGGCGGGCATATTCCAGTACCTTACAGCCCTCAAGCTCAAATTTGCTTAAATCAGGCATCGCATTGCCGGGAACGCGCGCGCAGAGCCACTGTTCCGTGACGGCGTGTTTATCTTTCTGCCCGGCAAAGCTCACCTCGCGGGCATGAATTTTGAGGAATTTTGCCAGCGCGTCGGCCACAAAGCGGGTATTGCAGCCATTTTTCAGAATACGCACCAGGATATGTTCGCCTTCGCCATCCGGCTCAAAGCCCAGATCCTCCACCACGAGGAAATCTTCAGGGCTGGCTTTCAGCACCCCGTTACCCTGCGGTTTACCGTGCAGGTATGTCAGGTTGTCGAAATCTGTCATTTGCTCGCCTTCACCAGCAGCGCCACGGCTTCACAGGCAATGCCTTCGCCGCGACCGGTAAAGCCCAGCTTCTCGGTCGTCGTCGCTTTGACGTTCACGTCGTCCATATGGCAGCCCAGATCTTCTGCAATAAACACGCGCATCTGCGGAATGTGCGGCAGCATTTTAGGGGCCTGTGCGATAATCGTCACGTCGACGTTGCCAAGGGTGTAGCCTTTCGCCTGGATCCGGCGCCACGCTTCGCGCAGCAGTTCACGGCTGTCCGCCCCTTTAAACGCCGGGTCGGTGTCCGGGAACAGCTTGCCGATATCACCCAGTGCGGCTGCGCCCAGCAGCGCGTCGGTCAGCGCATGCAGCGCCACGTCGCCATCAGAATGCGCCAGCAGCCCTTTTTCATAAGGAATGCGCACGCCGCCAATGATAATTGGGCCTTCGCCGCCAAAGGCGTGTACATCAAAACCGTGTCCAATTCGCATTATGCCTTCTCCTGATGGGTCGAACGGGTAAGATAAAATTCCGCGAGCTGTAAATCTTCCGGACGCGTCACTTTAATATTATCAGCACGTCCTTCAACAAGCTCAGGGTGGAAACCGCAGTACTCCAGCGCAGAGGCTTCGTCCGTGATGGTCGCACCTTCGTTAAGCGCGCGCGTTAAGCAGTCGTGGAGCAGTTCGCGGGGGAAAAATTGCGGCGTCAGCGCGTGCCAGAGATCGACGCGATCGACGGTGTGGGCGATAGCCCGTTTGCCCGGCTCGGCACGCTTCATGGTGTCGCGCACGGGAGCGGCCAGAATGCCGCCCACTTTGCTGGTTTCGCTCAATGCCAGCAGGCGAGCGAGATCGTCCTGATGCAGGCACGGACGCGCCGCGTCATGCACCAGCACCCACGGCGCGTTACCGGCCGCCTGAATGCCTGCCAGCACGGAATCGGCGCGCTCGGCACCGCCATCGACAACGGTAATCTGTGGGTGGTTTGCCAGCGGCAGCTGCGCAAAGCGGGCATCGCCGGAACTGATGGCGATGACCACGTGCGTCACCCGCGGGTGCGCCAGCAGCGCCGCCACGGCGTGCTCGAGGATCGTTTTATCGCCAATAGAGAGGTATTGCTTGGGACATTCTGTCTGCATGCGCCGGCCAAAACCTGCGGCCGGCACCACGGCGCATACGTCCGAAAAAGTTACTGCCATGTCGTAATCCTGGGCCTGATTATCGATTGTTTTGTGCTGAGCCCTGATTGCGTTTAGACGCATCCGGAACCAGACGATAAAAGGTTTCGCCCGGCTTAGTCATACTGAGTTCATTGCGTGCGCGTTCCTCAATCGCCTCTTGCCCGCCATTGAGGTCATCAATTTCAGCGAAGAGTTGATCGTTTCGCGCCTTAAGTTTGGCGTTTGTTGCCTGCTGAGCTGCGACGTCATCGCTCACCCGGCTATAGTCGTGCAGTCCGTTCTTACCGAACCACAGCGAATATTGCAGCCAGATTAGCAAAGCCAGCAACAGCAGCGTTAGTTTACCCATCCTGCCCCCTGAAAAACGGCATCATCATCCCAAGACTTCCCCAGAGCACTACGCCGGGGTAACAGAGATGCCGCAACATCGCGGGCAAATGTACCACATTTTTTCCGCAGAATCGTCCTGCTCAATATCGTTACACAGTTGGTTACGGTTTGAATTATGGCTGAAGTTAGCCCATGAGCCACAAAAATAACAGACCAAACATCAGCACCACCGTCACAATCGTGACCACGGTACTGTACAGGAGCTTGCCGTTGAGCAGCGAGTGAAGCGCAATGCCGACGACAACCGCCACGGGCATCAGCGCCAGAAAGAAAGGCCAGGTGTAGAGAAAGAAGAACAGCGTGTTGCCGCCGTAGATAAGAAACGGGATAACCAGCGCCAGCAACCATGAGACGAAGCCAATGATGGCCCCAGGAAATGACCAGGTCGTTTCGTCGTCGGTCGCAAGCGGCTCCGACCCGGTGGTGGTGATGTAATGTTCACTGTTGCGCATAGCTAGTCCTGTGACCGTGACTCATCGTTCGGGAAGACAGCTCCCGAACGATACCGTCTCAGGATCTGATAATATCGTCCCGTCTGAGCAGGTCTAATAATTGGCTTACTAAATTTGTTACCAATTGTTGACCCTCCAGGTGAATTTCAGGCGATTCAGGCGCTTCGTATACCGCGTCAATGCCGGTGAAGTTGCGCAATTCTCCGGCACGCGCTTTTTTGTACAGCCCTTTCGGGTCGCGCGCTTCGCAAACCTCCAGCGGCGTATCCACAAACACTTCGATAAAGCGATCCTGACCGACCCGTTCGCGCACCATCTGGCGCTCGGCGCGGTGTGGAGAGATAAATGCGGTCAGCACCACCAGCCCGGCGTCGGCCATCAGGCTGGCGACCTCCCCGACCCGGCGGATGTTCTCTTTGCGGTCGTCGTCGCTGAACCCTAAATCGCTGCACAGGCCATGGCGCACGTTGTCGCCATCCAGCAGGTACGTGCTTACGCCCTGCTGATGCAATGCCTCTTCCAGCGCGCCCGCCACCGTCGATTTACCCGAGCCGGACAGCCCGGTAAACCACAGCACAACTCCACGGTGACCGTGGAGCTGTTCGCGCTGGGCGACGGTGACCGGATGAGGATGCCAGACGACGTTCTCATCATGGGCAGCCATTACTTGCCTCCCAGCAGATCGCGCGCGCCCCAGTGCGGGAAGTGCTTACGCACCAGCGCGTTCAGCTCCAGCTCAAAGGCGCTGAATTCTGAAGCCGCGGACGCCTGTTCGTTTGGCTCACGGACCATCCCCGCGCCGACGGTGACGTTCGTCAGGCGATCAATAAAGATAAGCCCGCCCGTCACCGGATTTTGCTGATACGGATCCAGCACCAGCGGTTCGTCAAAGGTCAGATCGACCAGACCAATACCGTTCAGCGGCAGCTCGGTAACCTCGCGCTGGGTCAGGTTGTTGATGTCCACCTGGAACTGAATACCGTCCACGCGGGCGCGGGTCTTCTTGCCGGCGATTTTGATGTCGTAGCTCTGGCCCGGCGTCAGCGGTTGCTCCGCCATCCACACCACATCCACGGAAGCCCCCTGCACGGCGGCCAGCGTTTCCCGGGCATCCACCAGAAGATCGCCCCGGCTGATATCAATCTCGTCTTTCAGCACCAGCGTAACCGCTTCACCGGCGCCTGCGTCCTGCAGGTCACCGTCGAAGGTGACGATGCGTGCGATGGTCGATTCCACGCCGGATGGCAGCACCTTGACGCGCTGACCGACCTTTACGGCGCCTGACGCAAGGGTGCCGGAGAAACCGCGGAAATCGAGGTTAGGACGGTTGACGTACTGCACCGGGAAGCGCATCGGCTGAGTGTCGACCACGCGCTGAATTTCAACCGTCTCCAGCACCTCCAGCAGCGTCGGGCCGCTGTACCACGGCATGTTCGCGCTCTGGGAGGCGACGTTATCCCCTTCCAGCGCCGAGAGCGGCACAAAGCGGATATCCAGGTTGCCCGGCAGCTGTTCGGCAAAGGTCAGGTAGCTATGGCGGATCTCCTCGAACTTCTCTTCGCTGAAGTTCACCAGATCCATCTTGTTGACCGCCACCACCAGGTGTTTGATCCCCAGCAGCGTGGAGATAAAGCTGTGGCGACGGGTCTGATCCAGCACGCCTTTACGGGCGTCGATCAGCAGGATCGCCAGGTCGCAGGTCGACGCGCCGGTCGCCATATTGCGGGTGTACTGTTCGTGCCCCGGGGTGTCGGCGATAATAAATTTGCGCTTCTCGGTAGAGAAATAGCGGTAGGCCACGTCAATCGTGATGCCCTGCTCGCGCTCCGCCTGCAGGCCATCCACCAGCAGTGCCAGATCCAGCTTTTCGCCCTGGGTACCGTGACGCTTACTGTCGTTATGCAGGGAGGAGAGCTGATCTTCATAAATCTGGCGCGTATCGTGCAGCAGACGGCCAATCAGGGTACTTTTCCCGTCATCCACGCTGCCGCAGGTCAGAAAACGCAGCAGGCTTTTGTGTTGTTGCGCGTGCAGATACGCTTCCACGCCGCCTTCGTTGGCAATTTGTTGAGCAATAGTGGTATTCATGGCGGCTCCTTAGAAATAACCCTGACGTTTCTTCAGCTCCATGGAGCCTGCCTGGTCGCGGTCAATCACGCGCCCCTGTCGCTCGCTGGTGGTCGACACCAGCATCTCTTCGATGATCTCCGGCAGCGTCTGGGCGTTGGATTCCACCGCGCCGGTCAGCGGCCAGCAGCCGAGGGTGCGGAAACGCACCATCTGTTTTTTGATCACTTCACCCGGCTGCAGGTCGATGCGATCGTCGTCGATCATCATCAGCATGCCGTCACGCTCCAGCACCGGGCGCTCGGCGGCCAGATACAGCGGAACGATCTCGATGTTTTCCAGATAGATGTACTGCCAGATATCCAGCTCGGTCCAGTTGGAGAGCGGGAAGACGCGGATGCTTTCGCCCTTGTTAATCTGGCCGTTGTAGTTGTGCCACAGCTCCGGACGCTGGTTTTTGGGGTCCCAGCGGTGGAAGCGATCGCGGAAGGAGTAGATACGCTCTTTGGCGCGGGATTTCTCTTCGTCACGCCGCGCGCCGCCGAAGGCCGCGTCAAAACCGTATTTATTCAGCGCCTGCTTCAGCCCTTCGGTCTTCATGATATCGGTGTGTTTGGCGCTGCCGTGCACGAACGGGTTAATGCCCATCGCCACCCCTTCCGGGTTTTTATGCACCAGCAGCTCGCAGCCGTAGGCTTTCGCGGTACGGTCGCGGAACTCGTACATCTCGCGGAATTTCCAGCCGGTGTCCACGTGCAGCAGCGGGAACGGCAGCGTGCCCGGATAAAACGCTTTACGCGCCAGATGCAGCATGACGCTGGAATCTTTACCGATGGAGTACATCATCACCGGGTTAGAAAACTCGGCGGCCACTTCGCGGATAATATGGATACTTTCCGCTTCGAGCTGCCGCAGGTGTGTAAGACGTTTTTGGTCCATAACCGTTCCTTAAGCCAAATTTACAACAGAAGAACCAAAGCCTTCTGTATCGGTTGTGTGCTGAAACCAGGCGAGCGTGCTGTGCAGCTGCACCACTTCCCCCACCACGATCAGGGCGGGCATCGGGGCGTCTTTCGCCAGGGTTGCAAGGTCTTGAAGTGTGCCGACAGCAACATGCTGATCGACGCGCGTGCCGCGAGAAATGACGGCGACGGGGGTCGTCGCCTCGCGACCGTGCTGAATAAGCTGTTCGCTGATGTCCGCCGCTTTCATCGTGCCCATGTATATCGCCAGCGTCTGGCGGCTCTGGGCGAGATGCGACCAGTCGAACGGCGTGCTGTCCGCCTTGTAGTGGCCGGTCACAAAGGTGACGCTCTGGGCGTAATCGCGGTGGGTCAACGGGATACCGGCGTAGGCCGTTACCGCAGAAGCCGCCGTGATGCCGGGCACCACCTGGAACGGAACGCCCGCTTCGGCTGCCGCCTGCAGCTCTTCGCCGCCGCGACCGAAAATGAACGGATCGCCCCCCTTCAGGCGCACCACGGTTTTGCCCGCTTTCGCGGCGTCAATTAGCATCTGGTTGGTGTCGTGCTGCGGCACCGAGTGTTCGCCCGCCCGTTTGCCGACGCAGATTTGCTCCGCGTCGCGACGGATCAGCTCGCGCACGCCGTCGGTGACCAGGTGGTCGTAGAACACCACGTCCGCATCCTGCAGCACCTGCAGGCCGCGCAGCGTCAGGAGCCCGGCATCGCCCGGCCCCGCGCCCACCAGAATGATCTCCCCGCCCGTACTGCCGGGGTTATCCAGTTCGTCCTCGAGGATTTTCTGCGCCGCTGTCTCATTACCGGCATGCATCAGGCTGGCAAAGCGGCCGCGAAACACGCGTTCCCAGAAGCGACGGCGTTCCGTCACGCTGGTCAGGCGGGTTTTCAGATGGTTGCGCCAGTAGCTGGCTTTCTCCGCCATGCGCCCGAGGCTGGTCGGCAGCAGCGCTTCGATTTTTTCCCGCAGCACGCGCGCCAGCACCGGTGCGGTACCGCCGGAGGAGATCGCCACCAGCAGCGGCGAGCGGTCAACGATCGACGGGAAAATAAACGAGCATAAAGGCTGGTCGTCCACCACGTTCACCAGGCGGTAACGGGCCTGAGCGGCGTCGGAGATCCGCTGGTTCAGTTCACGATCTTCGGTCGCCGCAATTACCAGCACGACGCTGTCGATTTGTGACTCGTCGAAATCCGCCTCTTCAATGACTTTCACCTGGGCCCCTGCGCGCTGCAGAAACGCGATTTTGCGATCGGCGATTTCACCCGTGCCAACCACCAGCACCGGTTTCTCTTTAATCGCAGCAAATAAGGGCAGATAGTCCACAGGCAACAACTCACTAACAACGAGGAATAGAGGGACTATAGGGGGCGGCTTAGACCGAATGAAATTACGAATTGGAATGAGTAGTTACTCAATGGAATAACGCTGTGAAAAAGCTAATACCAAAAAGTGCTTAACGCGCGAAATTTCGGGCATTTAAGAACGATTCAAATTGTGTATGGACGATCACAGTTTCATACTAGGCGGGTTATTATTTTGCTCTGTTTTTAAGGACTCACTATGTTTTCCGCAACGCGCCACCGTATTGCTGCCCTGGCGCTCGGCGTTTGCTTTATTCTTCCTGCCCAGGCAAAAAACCAAACTTATGGTGAAATCGCCACTATGCAGGCGCGACATATCGCCACCGTTTTCCCTGGCCGCATGACCGGATCGCCTGCGGAAATGCTCTCCGCGGACTATCTTCGTCAGCAGTTTGCCGACATGGGTTACCAGAGCGATATCCGATCGTTTCACAGCCGCTACGTCTATACCTCACGCAATAAAACGAAAAACTGGCATAACGTGACCGGCAGTACGGTGATTGCGGCCCACGAAGGCAGCGCAAAAGAGCAAATTATCATTATGGCGCACCTTGATACCTACGCCCCGATGAGTGACGCCGATACGGATAACAATCTTGGCGGGCTGACGCTGCAGGGCATGGACGACAATGCCGCAGGCCTGGGCGTGATGCTCGAACTGGCCGAGCGGATGAAAGATATTCCGACCCAATATGGCATTCGTTTTGTTGCCACCAGCGGTGAGGAAGAGGGCAAACTCGGCGCTGAGAATCTCCTTAAGCGTATGAGCGCTGAGGAGAAGAAAAATACGCTGCTGGTGATCAACCTCGACAACCTGATCGTCGGCGATAAGCTCTATTTCAACAGTGGGCAGAGTACGCCGGGTACCGTGCGGAAACTGACGCGCGACCGGGCGCTGGCGATAGCCCGCAGCCATGGTGTTTATGCCACCAGCAATCCCGGCGGTAACCCGGATTATCCGCGAGGCACAGGCTGCTGCAACGACGGGGAAGTGTTCGATAAGGCGGGCATTCCGGTGCTGTACGTGGAAGCGACAAACTGGGCACTGGGCAAAAAAGATGGCTACCAGCAGCGGGCTAAATCGAAGGCCTTCCCGGACGGGACGAGCTGGCACAACGTGATGCTGGACAATCAGCAGCACATCGATCGCGCGCTGCCGCAGCGGATTGAGCACCGCAGTCGTGATGTGGTGAAGGTGATGCTGCCGCTGGTGAAGGAGCTGGCGAAAGCGGGTAAAGCCTGAGGCCGTTAAGCCCGGTGGCGGCTACGCCTTACCGGGCCTACATATGGAACGAGCCTTTGTAGGCCCGGTAAGCGCAGCGCCACCGGGCAAAAAGGTTATCACCCTTCGTGCAACCCGCACTCGCGCTTCAGCCCGAAGAATCGCGTCTCTTCTTCCGCCATGCCCGGTTCCCACTTACGCGTGGTGTGGGTATCGCCCACCGACAGATAGCCCTGGTCCCACAGCGGATGGTATTTCAGCCCGTGCTTTTGCAGGTACTGGTACACCGTCCGGTTATCCCAGTCGATAATCGGCAGCACTTTAAACACCCCGCGCTGCACCGCCAGCACCGGTAAGGTTGCCCGGCTGCCGGACTGCTCACGGCGCAGGCCCGCGAACCACGTCTGGGCATTAAGCTCTTTCAGCGCCCGGTTCATCGGCTCGACCTTGTTGATCTCATTGTATTTCTCAATGCCCTCAACGCCCTGCTCCCACAGCTTGCCGTAGCGCGCCTCCTGCCAGGCCGCGCTTTCCGTCGCGCGGTAAACCTTGAGGTTCAGCCTGAGCTTGTCCGTCAGATCGTCAATGAACTGGTAGGTCTCCGGGAACAGGTAGCCGGTGTCGGTGAGGATCACCGGAATGTCCGGACGGATCTGATTCACCAGATGCAGGCTGACCGCCGCCTGAATACCAAAGCTCGACGAGAGCACATACTCTCCCGGCAGGTTTTCCAGGGCCCACGCCACGCGCCCTTCGGCGTCCAGCTTTTCAAGGTGGGCATTGGTTTCTGCCAGCGCCAGAATGCGTTCGACTTTTGGCAGGTCATTAAGGGCGTTTAGATCGAGTTCGGACATAGTTACCTCTCGTGGTTACTCCCAGAAATCCCTGGCGGGATCGAGCACCGGGCGAATGATGCCCGCACGCACCGTAAAGTCGCCGAAGCCTTCACCCGCTTCGCGCTCTTTCGCCCAGCGCCCGACAAGCTCGTCGATGGAATCAAGAATTTCCGGCTCGGTGATGTTCTCGCGGAACATACGCGGAATGCGCGTGCCGATACGGTTACCGCCCAGGTGCAGGTTGTAGCGACCCGGCGCTTTCCCCACCAGCCCCAGTTCGGCCAGCATCGCGCGACCGCAACCGTTCGGGCAGCCCGTCACGCGCATAACAATATGCTCGTCCGGAATGCCGTGTTTTTCCAGAATCGCTTCTACCTTGTCAGTGAATGACGGCAGGAAACGTTCCGCTTCGGCCATCGCCAGCGGGCAGGTCGGGAACGACACGCAGGCCATTGAGTTTTCACGCTGCGGCTTCACCGCATCCATCAACCCATGTTCGCGCGCCAGCTTCTCGATCTTCGCCTTCTGGCTTTCCGGCACGCCGGCAATGATCAGGTTCTGGTTAGCGGTGATGCGGAACTCGCCCTTATGGATCTTCGCAATTTCCAGCAGACCGGTTTTCAGCGGACGCCCCGGATAATCCAGAATACGGCCGTTTTCGATAAACAGCGTCAGGTGCCATTTATTGTCGATACCCTTAACCCAGCCAATGCGATCGCCGCGACCGGTGAATTCGTAAGGGCGGATCGGCTCAAACTTGATGCCCGCGCGACGCTCCACTTCCGCTTTGAACGTCTCGACGCCCACGCGCTCCAGGGTGTATTTGGTTTTCGCGTTTTTACGGTCGGTACGGTTACCCCAGTCGCGCTGGGTCGTCACCACCGCTTCCGCCACGGCCAGCGTGTGCTCCAGCGGCAGGAAGCCGAACTCGCTCGCGGTGCGGGCATAGGTTTTCTTGTTACCGTGCTCAATGGACAGGCCGCCGCCCACCAGCAGGTTAAAGCCCACCAGCTTGCCGTTTTCGGCAATCGCCACGAAGTTCATGTCGTTGGCGTGCAGGTCGATATCGTTCTGCGGCGGGATCACTACCGTGGTTTTAAACTTACGCGGCAGGTAGGTCTGGCCGAGGATCGGCTCTTCATCGGTGGTCGCGACTTTTTCCTGATCGAGCCAGATCTCCGCATAGGCGCGCGTGCGCGGCAGCAGGTGCTCGGAGATCTTCTTCGCCCACTCGTACGCTTCGGCGTGCAGCTCGGACTCATACGGGTTCGAGGTGCAGAGCACGTTACGGTTCATGTCGTTGGCGGTCGCCAGCGCGTCCAGCCCAACGGAGTGCAGCATCTGGTGCACCGGCTTGACGTTCTTCTTCAGAATGCCGTGGAACTGGAAGGTCTGACGGTTGGTCAGACGGATGCTGCCGTAGATCGTGTTTTCACCGGCAAACTTGTCGATCGCCTGCCACTGTTTGGTGGTAATCACCCCACCCGGCAGACGGCAGCGCAGCAGCATCGCGTGACGCGGCTCCAGCTTCTGCTCTGCACGCTCGGCGCGGATGTCGCGGTCGTCCTGCTGGTACATGCCGTGGAAACGGATCAGCAGGAAGTTGTCGCCTTTGAAACCGCCGGTGAGACCGTCATTCAGATCTTCAGCAATGGTGCCACGCAGATAGTTGCTTTCCAGCTTCATGCGCTCGGCGTCTGTCAGTTTACCTTCGACCACCAGTGGCCCTGGATGTTTTTCGCTCATTAGTAGACATCTCGCTGATAACGGCGCTCAACGCGCAGCTCACTTAAAAATTCGTCCGCCGCTTCGGCATCCATACCGCCGAATTCGGCAATCACTTCCAGCAAAGTCTGCTCAACGTCTTTCGCCATGCGATTGGCGTCGCCGCAGACATAAATGTGGGCACCGTCATTGATCCAGCGCCACAGCTCTGCGCCCTGTTCGCGCAGTTTGTCTTGTACGTATACTTTTTCTTTCTGGTCGCGGGACCAGGCCAGATCGATGCGGGTCAGTACGCCTTCTTTCACATAGCGCTGCCACTCCACCTGGTAGAGGAAATCTTCGGTAAAGTGCGGATTGCCGAAGAACAACCAGTTTTTACCCGGCGCGCCGTCTGCCGCGCGCTGCTGCATGAAGGCGCGGAACGGCGCAATGCCGGTGCCCGGGCCAATCATAATGACCGGCGTTTCCGGGTTTGCCGGCAGGCGGAAGTTATCGTTGTGCTCGATAAAGACGCGCACTTCGCCCTCTTCTTCCACGCGGTCTGCCAGGAAGCCCGATGCCCCACCCGTACGGGCGCGACCTTCGATGTCGTAGCGCACCACGCCGACGGTGATATGCACTTCGCTCTCCACCTCGGCCTGAGACGAGGCAATGGAGTACAGGCGTGGGGTCAGCGGACGCAGCAGGCCGATCAGCGCATCGGCATCCAGCTGAGCCGGAGAGAAGCGCACCATATCGACAATCGGCGTCGTCGCGGCGTAATGCTGCAGCTTCGCCTTGTCGCCCACCAGCGGCAGCAGGGATTCGCTGCGCGTTAAGGTGGCATAATTTTCGACGATATTCGGGGTATTCACCGTCAGCTCAAAATGCCACTGCAACGCTTCAGAAAGCGGCTGCGTTTTGCCGTCAACGGTGACGGGCTCGTCGCCTTTCAGCCACAGCAGCTCAACCAGCTCTTTCACCAGCGCCGGATCGTTCTGATACCAGACGCCCAACGCATCGCCAGGCTGATAGCGCAGGCCCGAGTCGCCGAGATCGATTTCGATATGGCGAACGTCTTTTTCGGAATCGCGGCCGGTAATTTTCTGGTTCACCGACAGGCTCGCCGCCAGCGGCGCCTCTTTGGTGTACGGGCTGGTGTGGATGTCGTTAACAGCACCCGTCGCGGTGAACGCGGCCTGGGCTGACGTCTCTTTCGGCACGCGCGCTTTTAGCACATCGACGATGCGGGCACGCCATTCAGCGGCGGCGGTCTGGTATTCGACATCTGCGTCAACGCGGTCCAGCAGGCGCTCTGCGCCCAGCTCCGCCAGCCTGCTGTCGAAGTCTTTGCCGGACTGGCAGAAGAATTCATAGGAGGTATCGCCCAGGCCAAAGACGGCAAACGCCGTGCCATCCAGCTTCGGCGCCTTTTTCGAGAACAGGAACTTATGCAGCGCCACCGCTTCTTCTGCGGGTTCACCTTCACCCTGCGTAGAAGCCACCACCACCAGCAGTTTTTCTGACGCGATTTGCTTAAATTTATAATCCCCGGCGTTGACCAGGTTCACGTTCAGCCTGGCGGCCAGCAGGTCGTCACGCAGCGCTTCGGCCACGCGGCGGGCGTTACCCGTCTGCGAGGCGGAAATCAGGGTAATGGCCGGAATTTCTACGGCCGTGGCCGGTGCACCCGCCACAGCGCCAGGCTGCTGATTAAGCATTCCCCAGAAATAACCGGAGACCCAGGCAAGCTGAGTGGGAGAAAAATCAGAGGTGGCAGCCTGAAGGCGCGCCAGCTGCTCCGGGTTCAGGGGAAGCAAGTTTGAAGGTGGGGCCTGTGTTGTCATGCGTCGTTATGTTCCAGTAGCCAAGCGGACTTTAAGCGAATAAATCCAAACTGAAGATAAGGTTAACGGCGAGGATAATAACAATTAAAGAAGGGATGGAAATAATAAATAACCAAATGGACTAACCTGTTTTGGTTGTCATGCTTAGCGATAAAACCGATTAAATAATTATTTGAAATATAAGAACAAATAGCGAAAAACACCCCGTATACGAGGCGGTTACCGCTCAGAGCCGTTTTAGTTAATGCTAAAAATTGTGCTTTCCGGTACTATGCGGCGGTTTTTTCCGCATTACTGAGAGCGATCATGTCCACCACACTGTTTAAAGATTTCACCTTCGAAGCCGCCCACCACCTTCCGCATGTCCCTGAAGGGCATAAATGTGGCCGTCTGCACGGGCATTCGTTCATGGTGCGTCTTGAGATCACCGGTGAAGTTGATCCGCATACCGGTTGGATCATGGATTTTGCCGAGCTGAAGGCGGCGTTTAAGCCGACCTACGATCGTCTGGATCACTACTACCTGAATGAGATCCCGGGCCTTGAAAACCCGACCAGCGAAGTGCTGGCAAAATGGATTTGGGATCAGATGAAACCGCGGGTACCGCTGCTGAGCGCGGTGATGATCAAAGAGACCTGTACGGCAGGCTGCGTGTATCGCGGCGAGTGATGCTTGCCGGGTGGCGGCTTCGCCTTACCCGGCCTACAATCGCCTGGAACCGTAGGCCCGGTAAGCGCTCGCGCCACCGGGCTTTTTTTCAGGCGATATTCAGATACTTGTGCGTCTGCATCGACAGGCGCCAGTTGCGCGCAATACAGGTTTCAATGCACAGGCGCGTTGCATCGTCTTTCTGGCTGATAGGCTGCAGGGCAATGACCCGCTGCTTTTCGTCCGTCAGCGTGGCCAGCAGTTCATCCAGCGCTTCGATATCACGCACGCGTCCTACCGGGTGCTTAATCTCATCCGCGCGCTCCAGCGCCTGAGACAGCACGTCATACCCGCCGCGCATATTCACTTTTGGCGATACCGTCACCCAGGTGGTGTGCGAGCAGCGCACTTCATGGGTGCCGCTGGTCTCGATCTGGCAGCTGTAGCCGTTCTTTTCGAGCAGCTCGGTCAGCGGCGTCAGATCGTGGATGCAGGGTTCACCGCCGGTGATCACCACGTGACGCGCCGTCCAGCCCTGACGACCAATGATGGCGAGCAGATCTTCGGCACTGCCCGCGCCCCACTTATCGCTCTCTTTGGTTTTCGCCAGAATGCTAAACAGCGACACTTCCCGATCTGCGAGCTTATCCCACGTATGTTTGGTATCACACCAGGCACAGCCAACCGGGCATCCCTGTAAACGAATGAAAATAGCGGGAACGCCGGTAAAGTAACCCTCGCCTTGCAGGGTCTGGAACATCTCGTTAATCGGGTACTGCATAGTCATCTCAGTAAAGGGGATAAACGATAAGTATCGCAGATCCCCGCCGGATGGTCATGCTCCATCGGTGCTTTGCGCGTCAATCGCCGCCATAAACCGTTCGGTAATTTGCTGCGGACGGGTGATCGCGCCGCCGACCACCACCGTATGCGCGCCCAGCGCCAGACACCTGGCCGCACGCTCGGGGGTATCCACGTTGCCTTCGGCAACCACGGGCACCGTCACGGCCGCCAGCACCGCCTTCAGGAACGCGCAGTCGTTTTCCGGAAGTGAATGGCCCGCCGTTTCCGCCGTGTAGCCGTAAAGCGTGGTGCCGACGCAGTCAAAGCCCAGCGCCTGCGCCGTCACGGCTTCGTCCACGGAGGAGATATCCGCCATCAGCAGCACCGCGGGATAACGTGCGCGGATGCGCGAGACCAGCGTTTCCAGAGATTCTCCGCCGGGACGTGACCGCGCCGTCGCATCAAGCGCAATGATGTCCGGCGAGACGCTCATGAGCTCATCCACTTCTTTCATTGTCGCGGTGATAAACACCTCGCTTTCGGGATAATCCCGTTTGATGATGCCGATGACCGGCAAAGACACCTGCTGCCTGATGGCCTCGATATCCACCACGCTGTTGGCGCGAATGGCTGCAGCCCCGCCCTGTGCCGCAGCCAGCGCCATGCGCGACATAATAAACGGGCTGTGCAGCGGTTCATTTTCCAGCGCCTGACAGGAGACGACCAGTTTTCCCTTCAGGTTATCCAGTACAGTTTTCATTACGATAAGATCTCTTCCACTTCGTTTTTGATAATCGTGACGTGCGGGCCATAAATGACCTGAACGCCGTTGCCGCGCACGATAACGCCGCGCGCCCCGGTGGCTTTCAGTGCCGACTCATTCACTTTGCTGCCGTCTTTAACCGTGACGCGAAGACGCGTGGCGCAGCAGTCCACCTCGTCCAGATTCTCTTTTCCGCCTAATCCGGCGATCACCGCGGCTGCGCGTTCGTTTTGCGGCAAACTGACCTCATCAGCCATCGCCTCCTTTTCCCGACCTGGCGTCGCGAAATCAAAGCGGTTAATCAGATAGCGGAAGGTAAAGTAGTAAAGGAAGAACCACGGTACGCCGACCAGCGGAACGAACATCCAGTTGGTTTTGGCTTCTCCCTGCAAAATGCCGAACAGCACGAAGTCGATGAAACCGCCGGAGAAGGTTTGCCCGATGGTGATATGCAGCATGTGCGCGAGCATGAATGCCAGCCCGTCAAACAGCGCATGGATGATGTAGAGCACCGGCGCAATAAACAGGAACGAGAATTCGATAGGCTCGGTAACCCCGGTCAGGAACGAGGTTAACGCCGCAGAAAGCAGCAGCCCGGCAACGCGTTTTTTGTTCTCGGGTTTTGCCGTGTGGTACATCGCCAGGCACGCCCCGAGCAGGCCAAACATCATCGTGATAAAACGCCCGGACATGAAGCGTGACGTGCCCTCATAGAAATGTTGCGTGTTCGGGTCAGCCAGCTGAGCGAAGAAGATCCGCTGCGTGCCTTCCACGAGGTGTCCGTTGACGATTTCACTCCCGCCAAGCGCGGTGGTCCAGAAAGGCAGATAGAAGATGTGGTGCAGACCGAACGGGCCCAGCATGCGTAAAATGAAGCCGTACAGCAAAGTACCCAGATAGCCGGTCGCATCCACCAGCCCGCCGAGACCAAAAATCAGCTTCTGGAAATGCGGCCAGACCACGGTCATGAGCGCACCGACGAGTATCGCCGCCAGCGAGCTGATGATAGGAACAAAGCGCGAGCCGCCAAAAAAGCCCAGGAACTGCGGAAGTGCAATCTTGTTAAACCGATGATGGAGCGCGCAGGTTACCAGCCCAATCACCACGCCGCCAAAGACGCCGGTTTCCAGCGTCTGAATACCCAGCGTCATGCCCTGCCCCACCGCGCCCGGGTTCTCATGCGCCAGTTTGCCGGTGAGGATCAGCAGCGCGTTGATGGTGGCATTCATCACCAGAAACGCGAGAAGCGCCGCCAGCCCCGCCGTGCCCTTATCGCTTTTTGCCAGCCCGACGGCGACCCCAACCGCAAACAGCACCGAGAGGTTCGCAAACACGATGGATCCTGCGCTGCTCATGATGGTGAAAATGGCCTGCAGCCAGCTCACGTCTAAAAACGGATAGGCCGCCAGCGTGTTGGGATTGGATAGCGCGCCGCCTATCCCCAGCAGCAGACCTGCCGCAGGCAGCACGGCAATCGGCAACATAAAGGATTTGCCAAAGCGCTGCGCTTTTTCAAACCATCCCCCTGAAGAAGCCCCACTGAATATTTGCATCATTTTTTCATCCCCCCATTAATAGATGAAAATTTTTACCATATTAATTTTAGATAGTGAAAATTATCATCAAAAACCAGGACAACGATCATACTTTTTCGAAATGACTGGCATCCTTCCCCCGCTTTCCGCCACACTAGTCGCAGAGAAACGCATTAAGGATCGAGCATGTCAGACCATGAAAACCTGCTGCTGAAGCTACGCCAGGAGGCTTCCGGGTACAGCCCAACACAACAAAAACTCGGTGAGTTTGTTCTCAGCGATCCTGCCCGGGTGCTCTACCTGACGATCACCGAACTGGCGCGCGAGAGCCACACCAGCGAGGCCAGCGTGACGCGTCTTTGCCGCACGCTGGGCTGCAAGGGCTATAACGAATTTAAAATGGCGCTTGCACTGGATATTCAGCAGGGCCAGCCCGCGCGTCAGGCGGGGGATGAGATTGATAACGTCGTGGATGAGTCGGTGCAGGCTTTGCAGGACACCGCCAGGCTCCTTGACCGCACGCTGCTTGAAAAGGCCGCGCTGGCGCTGCATCAGGCGCAGTCGGTGCAGATTTATGGCGTTGCGGCCAGCGCGATCCTCGGGGAGTATCTGCACTACAAGCTGTTGCGTCTGGGCAAACCCGCACAGCTGTTTAGCGATATGCACCGCGCGGCAATGAATGCGACAACGCTTTCGTCAGAAACCCTGGTGGTGGCAATCTCCAGTTCCGGCTCAACGCGAGATCTACTCCACGTGGTGAAGCTTGCCCGCAAGCGCGGCGCTAAGGTTCTGGCACTCAGCAATACGCCCCGCAGCCCGCTGGCGTCCCTGAGCGACATGCAGCTGGTGGCCGCCAAGCCAGAGGGGCCGCTTAGCGCGGGCGCGCTCAATGCCAAAGTTGGGGTCATGCTGCTGGTCGAACTGCTGACCACGTCCATGATTGCGCTGGATGGCCGTTACAGCGACGTTAGCCAGCAAACGGCCAGCGCCACGCTTCCTCTGTTACTCTAAAAACCCTTCGCAGGCTAAATAAAATAGCCTGCGCTTGATGTCGCCTGATTTAAGTTAAGTGGTGTTTAAATCATTTATCCGGTAAATGTTTGGTGTAACAAAGTATTATATTTATTACATTTCGAATTAAGTTCACCATCCGATAAGCACCACAAAATGACTTTAAAATCATAATGTTGAAATATTCATTTTAATAAATTGAATTTTCACCCTGCCTGTAATGTCCAATATCTCCACCTGAATTCCTTTCCTTAAAATAAGCTTAAGATGCTGTCTATTTCGGCGTTTTATTATTTAAATGCCGTTTACTTTTGCACGCCTACAATCCGCCTCATCAATCATAATGAGACGGTATTAATGAAGATGTTAATGATTACAGGCGTGACGGGGTTTCTGGGCGGTGCAGTACTGGAAAAAATTCTGACCAGCGATCAATCCGTAAAACTGCTTTTGCTCGCGCGTGCCAGCGATCCGCAGAGCGGGCTGGAGCGCGTGCTGGAGAACATGCGCAAGTTCAACGTTCCTGAGAACAAACTGGCCACTCTGAGCGTGGACAATATCCTCATTGGCGATCTCAGCCAGCCTGAAGCCTTCCTGAACGATCCGCGTCTGGACCAGGTCACGCATGTCGTGAACTGTGCAGCTGTTGCCTCATTTGGTAACAACCCGCTCATCTGGAAGGTCAACGTGGAAGGAACGCTGGCACTGGCGCGCCGCATGGAGCAGGTTTCAACGCTACAACGCTTCCTCCACGTGGGCACGGCAATGTCATGTACGCCGGAGCAGGATTCCCTGGTCGCCGAAAGCGCCGAATTCAGAGAGAATGCTGAACACCTGGTGGAATACACGTTTTCGAAGTCAACCATCGAACAGCTGATGCGCCAGGAATGTCCGAACCTGCCGCTGCTCATCGCGCGTCCATCCATCGTTGTCGGCCATACCCGCCACGGCTGCACGCCCTCGAGCAGTATTTTCTGGGTCTTCAGCATGGGCCTGATGCTGCAGAAGTTTATGTGCTCGATGGAGGACCGGATCGACGTTGTCCCGGTGGATTATTGTGCCGACGCGCTGTTAATGCTGCTCAACAGCAACGCGCGTCCGGGGGAAGTGGTACACATTTCGGCCGGAGAAGAGAACAGCGTTCGCTTTGCGGATATTGATAATGCGATGGCGCAGGCGCTGGAGAAAGCACCCGTCGGCGATAAGTACGCGCAGGTCAGCTACGAAACGCTGGTCAGAATGCGCCGTGAACTGAAAACGATTTTTGGCCCGTGCAACGAACGTCTGATGCTGAGGGCCATGCGGTTATACGGTGCGTTTGCCACGCTTAACGTGCGATTCAGCAACGATAAGCTGCTGAGCATGGGGATGCCGAAGCCACCCCGGTTTACGGATTATATTGCCCGCTGCGTGCAAACCACCCGGGGGCTGACCATTCCGGAGCAAATGGCGGTCGATTTTAAATAGCCAAAAAAAATGCCAGTCATTCGACTGGCATTTTCATGTTAAGGCTTAAGCGATTATGCCTGGCCTTTGATCTCTTTACGACCGTTGTATGGTGCTTTTTCGCCCAGCGCTTCTTCGATACGAATCAGCTGGTTGTATTTAGCAACACGGTCAGAACGGCTCATAGAACCCGTTTTGATCTGGCCAGCAGCGGTACCCACAGCCAGGTCAGCAATGGTCGCGTCTTCAGTTTCGCCAGAACGGTGAGAGATAACCGCGGTGTAGCCAGCGTCTTTCGCCATTTTGATCGCAGCCAGCGTTTCGGTCAGGGAACCGATCTGGTTGAATTTGATCAGGATGGAGTTAACGATGCCTTTCTCGATACCTTCTTTCAGGATCTTGGTGTTGGTTACGAACAGGTCGTCACCCACCAGCTGGATTTTGTCGCCCAGTACTTTAGTCTGGTATGCGAAGCCAGCCCAGTCAGACTCGTCCAGACCGTCTTCGATAGACACGATTGGGTACTGTTTGGTCAGGTCTTCCAGGAAGTGAGTGAACTCTTCGGAGGTGAACGCTTTGTTGCCTTCGCCAGCCAGAACGTATTTACCGTCTTTGTAGAATTCAGATGCTGCACAGTCCATCGCCAGGGTGATGTCTTTGCCCAGCTCGTAGCCTGCTGCTTTAACCGCTTCAGCGATAACAGCCAGTGCTTCTGCGTTAGAACCCAGGTTTGGCGCGTAGCCACCTTCGTCACCCACAGCCGTGTTCATACCTTTAGCTTTCAGAACTTTAGCCAGGTTGTGGAACACTTCAGAACCCATACGTACTGCTTCTTTCAGGGATTTCGCGCCAACTGGCTGAATCATGAATTCCTGAATATCAACGTTGTTGTCTGCGTGCTCACCACCGTTGATGATGTTCATCATTGGTACAGGCATGGAGTATTTGCCTGGGGTGCCGTTCAGTTCAGCGATGTGCTCGAACAGTGGCATACCTTTAGCCGCCGCAGCCGCTTTGGCGTTCGCCAGGGAAACGGCCAGGATTGCGTTCGCACCGAAGTTAGATTTGTTTTCAGTACCGTCCAGATCGATCATGATCTTGTCGATGCCAGCCTGATCTTTGGCATCTTTGCCAACGATAGCCTGAGCAATAGGACCGTTAACAGCGCCAACCGCTTTCAGTACGCCTTTGCCCATGAAACGGGATTTGTCGCCATCACGCAGTTCCAGCGCTTCGCGGGAACCGGTAGAAGCACCTGATGGAGCAGCTGCCATACCGACGAAACCACCTTCCAGATGAACTTCGGCTTCAACGGTCGGGTTACCACGGGAGTCGATGATTTCACGACCGATGACTTTAACGATTTTGGACATTAGATTTTCCTCAGTACAAGTTAAACTAAAACTCCAGACAAACAACGCGTACCAAAGGTACGCGTTGCCGTTCTAACTTTTTTTACTTCGCCTGACGCTTCTGGTAGTCGCTGGCGGCCTTCACAAAGCCTGCAAACAGCGGATGCCCGTCACGTGGCGTTGAAGTAAATTCCGGGTGGAACTGGCAGGCGACAAACCACGGATGGTTTGGCACTTCGATGATCTCGACTAACTGATCATCCCCGGAGCGGCCCGCAACACGCAGACCCGCAGCTTCAATTTGTTTCAACAGCATGTTGTTGACTTCATAGCGGTGACGATGGCGCTCGGTGATGACCGGCTCGCCGTACAGCTTGCGAACCACGCTATCGTCAGTCAGCTGGCAGGCCTGTGCGCCAAGACGCATAGTGCCACCCAGATCGCTCTTCTCGGTACGGACTTCGACGTTACCGTCTTCATCACGCCATTCAGTGATAAGCGCCACAACAGGGTACTTACAGTCTGGCACAAATTCCGTAGAGTTCGCGTTTTCCATTCCCGCTACGTTGCGCGCAAATTCGATCAGCGCAACCTGCATACCCAGACAGATGCCGAGGTATGGAATATTGTTTTCACGCGCATAACGCGCGGTGGCGATCTTGCCTTCTACACCACGGTAGCCGAAGCCGCCAGGGATAAGGATAGCATCCAGATCTTTCAGGATTTCAACGCCACGCGTTTCAACATCCTGCGAATCAATCAGCTTGATGTTCACGGAGACACGGTTCTTCAGACCACCGTGTTTCAGCGCTTCGATCACGGACTTATAGGCATCCGGCAGCTCAATGTACTTGCCGACCATACCGATAGTCACTTCGCCTGCCGGGTTGGCTTCTTCGTAAATAACCTGTTCCCATTCAGACAGGTTAGCTTCCGGACAGTTCAAGCTGAATCGTTTACAAATATAATCGTCGAGACCCTGTGATTTCAACAGGCCCGGGATTTTATAAATGGAATCGACATCTTTCATTGAAATAACGGCTTTTTCAGGCACGTTACAGAACAATGCAATTTTCGCACGTTCGTTCGCCGGAATGGCGCGATCGGAACGGCAAACCAGGATGTCAGGCTGAATACCGATAGAGAGCAGCTCTTTAACAGAGTGCTGGGTCGGTTTGGTTTTCACTTCACCTGCCGCCGCCATGTAAGGCACCAGCGTCAGGTGCATGAACAGCGCGTGTTCACGACCAATGTCTACCGCCAGCTGACGAATCGCTTCGAGGAACGGCAGGGATTCGATATCACCCACGGTACCGCCGATTTCAACCAGCACAACGTCATGCCCTTCGCCACCGGCAAGGACACGCTCTTTGATGGCGTTAGTGATATGTGGGATAACCTGCACGGTCGCGCCCAGATAGTCACCACGGCGCTCTTTACGCAGAACGTCAGAGTAGATGCGGCCAGTCGTGAAGTTATTACGACGGGTCATTTTGGTACGAATGAAACGCTCGTAGTGGCCAAGATCCAGATCGGTTTCAGCGCCGTCTTCAGTAACGAACACTTCCCCGTGTTGGGTTGGGCTCATGGTGCCAGGATCGACGTTGATATACGGATCCAGTTTCATCATGGTCACATTGAGGCCACGGGCTTCAAGAATGGCTGCGAGGGAGGCTGCGGCAATGCCTTTACCCAGAGAGGATACGACCCCGCCGGTCACAAAAATATAGTTCGTTGTCATGCTGAACCTGAGAAGTTAGGGTGAAACGATGGAATAACCAGGACGGGAAAGTAGTATACCCGAACACGGCGAGCGCCACAAACTTTCATTCTCCGTCTCCATTCCAGGCCATGACAAACATAAGGAGTGAGAAAATAGCCCCTTTTGGGTAAATGTTTTTGACGCAAATCAAGCGCTTGTCATTTAAAAAATCACACAAATTGCGCTTGATCGCAAAATTTCGTTAGAGATCAGATTCCTGGCGCTTTACTTCCTGCCAGACTTCTTCCATCGCGTCGAGGTCAATACCGCTCATTTCCAGGCCTCGCGAGGCGACAATCCGCTCCACTTCGCGAAAGCGGCGTTCGAACTTAAGGTTGGCTTTTTGCAGCGCCGTTTCCGCTTTTACACCCAGGTGGCGAGAAAGGTTGACGGTCGCAAACAGCAGATCGCCCATCTCTTCCTCAAGCTTTGCTTCATCCACCACCGCCTGCTGCGCTTCGTGCATCACCTCGTCAATCTCTTCGTGCACTTTATCCAGCACCGGGCCGAGGGAGGTCCAGTCAAACCCCACGGCGGAGCAGCGTTTCTGGATTTTGTGCGCGCGCATCAGCGCGGGCAGGCTCAGCGGAATGTCGTCCAGCGCGGAGTGCTGGGATTTTTCTGCCCGCTCGGCGCTTTTGATCTGCTCCCAGCGGGCCAGGACTTCGGTGCTGGTTCCTGCGGTAGCGTCACCGAAAATATGGGGATGACGGCGCTCAAGCTTGTCGCTGATGGCAGCGCAGATATCGTCAAAGTTAAAGCGCCCCTCTTCCTGCGCCATCTGCGCGTAGAACACAACCTGGAAAAGCAGATCGCCCAGCTCGCCGCGCAGGTCGTCAAAATCTTCACGGGAAATCGCGTCCAGCACCTCGTAGGTCTCTTCAAGGGTGTACGGGGCGATGGTGGCGAAAGTCTGCTCTTTGTCCCACGGGCAGCCGTTTTCCGGGTCGCGCAGGCGTTTCATGATGCCGAGCAGGCGGTCGATTTGAGTCATAATACTGTCCTGATGAAAAAATGCCGGGTGGCGGCGTTGCCTTACCCGGCCTACGGAAGAGGATGTTTAGCCGCCGTGCAGACGACGCGCGTCAATCACATCCGGCACCTGGTTCAGCTTGCCAAGCACGCGGCCCAGCACCTGCAGGTTATAGATTTCAATGGTCATATCGATGGTGGCAAGCTGCTCGCGGGTATCGCTGCGGCTGGCGACGCCCAGCACGTTGACCTTCTCGTTGGCGAGAATGGTCGTGATGTCGCGCAGCAGGCCGCTGCGGTCGTTGGCAGTGACGCGCACCACCAGCGAGTAGCCGGCGGAGTAGCTCTCGCCCCAGACCGCTTCCACGATGCGCTCCGGCGCATGGGACTGCAGCTCGGCAAGCTGGTCGCAGTCGGAACGGTGAATCGAAATTCCGCGCCCCTGAGTGATAAAGCCGACGATATCGTCGCCTGGAATTGGCTGACAGCAGCGGGCAATGTGGTGCATCAGGTTACCGACACCTTCGACCACCACGCGGCCGTTGTCTTTGCTGCGCTGCTGCGGCGCGTAGGTTTTCTGCTGCAGCTGCTTCAGCGCCGCCGCGTCCTGCTCTTCCGCGCTTGGCTTATTGAACTGCGCCTGCAGGAAGTTCACCATCTGATTCAGACGAATATCACCGCCGCCAATCGCCGCTAACAGCTCATCAAGCTCGTTGAAGTTGTAGCGCGGCAGCAGGAATTTCTCCGCCTCTTTCAGGCTGATCCCGATATGCTCCAGCTCGTCGTCAAGGATCTGGCGACCGGCAAGGATATTCTTGTCTCGATCCTGTTTACGGAACCAGGCGTGAATCTTCGAGCGCCCGCGGCTGGTGGTGACATACCCCAGGTTCGGGTTAAGCCAGTCCCGGCTCGGGTTCGGCTGCTTCTGGGTAATGATTTCAATCTGGTCGCCCATCTGCAGCTGATAGGTGAACGGTACGATACGCCCGCCAATTTTCGCCCCGATGCAGCGGTGCCCCACATCGCTATGGATGTGGTAGGCAAAATCGAGCGGCGTAGAGCCGGCCGGCAGGTCGACAACGTCCCCTTTCGGGGTAAAGACGTAGACGCGATCGTCAAAGACCTGGCTGCGCACTTCGTCGAGCATCTCGCCGGAATCGGCCATCTCTTCCTGCCACGCAATCAGCTTACGCAGCCAGGCAATGCGGTCTTCGTGGCCTGAACGCGCCCCGCCGGACGTGCCTTCTTTGTATTTCCAGTGCGCGGCAACGCCCAGCTCGGCGTCCTCGTGCATCTGTTTGGTGCGGATCTGAATCTCGACCGTTTTACCGCCAGGGCCAAGCACCACGGTATGGATTGACTGATAGCCGTTCGGTTTGGGGTTGGCGACATAGTCGTCGAACTCATCGGGCAGATGACGGAAGTGCGTGTGCACTATCCCCAGCGCGGCGTAGCAGTCCTGCAGACGCTCCGCCACGATACGCACGGCGCGCACGTCAAACAGCTCGTCAAAGGCGAGGTGTTTCTTCTGCATTTTGCGCCAGATGCTGTAGATGTGCTTTGGTCGACCGTAGACTTCAGCGCGTACGTTCTCTTCTTTCATCGCCTGGCGCAGGCCGCCGACAAACTCCTCGATATAGTGCTCGCGGTCGATACGGCGCTCGTGCAGGAGTTTGGCAATCCGTTTGTATTCCGCCGGGTGCAGATAGCGGAAGCAGTAATCTTCCAGCTCCCACTTCAGCTGACCAATCCCCAGCCGGTTCGCCAGCGGCGCATAGATGTTTGTACACTCTTTGGCAGCCAGCACGCGCTCGTCTTCCGGCGCATCCTTCACCTCTCGCAGATGGGCAATACGCTCGGCCAGCTTGATGACCACGCAGCGGAAATCATCCACCATGGCCAGCAGCATCCGGCGAACGTTATCGACCTGCTCTGAGGAGACGGAATCCGTATGCGCGGCTTTGAGCTGACGAATGGCTGCCATATCGCGCACGCCGTGGATCAGCGCGACGACGGATTTTCCGACGCTGTCGCGCAGCACGTCTTCGCTGACCACGTCCGCATCCGCGAGGGGGAAGAGCAGCGCGGCCTGCAGCGTTTCGATGTCCATGTTCAGCATGGACAGGATTTCAACCATCTCCACGCCGCGCCACAGGAGAAGATCGGCGTCGGGATGCCCCTGCGTGGTGCGCAGACAATAGGCCCAGGTTTCGGTTAAGCGTTCACACGACTGCTGGCTGGAAATTCCCAGACTTGCGATCCATTTTTGTGGGTCAAACTCCCCAGCTTTATTGAGATGTGCACTTCTTACCGCAACCATTGTCCTCTCCTTTAGGGACCAGGGCCTGTCGAAGTCGACAAGCCAAACAAATTAGATGTGCTCGAACAACACCATCGATTCCAGATGCCCAGTGTGCGGGAACATGTCCAGCATTGCCAGACGCTGAATCTGGTAACCCGCGCTGAGCAGTGCCTCGCTGTCCCGGGCAAGCGTTGCCGGGTTACAGGAAACATAGACCACACGCTTTGGCGCGAGTTTAATAATATGTGCCATCACGCCCGGGGCACCGGCACGTGCCGGGTCGAGCAAAATTTTATCGAAGCCCTGCTTTGCCCACGGCTGTTGGGTGACATCGTCCTCAAGATTTTGATGAAAGAATGTCACATTTTGCAAGCCGTTCTGCCGCGCGTTCTCCTGCCCTTTCGCCACCAGCGCCTCAACGCCTTCCACACCGACGACGCTGGCCGCTTCTCGCGCCAGCGGCAGCGTGAAGTTGCCCATTCCGCAGAACAGATCGAGCACCCGGTCGCTTTTCTGAACGTCCAGCCACGCCAGCGCTTTCGCCACCATCTGCTGATTAACGCCATCATTAACCTGAATGAAATCCCGCGGGCTGAACGTTAAGCGTAGCCCGTTTGACGCATACCAGGGCGCCTCACCGGTAACCTGTTCAAGTATCTCGCTTTGTGGTGCAAGGAAAAGCGCCAGGTCGTGGGAATGCGAAAAGCGTTCCAGTTTTTCGCGATCTTTCTTCGACAACGGCGCGGTATGGCGCAGCACCATCAGCGGGCCATTGTTTGCCATGACCAGTTCGACGTGCCCAAGATGGCGTACGCCGTCCAGCCCGGAGAGGCAGATGCGCACTTCCGGAAGCAACACCTCAAGATGGGGCACCAAAATGGGGCACTGCTTCACGTCAACGATGTCGCTGGAGCCGGCCTTGCGAAACCCCATCTCCAGCCGCTCCGTTTTTGGCTGATAGCTGAGGCTCAGGCGCGCGCGACGACGATAGCCCCAGGGCTCATCGGCAACAATTTCGTTAACGTCATGTTTAAGCAGACGCGCCAGCGCGTTGCTTTTGCTTTTTTGCTGTAATTCTGTGCTCGCATGCTGTTGCTGGCAGCCGCCGCACACGCCAAAATGGGGACAGCGGGGTGCCACACGCTCCGGGCTATCGTTGAGGCGACGCTTAACCTGCCCGCGCGCAAACTGGCGTTTATCTTCGGTTAGCGTAATTTCTGCTCGTTCTGCTGGCAGTAAACCTGTTATAAACAGAGCCTTACCATTGTGGCGTGCCACTCCCTGGCCAAACGGATCGAGTTCCGTGGCCTCAACAGTGATGATTTGACGCGTCGTCACGCGTCGCTTTGCAGAGTAGAATTGCGCCATCGCCGAGATTTTTCTCACATAACCATAATTATCTTAATTGTCCCATAACGGAACGCCATGACCAACTACAGCCTGCGCGCGCGCATGATGATTTTGATCCTCGCCCCCACCGTTCTCATCGGTTTGCTGCTGAGTATCTTCTTTGTGGTGCACCGCTATAACGATTTGCAGCGACAGCTGGAAGATGCAGGTGCCAGTATTATCGAACCGCTTGCCGTCTCCAGCGAGTACGGCATGAACCTGCAAAACCGCGAATCCATTGGGCAGTTAATCAGCGTACTCCACCGTCGTCACTCGGATATCGTACGCGCCATTTCCGTTTACGACGAACATAACCGCCTGTTTGTGACCTCAAACTTTCATCTCGATCCGGCAGCACTGAAGATCCCGGACGGTACGCCGTTCCCGCGCCACCTCACCGTATTGCGGCGCGGCGATATCATGATCCTGCGCACGCCGATCGTGTCGGAAAGCTATTCCCCCGATGAGTCTGCGCAGTCCGACGCCAAATCCAGCAATAATATGCTGGGATATGTGGCGCTGGAGCTGGATCTCAAGTCGGTCCGGCTACAGCAGTACAAAGAGATCTTCATTTCCGGCGTGATGATGCTGTTCTGCATCGGCATTGCGCTGATCTTCGGCTGGCGCCTGATGCGCGACGTGACGGGTCCCATCCGCAACATGGTTAACACGGTTGACCGCATCCGCCGGGGACAGCTCGACAGCCGTGTGGAAGGGTTTATGCTGGGCGAGCTGGACATGCTGAAAAACGGCATCAACTCGATGGCGATGTCGCTGGCGGCCTATCACGAAGAGATGCAGCACAACGTTGACCAGGCGACGTCCGACCTGCGCGAAACGCTGGAGCAGATGGAGATCCAGAACGTTGAGCTGGATCTGGCGAAAAAGCGCGCTCAGGAAGCGGCGCGTATTAAATCGGAATTCCTTGCCAATATGTCGCACGAGCTGCGCACGCCGCTCAATGGCGTGATCGGCTTTACCCGTCTGACCCTGAAAAGCGAGCTCAACCCCACTCAGCGGGATCACCTGCATACCATTGAACGCTCGGCCAACAACCTGCTGGCGATCATTAACGACGTGTTGGACTTCTCCAAGCTGGAGGCGGGCAAGCTGATCCTCGAGAGTATCCCCTTCCCGCTGCGCAGCACGCTGGATGAAGTGGTGACGCTGCTCGCGCACTCGTCGCACGACAAAGGCCTGGAGCTGACGCTTAACATTAAAAACGACGTGCCGGATAACGTTATTGGCGATCCGCTGCGCCTGCAGCAGGTCATAACCAACCTTGTCGGGAATGCCATTAAGTTCACCGAAAGCGGTAATATCGACATCCTGGTAGAGAAACGCTCGATCAGCAGCAATAAGGTCCAGATTGAAGTCCAGATCCGCGATACCGGCATCGGTATTCCGGAGCGCGACCAGTCGCGTCTGTTCCAGGCGTTCCGTCAGGCGGACGCCAGCATCTCCCGCCGTCATGGCGGTACCGGTCTGGGGCTGGTGATCACCCAGCGCCTGGTGAACGAGATGGGCGGCGATATCTCTTTCCACAGCCAGCCAAACCGCGGTTCAACCTTCTGGTTCCACATTAATCTGGACCTTAATCCGAACGTGCTGACCGATGGCCCGGTGACGGACTGCCTGAAAGGCAAGCGTCTGGCCTACGTTGAGCCTAACGCTGCGGCGGCGCAGTGTACGCTCGACATCTTAAGCACCACGCCGCTGGAGGTGGTCTACAGCCCCACCTTCTCGGCGCTTGCCGTAGAGCATTACGATATTCTGCTGATGGGCATTCCGGTCACCTTCACCGGCGAGTTGACCATGCAGCAGGAGCGCCTGGCGAAAGCCGCGTCGATGACCGACTACCTGCTGCTGGCGCTGCCGTGCCATGGGCAGCTCAACGCGGAAGAACTGAAAAACGACGGCGCGGCCGCGTGCCTTTTGAAACCACTGACCGCAACCCGTTTGCTGCCAGCCCTCACGGAATATTGCCGTCTTAGCCAGCATGCCCTTCCGCTGATTAACGATGAGCAAAAATTGCCGATGAGCGTGATGGCAGTGGATGATAATCCGGCCAACCTGAAGCTCATTGGCGCATTGCTTGAGGACCAGGTTCAGCATGTGGAGCTGTGCACCAGCGGCGCGCAGGCGGTTGAACAGGCTAAGCAGATGCAGTTCGATTTAATCCTGATGGATATTCAGATGCCGGGCATGGACGGCATCCGGGCGTGCGAGCTGATCCACCAGCTGCCGCATCAGCAGCAAACGCCGGTTATTGCTGTCACCGCGCACGCGATGGCGGGCCAGAAGGAGAAGCTGCTGAGCGCCGGGATGAATGACTATCTGGCAAAGCCCATCGATGAAGAGAAACTTCATAGCCTGCTGTTGCGCTACAAGCCGGGTCATATTGGCGGAACGTACACGGTTTCCAGCGAACCGGTTGAAATCAGCATCAATCAAAACGCGACCTTTGACTGGCAGCTCGCGCTGCGCCAGGCGGCAGGTAAACCCGATTTGGCCCGCGACATGCTGCAAATGCTGGTCGCGTTTCTGCCGGAAATTCGCAACAAGGTGGAAGAGCAACTGGTGGGTGAAAACCCGGAAGATCTGCTGGACGCAATCCACAAGCTGCACGGCAGCTGCGGGTACAGCGGCGTACCGCGGCTGAAAAACCTCTGCCAGTTGCTGGAGCAGCAGTTGCGTGCGGGCACGCCGGAATCGGAGCTTGAACCGGAGTTCCTGGAGCTGCTGGATGAAATGGATAACGTGACGCGCGAAGCGATGAAGGTGTTGGGGAGCTGAGGTAAAAGCCCGGTGGCGCTCCGCTTGCCGGGCCTACAGGTGCACTAACGTAGGCCGGGTAAGGCGAAGCCGCCACCCGGCAATCACAGTTAAAATGCCTGCCCCACTTTCAGCACCGCCGCGATATTCCTTGCGGCCATCCTGACGTTCTCGCCGGCATTTTCCAGCGCGTCTTCCAGCGTGCAGATGGTGTAGATCACGCTAAACACGGCATCAATGCCGTGATCGTGTACCACGCCAACGTCCGCCGTCAGGCTGCCTGCAATGCCAATAACGGGTTTGTTAAAGCGTTTCGCCACCTTCGCCACCCCCACCGGGACTTTGCCGTGGATCGTCTGGCTGTCAATGCGGCCTTCCCCCGTGATCACCAGATCCGCATCGGCCACCTGATCGGCCAGGTGTAGCGCATCGGTCACGATCTCAATGCCCTGGCGCAGCTGCGCGCCGCAAAAGGCGTAGAGCGCCGCGCCCATGCCCCCCGCCGCGCCGCCGCCAGCAAGGTTCAGCACGTCGATATCCAGGTCCCGGGCAATCACGCTTGCATAGTGCGCAAGCGCGTTGTCCAGGGTGACGATCATCTCGGGTGTGGCGCCCTTCTGCGGGCCGAATACCGCTGACGCGCCGTCCTTCCCGGTAAGCGGATTGGTTACATCGCAGGCCACCTCAATCCGGCATTCCACCAGACGCTTGTCCAGCCCGCTCAGGTCGATACGCGCGAGTTTTCTCAGCTCGCCCCCGCCCTGCCCAAGAGGCTGTTCATTGTCGTCCAGCAGCTTCGCCCCCAGCGCCTGCACCATCCCTGCACCGCCGTCATTGGTAGCGCTGCCGCCAATGCCAATAATAATATGCTTAACGCCCGCATCCAGCGCGTGACGAATCAGTTCGCCCGTGCCCCAGGAGGTGGTTTTCAGCGGATTACGCTGCGAAGGCGCAACCCGCTCCAGGCCGCTTGCCGCCGCCATTTCAATAAAGGCGCTCTGCTTATCACCGGACAAGCCATAAAACCCCTCCACGCGCTCGCCCAGCGGGCCGGTCACCGGAACATGTACCATGCTTCCCTGCGTTGCCGCGATCATCGCCTCAACCGTCCCTTCGCCACCGTCCGCGACCGGCAGCTTCACGTAAACCGCCTCGGGAAAGATCTCGCGAAAACCACGTTCTATCGCTGTCGCAACCTCAAGCGCACTCAAACTTTCCTTATACGAGTCCGGTGCGATAACAATTTTCATAAGCCATCCTTACGCATAGTCGTTACGTTAAGCATACACCACGTAAAAGACCGCTCATGGGAGCGGTCCCAATGCGTTTATCGTACCATGCACGGGCGTTTATTGTCGAATGTCCAGTCAGGGATGAGATACTGCATCGCCATCGCATCGTCGCGCGCGCCCAGACCGTGTTTCTGATACAGCTCATGGGCCTTCATGACCTGATCCATATCCAGCTCAACCCCCAGCCCCGGCGTGGAAGGCACCTGCACCATGCCACCTTTGATCTCAAACGGCTGCTTAGTAAGACGCTGATTACCTTCCTGCCAGATCCAGTGGGTGTCGATAGCAGTGATCGAGCCCGGCGCAGCGGCGGCGACGTGCGTGAACATCGCCAGCGAGATATCGAAGTGGTTGTTGGAGTGCGAACCCCAGGTCAGGCCAAACTCATGGCACATCTGCGCCACGCGCACCGAACCCTGCATCGTCCAGAAGTGCGGGTCGGCCAGCGGAATATCGACTGACTGGAGGGATAAGGTGTGTCCCATCTGACGCCAGTCGGTCGCAATCATATTGGTCGCGGTCGGCAGCCCCGTAGCGCGACGGAATTCCGCCATCACTTCACGGCCAGAGAAGCCTTGCTCAGCCCCGCACGGGTCCTCCGCGTAGGCCAGCACGCCTTTCAGCTGCTTGCCGATCGCAATCGCTTCATCAAGGGACCAGGCCCCGTTCGGATCGAGCGTCACGCGCGCCTGCGGGAAACGTTTTGCCAGCGCGGTGACGGCTTCCGCCTCTTCTTCCCCGGCCAGCACGCCGCCCTTCAGTTTGAAATCGTTGAAGCCATATTTTTCGTATGCCGCTTCTGCCAGGCGCACCACCGCATCCGGGGTCATTGCCTCGTCGTGGCGAAGCCGGTACCAGTCGCATTGTTCATCCGGCTGGCTCTGATACGGCAGTGGCGTCAGCTTGCGGTCGCCGACAAAGAACAGATAGCCCAGCATTTCCACTTCGCTGCGCTGCTGCCCCTCGCCCAGCAGCGACGCAACGTTAACGCCCAGATGCTGGCCCAGCAGATCCAGCATCGCGGCTTCAATGCCTGTCACCACGTGGATAGTGGTGCGCAGATCGAAGGTCTGCAGACCCCGGCCCCCGGCATCGCGATCGGCAAAGGTGTTACGCACGGTGTTAAGGACATTTTTGTACTCACCCAGCGTTTTGCCCACCACCAGCGGAATGGCGTCCTCCAGCGTTTTGCGGATCTTCTCCCCGCCCGGAATTTCACCCACGCCGGTATGGCCGGCATTGTCTTTGATAATGACAATGTTGCGCGTGAAGAACGGCGCGTGCGCGCCGCTCAGATTCATCAGCATGCTGTCATGGCCCGCAACCGGAACGATCTGCATGGCGGTGACGACAGGGGTCGTAAAAGTACTCATCGTGTAATCCTTTTATCAGTGACGTCCGAAAACAGGGCGCTTACGGTCAAATGTCCAGCCGGGAATAAGGTACTGCATCGGGCCCGCATCGTTACGCGCGCCGCCCGGCAATTTTTTATACGCCTCATGGGCTTTATGGATCCGATCCCAGTCCAGCTCCACGCCCAGGCCCGGCGCATCCGGTACGGCAATCTTGCCATTGATGATTTCCAGCGGATTTTTCGTCAGGCGGGCTTCGCCTTCCTGCCAAATCCAGTGCGTGTCGATGGCGGTCGGGTTACCCGGCGCAGCGGCGCCAACGTGGGTAAACATCGCCAGCGAAATATCAAAGTGATTGTTCGAATGACAGCCCCAGGTGAGTCCCCAGTCATCGCACAGCTGCGCCACGCGGACCGCGCCTGAGAGCGTCCAGAAGTGCGGGTCCGCCAGCGGAATGTCGACGGCGTTGAGCATCACCGCATGGCCCATTTCGCGCCAGTTGGTGGCGATCATATTGGTCGCCACCGGCAGTCCGGTAGCACGACGGAACTCGGCCATCACTTCGCGGCCCGAAAAGCCCTGTTCCGCGCCGCAGGGGTCTTCCGCATAGGTCAGGACATCGCCCAGCCCTTTGCACAGGCTAATCGCTTCATCCAGCAGCCATGCGCCGTTGGGATCGACGGTGATCCGAGCATCCGCAAAGCGTTTTTTCAGCGCCCGGACCGTTTCAATCTCCTGCTCGCCGGGCAGCACGCCGCCCTTCAGCTTGAAATCCTTAAAGCCGTAGCGATCCTGCGCCGCCTCGGCCAGCCGCACCACCGCGTCGCTGGAGAGCGCTTCCTGGTGGCGTAACTGATACCAGTCGTGGTCGCCCGCGGTTCGGGCCAGATAGGGGAGATCGGTTTTATTGCGATCGCCAACGTAGAACAGATAGCCCAGCACGGTGACTGCATCGCGCTGTTTGCCGGGCCCCAGCAGTTCGCAGACCGGGACATTGAGCGCCTTCCCCAGTAAATCAAGCAGAGCCGCTTCCAGGGCAGCGACCGCGTTGACGCGCAGTTCAAACGTCCAGGCACCTTTTCCGAATGTCTCAAAGTCTGCCGACTGATTGCCCTTATGCACCCGCTGAACCACCTTGTTCAGGCGGGCAATCTCCTGCCCCACGACCTGCGGAATGGCATCGACCAGCGTCTGGTAAATCACCTCTCCGCCTGGCGCCTCGCCCACGCCGGTATTTCCTGCGCTGTCTTTCAGCACGACGATATTACGGGTAAACCAGGCGTTATGCGCACCGCCAATATTGAGCAGCATGCTGTCCTGCCCGGCCACCGGGATGACCTTCATCTCAGTGATGGTTGGGCTCGATTGCGTTGTCATCAGCCACGCTCCGCAACAGGTTTAAGTTCGACGCGTTTGATATCCCCCACCAGCACCAGGTAACTCAGCACCGCCACCAGCGCATGCACACCCACGTAGATTAGCGCACCGTTAAACGATCCGGTGGTGCCGACGATGTAGCCGATAGCGATGGGCGTCACAATCCCGGAGATGTTGCCGAACATGTTGAACAGACCGCCGCTCAGGCCGCTGATCTCTTTCGGGGCCGTATCCGCCATCACCGCCCAGCCCAGCGCGCCAATGCCTTTGCCGAAGAAGGCCATCGCCATAAAGCCGATAATCATCCACTCGGCATTGACGTAGTTACAGAACACCATGGTCATGGAGAGCAGCATGCCGAGCACGATGGGCGTTTTACGCGCGATGTTCAGTGAACCCGTGCGGCGCATCAGCCAGTCGGAAATCACCCCGCCGAGCACGCCCCCCACGAAGCCACAGATGGCCGGGACCGAGGCAACAAACCCCGCTTTCAGAATCGACATGCCGCGTGCCTGCACGAGGTACACCGGGAACCAGGTGATGAAAAAGTAGGTCAAGGCGTTGATACAGTACTGGCCCAGATAGATCCCGATCATCATGCGCGATCCGACAAGCTGCCTGATCTGCGCCCATTTCTGGCTGAACGGGACTTTCGCCGTCGAGGATTTCTGATCCATGTTGATCAGCGCGCCGCCTTCAGCGATGTACTCCAGCTCTTTTTTGTTTACGCCAGGGTGCTGGTTGGGTTCGTGGATCACTTTCAGCCAGATAAAGCTAATGACGATCCCGAGTCCGCCCATAAAGAAGAACACGTGCGACCAGCCCACCTCATGGGTTAGCCAGCCCATAATGGGCGCAAAGATCACCGTCGCGAAGTACTGTGCGGAGTTGAAAATCGCCACCGCCGTTCCCCTCTCCTGAGCCGGGAACCAGGCCGCCACAATGCGGCTGTTGCCCGGGAAGGAAGGCGCTTCCGCTAAGCCCACCAGGAAGCGCAGCGTGAAGAGCGCGACGATAATGCCGAAGCCGCTGAAGATATCGACGAAGCCCTGCAGCAGAGTAAAGGCAGACCAGATGAAGATGGACCAGAAGTAGACCCGTTTCGAGCCAAAGCGGTCGAGCAGCCAGCCGCCAGGAATTTGCCCGATGACGTAGGCCCACGAGAAGGCGGAGAAAACGTAACCCATGCCCACGGGATCAAGGCCGATATCTTTTGCCATTTCCGAGCCGGCAATCGACAGCGTGGCGCGGTCACCATAGTTAAAGGACGTGACGATAAACAGCATCACCACTATCCAGTAGCGGGCATTGGTGCGCTTTTCAGCGCTGCTCGCTGCGTGGCTTAATGAACTCATTGTTGCACTCCTGAAACATAGCTTTCGCCTGGTTCATTCTGTACAGCACCGGTAGGGTAAGCAGAATGAGATTGGTTTTTGTCGTTTTGGTACGGCCTGAAGCCGTTTTATCGTGACCGGAAAAGTATATGAAGGAGTGCCTCTTCACCTCACCGTGCAAAAACACAGTATTAAAGGGCGTGAGGGAGGTTGTTTAGGGCATAAGCCCAGAGGAGTGGAAGGTGGTTCACGGAAATGGCGTTTGGTGCGGAGTGTAATGCCGGGTGGCGGCTACGCCTGACCCGGCCTGGAAAACCCGCAGGCCCGCGCAAGCGAAGCGCCGCCGGGCAGAGTGTTATTTGAGAAGTGAGGCCCAGTTCTCCACCCACGGGTTTGATTCGCTTTCTGGCTCCGGGTGCTCACCCGCATCAATCAGCAGCATCTCGCCGACGCGCTGGGCGCTCTGCTCCTGCAACAGCGCATCGAACTGCTTGCCGCCGCCGCAGAAGTTAGCGTAAGCGCTGTCGCCGAGGGCGATGATGCCGTAGCGAACGTCTGGCTGATAGCCAAGCTGGTCTTTAATGCCCTGGAACAGCGGCACGATGCTGTCCGGCAGATCGCCCTGCCCGGTGGTGGAGGTCACCACCAGAATGTATTTATCTTTATACTTTTCCCAGTCCGCCAGCTCCGGATCTTCATAGACCGTGGCTTTATGACCCTGGCTTGCCAGAATCGCCTCCGCCTCTTCCGCGACCAGCAGCGAGTTGCCGTACATTGTACCGACAAAAATGCCTACTTCAGCCATGCTATTTTCCCATAGTGAATACGCTTACTCTTCATCCTGAACGTTGCCCGATACAAACTCAACCCTTTCATTTTCGGGGAGTTGTCCCAGCCAGCCAAACTGTGACAGCGCCTGCATCCAGACGTCGTCCAGCCCCGCGCGGAGAGTCAGCGGCTCGCCGGTAAACGGGTGCATCAGGCTGAGCTCGCTTGCGTGTAACATCAGACGATGGCAGCCAAAGTGTTCGGCCGCGCTGCGGTTCTGGCGCAAATCACCGTGTTTGCTGTCGCCAATAATCGGGTGGCGCAGATGCGCAAGATGGCGTCGCAGCTGGTGCTTACGCCCGGTTTTGGGCAGAAGCTCAACCAGGCTGTAGCGTGTGGTCGGAAATTTGCTGGTGGCCACCGGCATTTCCGTCGTCGCCATGCCGCGATAATCCGTCACGGCGGGCTGCGGACCTTTGTCATCCCGGGCAAATTTATCGGCGATTTTGTCCAGTTCCTCCACCAGCGGGTAGTCCAGGGTGGCAGACTCGGTCAGCCAGCCACGCACGACCGCGTGGTAGCGCTTCTGGATCTGGTGCTGTTCGAACTGCTGCGCCAGCAGTCGGCCAGCTTCGCTGGAAAGCCCCATCAGCAGCACGCCGGAGGTCGGCCTGTCGAGGCGGTGGGCGGTAAACACATGCTGACCAATCTGGTCGCGCACGGTCTGCATCACCACCACTTTCTCGTCGCGATCCAGCCAGCTGCGGTGCACCAGCCAGCCTGACGGTTTATTCACCGCCACCAGCCACTCGTCCTGATAGAGGATCTCAAGCGTCATGCCTCTTCACCGGCAAACAAGGCATCCAGCTTTTCCAGTTCGACCAGCATGACGTCGCGCGCAGGGTGCGTCGCGTCGAGCGCCATTTCATAATAGGGAGAGACAGCAAACGCCTGCGGTAAGGGGTGCCCCCCCTCAAGCAGGGCGTGCATACGCGGAATTAACACCCACTGCAGCCACTCGAAAGGCGCCAGAGTATCCAGGCAGAAAGGCTGGGTGCTGGCGAACGCTTCTGGCTGCGGCGCGGTCTCCTGCCACAGCTGATGTTGGCGCAAAAGGGCTTCGATGGCGTGCAACTGAGCACGAACGCTATCGTGTTGCGTCATAGTAACCTCAACTAAAATGTGAACGGCGCGCAGCATAGCATTGCGAAAGGCAGAAATAAAAAAAGGGAGCACTGTAAAAACAGTGCTCCCGGTTCGTTCCGCAGCATTCCAGCTACAATTCGTGCTCCCTGCTCATCCGTGACAACTTTTCCTGAAGCCCGAAGGCCTGGTCATCCGTCTACCTTTCGCATCCTGCACACCTCTTCCTGACGTGTTTGTTTCATCCTGAAACGTCCTGGCCTTCCTGACCCACCGACCATCCTGACCGGCTCTCGTTCTCCTTCCTGGAGGTGTCCCTTACGCATCCTGCGTTATCCACTTCGCTTCATCCAGAAGCCTTCCTGCTGCGCCATCCTGACGAGTCCTGTGTGAGAAACGCCATCATCCTGATGTTCGTTTCTCGTGTCGGCTTCCTGTCGACGGAGATAGAATCCGCTATTCCGCTTCGTCTTACAACCCACTCAGCCAGCGTTGTAAGACGCGGGGACTCCCTAAAAATAATAGGAGGAACAACTAATTCGTTGAAAAATAGAGTGATATTAATCTGAATTTAATGAGGTAATACTGAATGTTCCAGCGATCTCTCACAAACCTTGTAAGAGATCTCTCACACGCGCTGTAGCAGCATGGATTACAGAAAGGGCTCAAGTCGGGTGAGGAAATCCGCAAGAGAAGGGGCGAGAGTCTCGCGATTGCGGGTACCGATAGTCTCTTTAATCACTTCGCCTGACAGGTTACAGACGGAGATAACGTCCAATTCGCTGTCCAGCGTGGCAATAAAGAGCGTCGGAGAAAGCTTAAGGCGCTTTTGCGTGACCAGATGACCAATCAGGTTTTCCTGAACACGCTGCAGATCGTCTTCGCTCCAGGTCTGCAACAGCGTCAGCGTCATGTCCGCAAAGCGCGCGGGCATATCCCCTGCAAACTGCGTGGCATAAAACGCATGAACCGCTGGTTGTACCACAATGTCCATTGCCCGTTCAACCGCATTTACATTCTGCTCGCCGTTATTCGGCTTCGGCTGCCAGATCACGTAATCCTCAAGCGAAGAGATAATGCACGGCGAAGGGACGCCATATAAATCAGCACTTTGCGGCCACGTGCCCTGCTTTTCATGCCATGCGTCGCAGTAGCGGGTCGTGAAGGTAGTGAGGGCATTTGCAGTTTCGATGTCCACCGATTTCTCTCTTCTTGTCAGACAGGATAAACTCAGGCCATAAGTGTACCTGTAAAGTGGCTATGAAACATGTCTTACGAAAATCATCAGGCGTTAACCGGCTTAACGCTGGGTAAATCGACCGATTACCGCGATACCTACGATGCAAGCCTGCTGCAGGGCGTGCCGCGTAGCCTGAACCGCGATCCTCTGGGACTGCACGCGGACGCGCTGCCGTTCGTGGGTGGCGATATCTGGACGCTGTACGAACTCTCGTGGCTCAACGCGCGCGGCCTGCCGCAGGTGGCGGTGGGACACGTTGAGCTGGACTATGCCAGCGTGAATCTCGTCGAGTCCAAAAGCTTTAAGCTCTATCTCAACAGTTTTAACCAGACCAAATTCAACAGCTGGGACGACGTTCAGCACACCCTGGAACGTGATTTAAGCGCCTGCGCGCAGGGAAAGGTGAGCGTATCACTGTATCGCCTGCACGAACTGGAAGGCCAGCCAGTCGCCCACTTCAACGGGACCTGCATCGACGATCAGGATATCGAGGTGGAGAATTATGAATTCAGCGCCGATTACCTCGAAAACGCGGCGAGCGGCAAGGTGGTTGAAGAGACGCTGGTGAGCCATCTGCTGAAATCCAACTGCCTGATTACCCACCAGCCGGACTGGGGCTCGGTGCAGATCCAGTATCGCGGCCCGAAAATTGATCGGGAAAAGCTGCTGCGCTATCTGGTGTCGTTCCGCCATCACAATGAATTCCACGAGCAGTGCGTGGAGCGCATCTTTAGCGATATCCAACGCTTCTGCCAGCCGGAAAAATTGAGCGTTTACGCGCGCTACACCCGCCGCGGCGGCCTGGACATCAACCCGTGGCGTACCAACACCGATTTTGTGCCTGCGACGGGCCGGCTGGTGCGTCAGTAATATAAATATTTTCACAATATGCGCGGTATCTTCCGCGCTTTAGGTTGTGAAACGTCACGCGGCAGGGCTATTGTAATCAACAGGGAAAGACGATAATCGTCCCGTAAGGAGCTCACTTGATTACACATATTAGCCCGCTTGGCTCAATGGATATGTTGTCGCAGCTGGAAGTGGACATGCTTAAACGCACGGCCAGCAGCGATCTTTATCAACTGTTTCGTAACTGTTCACTTGCCGTTCTGAACTCCGGAAGCCTGACAGATAACAGTAAAGAACTGCTGTCCCGCTTCGAAAGCTTTGATATCAACGTGCTGCGCCGCGAGCGCGGTGTGAAGCTTGAAGTCATCAACCCGCCGGAAGAGGCATTCGTCGACGGACGCATCATCCGTTCACTTCAGGCTAACCTGTTTGCCGTGCTGCGTGACATCCTGTTTGTTAACGGGCAGATCCACAACGCAGGCCGTTTCCAGCATCTCGACCTGGAAAGCTCGGTCCATATCACCAACCTGGTGTTCTCTATTATGCGCAACGCCCGTGCCCTGCACGTGGGTGAAGCGCCGAACATGGTCGTCTGCTGGGGCGGCCACTCCATTAACGAAACCGAATACCTTTATGCGCGTCGGGTGGGCACCCAGCTTGGCCTGCGCGAGCTGAATATCTGTACCGGATGTGGTCCGGGTGCGATGGAAGCGCCAATGAAAGGTGCCGCAGTGGGTCACGCGCAGCAGCGCTACAAAGAGGGACGGTTTATCGGCATGACCGAGCCGTCCATCATCGCCGCTGAGCCACCTAACCCGCTGGTTAACGAGCTGATTATCATGCCGGATATCGAAAAACGTCTTGAGGCGTTTGTTCGTATCGCCCACGGCATCATCATCTTCCCGGGCGGCGTGGGGACAGCGGAAGAGCTGCTCTATCTGCTGGGTATTCTGATGAACCCGGCCAACAAAGATCAGGTTCTGCCGCTGATCCTGACCGGACCAAAAGAGAGCGCCGACTACTTCCGCGTGCTGGACGAGTTTATCGTACACACGCTGGGTGAAGCCGCGCGTCGTCACTATCGCATCATCATCGACGATGCTGCGGAAGTGGCGCGTCAGATGAAAAAAGCGATGCCGCTGGTGAAAGAAAACCGTCGCGATACCGGGGATGCCTACAGCTTTAACTGGTCAATCCGCATTGCGCCGGATCTGCAGATCCCGTTCGAGCCTTCACACGAGAACATGGCGAACCTGAAACTCTACCCGGATCAGCCGGTGGAAGTCCTGGCCGCCGATCTGCGTCGCGCCTTCTCCGGGATTGTGGCGGGCAACGTCAAAGAGGTCGGTATCCGCGCCATTGAGCAGTACGGTCCGTACAAGATCCACGGCGACCCGGAGATGATGCGCCGCATGGATGACATGCTGCAGGGCTTTGTCGCCCAGCACCGCATGAAGCTGCCGGGCTCCGCCTATATTCCTTGCTACGAAATCTGCACATAACGCTTAGCGGCATCTCATCAAAGCCGGGTCGCCCTGTCGCGCGTTCCGGCTTTTTTTATTCCTGATGTAATTCATAGGCATCACTTATATCTTTTACAAAATTGCCACAAACGCAAACGATTACCTGTATTTTTCAACCGTAAATTATCAGCCTTAATCCAAATTACCTGCCAGAAAATACTAAAAACCCATTTCTTTACAGCGAAAGACACCTATATCAAGGGCCAGTCTTTCAGCGCACATGTCGTTGGTGGTAGCCTTCGCGCGCGTAAATTCTCTTTGATGTTTTTTTAACAGATAAATGGTCTAAAGATGCCCACATCATAAGTGGATTATTGCATTTGGGATCGCGATCACTGATAGATTCATAACGAGAATGTATCTTTCCGCCCGCCAATAGTTACGGGCGAAAATTATTAAAAAACCGTCACTGAACGAATTTCATATTACCGTCAGGCACTTTTTCATCGGATTTGACTAAAAACCTGACAATTTGCTTCCTCCAGGAGATACAGATGGAAACCACTCAAACCAGCACCGTTGCTTCGATTGAATCCCGAAGTGGTTGGCGCAAAACGGATACCATGTGGATGCTTGGCCTTTACGGCACGGCAATCGGCGCTGGTGTACTGTTCCTTCCTATCAACGCAGGCGTCGGCGGTCTGATTCCGCTGATCATTATGGCTATCATTGCTTTCCCGATGACCTTCTTTGCACACCGCGGTCTGACCCGCTTCGTGCTGTCCGGTAAAAACCCGGGCGAAGACATCACTGAAGTGGTTGAAGAGCATTTCGGCGTGGGCGCAGGTAAACTGATTACCCTGCTCTACTTCTTCGCGATTTACCCTATCCTGCTGGTCTACAGCGTGGCGATCACCAACACCGTTGAAAGCTTCATGCTGCACCAGCTGCACATGACGCCGCCACCGCGTGCCATCCTGTCTCTGATCCTGATTGTCGGCATGATGACCATCGTGCGCTTCGGCGAGCAGATGATTGTGAAAGCGATGAGCGTGCTGGTGTTCCCGTTTGTGGCCGCACTGATGCTGCTGGCCTGCTACCTGATCCCACAGTGGAACGGCGCAGCGCTGGAAACCCTGTCCCTGAGCAGCGCGTCTGCGACCGGTAACGGCCTGCTGATGACCCTGTGGCTGGCGATCCCGGTAATGGTCTTCTCCTTCAACCACTCCCCAATCATCTCCTCTTTCGCCGTGGCGAAACGTGAAGAGTACGGTAATGGCGCAGAGAAGAAGTGCTCCAGCATCCTGGCACGCGCTCACATCATGATGGTGCTGACCGTTATGTTCTTCGTCTTCAGCTGCGTACTGAGCCTCTCCCCGGCGGACCTGGCGGCAGCGAAAGAGCAGAACATCTCAATTCTGTCTTACCTGGCGAACCACTTTAACGCACCGCTGATTGCGTGGATGGCACCGATCATCGCGATGATCGCCATCACCAAATCCTTCCTGGGCCACTACCTCGGCGCACGTGAAGGCTTCAACGGTATGGTGATCAAATCTCTGCGCGGTAAAGGCAAGAGCATTGAAATCAACAAGCTGAACAAAATCACTGCACTGTTCATGCTGCTCACCACCTGGGCGGTAGCGACGCTGAACCCAAGCATCCTGGGCATGATTGAAACCCTGGGCGGCCCGGTCATCGCGATGATTCTGTTCCTGATGCCGATGTACGCGATTCAGAAAGTCCCGGCTATGCGTAAGTACAGCGGTCATGTCAGCAACGTCTTTGTGGTTATCATGGGGCTTATCGCTATCTCTGCGATCTTCTACTCCCTGTACACCATGTTCTGATTCTCACCCGCGCCGTCCCCGGACGGCGCACTCCCTCCTCTCTGACTGAAAGCAATGGACGCATCATGATTAGCGTATTCGATATCTTCAAAATCGGTATTGGTCCTTCCAGCTCTCACACCGTCGGACCGATGAAAGCCGGTAAGCAGTTCACGGATGACTTGATTGCACGCGGCATCCTGCACGACATCACCCGCGTGGTTGTCGATGTATACGGCTCACTTTCCCTGACCGGGAAAGGCCACCACACCGATATCGCCATTATCATGGGCCTGGCGGGAAACCTGCCGGATACCGTTGATATTGATGCGATCCCTGGCTTTATCCAGGACGTGAACACCCACGGGCGCCTGCTGCTGGCGAACGGCGAGCATGAGGTTGAATTCCCGGTTGACCATTGCATGAATTTCCATGCGGACAACCTGTCGCTACACGAAAACGGCATGCGCATTACCGCGCTGGCCGGCGACAAAGCGGTATACAGCCAGACTTACTACTCTATCGGCGGCGGTTTTATCGTCGACGAAGACCACTTTGGTCAAACCAGTACCTCTTCTGTCGAGGTGCCGTATCCGTACAAAACGGCGGCAGACCTCCAGCGCCACTGCCAGGAGACGGGACTTTCCCTCTCCGGTCTGATGATGAAAAACGAGCTGGCGCTGCACAGCAAAGAGGAGCTGGAACAGCACTTCGCTAACGTCTGGGAAGTGATGCGCGGCGGTATTGAGCGCGGGATCACCACCGAAGGCGTTCTGCCGGGCAAGCTTCGCGTACCGCGTCGTGCGGCAGCGCTGCGCCGTATGCTGGTGAGCACCGACAAAACGACAACGGACCCGATGGCCGTGGTGGACTGGATCAACATGTTCGCCCTGGCGGTAAACGAAGAAAACGCCGCAGGGGGCCGTGTGGTCACCGCGCCAACCAACGGTGCCTGCGGCATCGTTCCGGCCGTACTGGCGTACTACGACAAGTTTATCCGTGAAGTGAACGCGAACTCGCTGGCACGCTACCTGCTGGTGGCCAGTGCGATTGGTTCGCTGTATAAGATGAACGCCTCCATTTCTGGTGCGGAAGTGGGCTGTCAGGGTGAAGTCGGCGTGGCGTGCTCCATGGCGGCGGCAGGTCTGGCGGAGCTGTTGGGCGCAAGCCCGACGCAGGTGTGCATCGCTGCGGAAATCGGCATGGAACACAACCTGGGGCTGACCTGCGATCCGGTTGCCGGACAGGTACAGGTTCCGTGCATCGAGCGTAACGCGATTGCCTCCGTGAAGGCGGTAAACGCGGCGCGTATGGCGCTGCGCCGCACCAGCGAACCTCGCGTCTGTCTCGATAAGGTTATCGAGACCATGTACGAAACCGGTAAAGATATGAACGCCAAATACCGCGAAACCTCTCGCGGCGGCCTGGCGATGAAGATCGTAACCTGCGATTAAGCCTCTCAGGAAGCCTCGTTTTGCGAGGCTTCTTCCTGTTTTCCCCACCATTCATAGTTTCATGCTGCTGACAGTGTTACCCTTCACGCATTAGATAGAAGGGAGATTATCTGTGGCCGTTCATTTACTTATCGTCGATGCACTTAACCTGATTCGCCGTATCCATGCGGTACAGGGGACGCCTTGTAAAGACACCTGCCTGCACGCGCTGGAACAGCTTATCCGCCACAGTGAACCCACCCATGCGGTCGCGGTTTTTGATGACGAAGCCCGCAATACGGGCTGGCGGCACCAGCGTCTGCCCGACTACAAAGCCGGACGCGCACCGATGCCGGACGATCTTCACGCCGAATTACCCATGCTGCGCGCCGCATTTGAACAGCGGGGCGTCCCCTGCTGGGGCGCACAGGGAAATGAAGCCGACGATCTCGCGGCCACCCTGGCCGTAAAGGTGGCGAGTGCCGGGCATCAGGCCACGATCGTTTCAACGGATAAAGGCTACTGCCAGCTGCTCTCCCCGACTATTCGCATTCGCGACTATTTTCAAAAACGCTGGCTGGACGCGCCGTTCATTGCCAGCGAGTTTGGCGTATCGCCTGAGCAATTGCCGGATTACTGGGGCCTGGCAGGCATCAGCAGCTCTAAAGTTCCGGGCGTGGCCGGTATTGGGCCGAAGAGCGCCGCGCAGTTGCTGACCGATTTTCAGAGTCTGGAGGGCATTTACGCCCGTCTGGACGAGGTGCCAGAAAAATGGCGCAAGAAGCTGGAGGCGCATAAAGAGAAGGCGTTTATCTGCCGGGAAATCGCAACGCTACAGACGGATTTACAGCTGGACGGGAATTTACAGCAGTTGCGCTTAGAACGTTAAAACGACTACAGGGTTTTTGTAGGCCCGGTAAGCGCAGCGCCACCGGGCAAAACAAAGTACGTGCTATCGCTCGTCGCGACGCCCGCCTACGGCCGCCCACCAGCGACGAATATGCACCGTCACCTCTTCGCGGTCGTGATACAGCTGACGCGCCTGGATCTCCACGTTAATCCCGTGCTCGTCCAGTTGCTCCTGAATGTAGGCCAGGTTCTGAGACACCTCCTCATAGCGCTTTTTCATCGGCAGCTTGAGGTTGAAAATGGTCTCGCGACACCAGCCGTTCACCAGCCAGGAGGCCATCAGCGCGGCCACTTTCGCCGGTTTCTCAACCATGTCGCACACCATCCATGAGATGTTGTTGCGGTTCGGGCGATAGCGGAAACCGTCTTCACGCAGCCAGGTGACCTGTCCGGTGTCCATCAGGCTTTGCGCCATTGGGCCGTTATCAACGGACGATACCCACATGTTGCGTTTCACCAGCTGATAGGTCCAGCCGCCCGGGCACGCGCCGAGATCGACAGCGTACATGCCGTTTGCCAGACGCTCATCCCACTCATCCGCCGGGATAAAGACGTGGAACGCCTCTTCCAGCTTCAGCGTAGAACGGCTTGGCGCATCGGCCGGGAAGCGCAAACGCGGAATGCCCATAAAGAAAGGAGAGTTGTTGGTGGTGTACGAGTAGCCCGTATAGCAGCAGCCCGGTGCAATAAAGAAGATATGCACCACCGGACGCTTCGGCGTTTCGTAGTTCGTCAGCACGCCCGCCTCACGCAGCGCCGCGCGCAGCGGAACGGTGAACTTACGGCAGAACTTCATCAGCTCTTTACTTTCGTTGGTATCCGCCACTTCAACGCGCAGATCGCCGCCCTTCTCCACCACGCCCTGCAGCATGCCCACGATTGGCGTGATGCGGTCTTCAGGGGGAAGGTCTTTGAGCAGCTCACCCGCGACAAACATCTGGCGCGCAAAAATCAGCGAGCTGAACGGCAGCTCGCGCGCCAGCTTATCCGCATCTTCAGGCTGATAGCATTCGAATACCACATAGCCCGCGTTTTCTTTTACGCGGGCAAAGCCGAAGATTTCGCGCTTCGCCGCTTTATCGGTAATTTCCGCGGCGCACTCTTTCTCAAACCCCGGGCGACAATATAAAACAACCTTATTCATGAACAACGCCCTTGCGTTTCAGACGGATAGCTCCGATAAACATTAATACCCAACCCGCCAGGAAGCTGACGCCACCGACAGGTGTAACAAACGCCCACAGGCGTAAATGCGAAAGTGCCAGACAGTAAAGGCTGCCGCTGAAAAGCACCGTACCCAGCGCCAGAAAGACGCTGCTCCAGTAAAACCAGATGCTGATACGGCGCTGCATCGCCACCGCCAGCCCAAAGATTGCCAGCGTATGGAACGCCTGATATTCAAGGCCGGTCTGGATCCAGCCCATCTCTACAGCGCCCAACGACTTGCTTAAGACATGTGCGCCAAAGGCGCCCAGTGCAACAAAAATAAAGCCACTCACCGCGGCAAAAATCAGCATGAATCGGCTGGTCATGTTTAAGTCCTGAATTGATGCGTGCCCGGCACACAAACGTTATTGTTCATACCTGAAGCGGAATTTTTCTTGCTCGCTTGCCGCTTTCGCCAGTATCCACTGCCGGAAGGCGGCTATTTTACCCAGTTCTGCCTGACTGTCATGACAAACCAGATAAAACGCATTCTTGCTGACCAGTACATCATTAAAAGGGCAGACCAGGCGACCTGCCTCTATTTCGGACTGCGCCATGACGTTGTTCGCCAACGCCACACCTTGCCCGTGAATGGCAGCCTGTAACACCATCGCACTGTGGCTAAAGATGGGTCCCTGCTGCACGTTTATATGTGTAAGACCTAATTGACGGGTATAAGTTTGCCAGTCGCGTCGAGAGGCATCATGCAAAAGCGTATGCTGCGCCAGGTCAGCGGGAGACTTCAGCGCTTTGTCGCCCGTTAACAGCAGAGGGGAACAGACCGGCAGGAGATATTCTGCGTATAATTTCTCAACACGCAAGCCCGGCCAGTTACCGCGCCCATAAAAAATCGCGACGTCCACGTCATCGGCCAGCTTGTCTTCCTGACGATCCACGGCCTGGATTCGAACGTCTATCCCCGGATAAGCTGAGTTAAAGCTTGAGAGTCTTGGCACCAGCCACTGAATGGCAAAACTGGGCAATAAACTAACAGTCAGAGCACCTTTTGCACTGCGGGCCTGTAGCTTACGCGTGGCTTCAGTAAGCTGCGAAAAAATCTCTTTAATATCCTGAAAATAGCTCTGCCCCTCTTCGGTCAACAGCAACGAGCGGTTGCGTCGACGAAACAGCTTAAGGCCCAGAAAATCCTCCAGAGACTTGATTTGGTGACTTACTGCGGCCTGTGTCACAAAAAGCTCATCGGCTGCGCGGGTGAAGCTCAGGTGACGTGCTGCTGCATCAAAAACACGTAATGCGTTGAGGGGGGGCAATCGCTTTGACATGGTTATATGGCTTAGATGTTAAAGGAATTTAACAAATAGGAAACAACGTTTAACCTATTAGTTTTTTTTATCTGAGCCATTATAATTTGTCCGTTGAGGAACTACCAGCAAATACCTATAGTGGCGGCACTTCCTGAGCCGGAACGAAGAGCTTTTTTCGGAATGCGTGTTCTGAAGGGCTTTTGGCTTACGGTTGTGATGTTGTGTTGTTGTGTTTGCAATTGGTCTGCGATTCAGACCACGGTAGCAACGCTACCAATTTTTCACTTCCTGTACATTTACCCTGTCTGTCCATAGTGATTAATGTAGCACCGCCAACTTGCGGTGCTTTTTTTTCGCCTGCGATTGGTTAATGCTCGATCTCTTTCATCTCTTTCACGTCCGTGCGGTTGATCTGCTGCTTGTTCCCGTTAGCATCTTTGTACGAAATCATCCCGGTATCGTTATCGGTTGTCGGTTTCCCTTCCGAAACGATGGAACGACCATCGTTGGTGTGCATCACGTAGTTGTTACCGGAACAGGCGCTCAGGGCAAAAGTAAACGCACAGGCAGAGATGATTGCAGCTGTCTTATTCATGATTATTCTCCTTTAGCAATTAATGCTATTCAAACCTCGATTTATAACAGGCTAAAACATCCGCCTAACACTATTTAGCATAACCTGCTTTTTTGGGGTCATGAGGATAAGCAGACAATTCTGATAGATATCAACCTCCTTGCCCTGCCGCGGAAATTGCGCGACGATCGTGATATTGAAATGAGGAATCCCATGAACGCTTTCAGTCCTGCGCAGTTCCGCGCACAGTTTCCGGCGCTGGCCGATGCCGGTATTTATCTGGACAGTGCCGCCACCGCCCTTAAGCCACAGGCGGTCATTGACGCCACGCAGCAGTTTTACAGCCTGAGCGCCGGGAACGTGCATCGCAGCCAGTTTGCCGAGGCGCAGCGATTAACCGCGCGCTACGAAGCCGCACGCGATCGCGTGGCGCACCTGATCAATGCCGAAAGCGGGAAAAATATCGTCTGGACGCGCGGCACCACCGAGGCCATCAATATGGTGGCCCAGTGCTACGCGCGCCCGCTGCTTCAGCCGGGCGATGAGATCGTCGTCAGCGAGGCGGAACATCACGCCAACCTGGTGCCGTGGCTGATGGTGGCCGAACAAACGGGTGCACGCGTGGTGAAGCTTCCGCTGGGCGCAGACCTTCTGCCCGATGTGGCCCGTCTCCCCGAGTTGATTACCCCTCGCAGCCGCATTCTGGCGCTTGGACAGATGTCTAACGTCACCGGTGGTTGCCCGGACCTGGCTCAGGCGATTCGCATCGCGCATGCCAACGGGATGGTGGTGATGGTCGACGGTGCGCAGGGCGTGGTGCATTTCCCCGCCGACGTGCAGGCGCTGGATATCGACTTCTATGCCTTCTCAGGACATAAGCTCTACGGGCCAACCGGTATTGGGGTGTTGTACGGCAAGCCGGAATTGCTGGCAAAAATGACCCCGTGGCTCGGGGGCGGCAAGATGATCGCTGAAGTGACTTTTGACGGTTTCAAAACGCAGGATGTGCCTTACCGCCTGGAAGCCGGTACGCCGAACGTAGCCGGCGTGATTGGCCTAAGCGCGGCGCTGGAGTGGCTGGCAGAAACAGACAGTGTTCAGGCTGAAAGCTGGAGCCGGGGGCTGGCGACGCTGGCAGAGGAAGAACTGAAAAAGCGCCCAGGTTTCCGCTCGTTCCGCGTTCAGGATTCAAGCCTGCTCGCCTTTGATTTTGTGGGCGTGCATCACAGCGACATGGTAACGCTGCTGGCCGGGTATGGCATCGCCCTGCGCGCCGGGCAGCACTGCGCGCAGCCGCTGCTGGCGGCGCTCGGCGTGAGCGGCACGCTGCGCGCCTCGTTCGCGCCCTATAACACACAAAGCGATGTTGACGCGCTGGTTGCCGCTGTCGACCGCGCGCTTGAAATACTGGTGGATTAATGACTCACGCTGCTTTAGCCGGACATCCGTTTGGCACCGTCATCACTGAAGAGACGTTAAAACAGACCTTTGCCCCGCTTTCACAGTGGGAAGATAAATATCGCCAGCTGATTCTCCTCGGTAAGCAATTACCGACCCTCTCTGACGATCTCAAGGCGCAGGCGAAAGAGATTGCAGGCTGTGAAAACCGCGTCTGGCTGGGAGTAAGCGTTTCCGGCGAGAAGCTGCACTTCTTCGGCGACAGCGAAGGCCGCATCGTCCGGGGCCTGTTGGCCGTATTGTTGACGGCAGTGGAAGGGAAAAGCGCGGCGGAACTGCTGGCGCATTCGCCGCTGGCGTTATTTGATGAGCTGGGGCTGCGCGCGCAGCTCAGCGCCTCGCGCGGTCAGGGGTTGATCGCGCTCAACGACGCGGTACTGGGCGCCGCACGTCAGGCTCAGGCCTGACGTTCCGCCTTCGCCATCATCTTCTTCAGGGCGTGAGACACCGCCACAAAGCCGAAGGAAGCGGTCACCATGGTGGCCGCGCCAAAGCCTGAGGCACAATCCATTCTCTTTGGCCCTTCAGCCGTGCTTTTCATCGCACACACGGAACCATCGGCCTGCGGGTAGACCAGCGCTTCGGTCGAGAACACGCAGTCTACGCCCAGCTTGCCCTTGCTGTTCTTCACCACGTTAAAGTCGCTTTTCAGGCGTTCACGCAGCTTGGCGGCCAGTGGATCCTGAATGGTCTTCGCCAGATCGGCCACCTGGATCTGCGTAGGATCGATTTGCCCGCCCGCGCCGCCGGTCGTCACCAGGGGAACCTTGTAACGACGACAGTAGGCGATCAGCGCCGCTTTTGGACGCACGCTGTCGATGGCGTCAATCACATAGCTGTAGCCTTTGCTCATGTATTCAGCGACGTTATCTGCCGTCACAAAATCATCAATCACCGTGACCCGACATTCCGGGTTAATCAGGCGGATACGTTCCGCCATGACCTCCGATTTTGCCAGGCCGACGCTATCACGCAGGGCGTGAATTTGACGGTTGGTGTTGGTGACGCACACGTCATCCATATCAATCAGCGTGATTGCGCCAATACCGGTTCTCGCCAGCGCTTCTGCGGCCCACGACCCCACACCACCAATGCCCACGACGCAGACGTGCGCATCCGCAAACAGCTGCAGGGCTTTTTCACCATAGAGACGTGCCGTGCCGCCAAAACGCTGGCGCCAAGCATCGCTGATTACCACAGACATAACACCTCAGATGTAAAAAGGGTGAGGTTCTCCTCACCCTGAACAGTAATCCGTATTGCATTCAGAATACCACAATCAGCCGCTGAATACGTTTCCGGCACCCGGTGCCGCCTTAAGCACCCACACGCGTCCGTAGTGGTTATACCAGCCTGCGCGGTGGCCTGCATCCGGGCCAATGCCCTGATAGATATCGAAGTGCTGCCCTTTGATCGCGCCGCCAACGTCCAGCGCCACCATCAGACGCAGCTCATACTGGCCGTTGAACTTGCCGTTGTTGTCCAGCAGCGGGACCTCTGCCAGCAGCGTGGTGCCCGCAGGAATAATCGAACGATCCGATGCCACCGACGCGCGGCCAATCAGCGGTACCGCACTCGCCCCTTTCACCGGCGCGAAGTTTTGCGGTTTAAAGAAGACGAACGACGGGTTCTGCTCCAGCAGCTCACGCACCTCGGCCTCGCTGTGCTTTTCGCCCCACTCGCGGATCGCCTGCATCGACATGTCTTCTTTCTTCACTTCGCCGCGGTCGATCAGCACCTTGCCAATACTGCGATAGGCGTGGCCGTTTTTACCGGAATAGCTGAAGAAGTTAAGCGGCGAGCCGTCGCCAAAATCAATATAGCCGCTGCCCTGAACGTCCATGATGAAGTTGTCCATCAGGGAGTTGCTGTAAGCAAGAACGTAGTTTTCGCTTAGCGCACCGGCGTAGATCTCAGCGCGCGACGGCAGACGGCCGCGTTTTGGCGGCATACGGTAGATAGGGTACTGGAACTCGCCCTGACGCGTGTGTCGCGCCTGGATAACCGGGGTGTAGTAGCCGGTAAACTGAACGTTGCCGTAGTTATCGGCCCCTTCCATCTGCCAGGCGTCGATACCAAACTGGCGCATGTTGCGCGTATCGCCGCCCGCGCGCAGCCAGTCCTGCACCGCGCTATAAACGTTGTTCTGTGCGCTGTACAGACGCGGTGACGCGTTGCGGATCTGGTAGACCTGCTCGGAGAAATCACCGGCATTGATCGGTGCGCCGACCGCATCAGGCTGATTAACTAAAGAGAAAGGCTGGGATAACTTCCCGTCTTTATACTGTTGACCGCGATCGGTCGGTTTGGAAGAACAGGCCGCAAGAATCGCTACCATTGCGCCCGCCATCAGATACTTCGCCCAACGTCCTTTCATTCTGTCTCGTCTTTAAGTTGCCCATTTCCGCGTGATGAAGATAACAAACCGCCAGGGCTAATGAAATGCGATCGCATGCCCTTTGGCAAATTTTGCGCAAAAAATAGTCCAAACAGCGCCATGTCGTTCAATTTGCATACAAAATCATGATAAATGTGAAAAAGGGGTTGCATCACAAGTCTATCCGAGTATAGTGCGCATCCACGGACGCGGGGTGGAGCAGCCTGGTAGCTCGTCGGGCTCATAACCCGAAGGTCGTCGGTTCAAATCCGGCCCCCGCAACCAATTAAAATTTGATGAAGTATCTTCTACGACTGTAGAAAGACGGACGCGGGGTGGAGCAGCCTGGTAGCTCGTCGGGCTCATAACCCGAAGGTCGTCGGTTCAAATCCGGCCCCCGCAACCAATCAAATTTGAAGAAGTAAGTTTCTGCGAGAGTAGAAAGACGGACGCGGGGTGGAGCAGCCTGGTAGCTCGTCGGGCTCATAACCCGAAGGTCGTCGGTTCAAATCCGGCCCCCGCAACCAACACTTCTAAAACAATAAACACCCTTAAGGGTGTTTTTTTGTATCTGTCGTTTGTGAATTTGCCGGGCATAAACCCGGCCAAAAGATCTACCCGCGCCGCGCCAGCGTCGCCCCGTCAGAGAAATACGCACGAATCCCTGCCAGAATCGATTCCGCCACTTCCTGCTGGAATTTTGCCGTCTTGAGCTTACGCTCCTCTTCCACGTTACTGATAAACGCGGTTTCAACCAGGATGGACGGGATATCCGGCGCCTTGAGTACCGCAAATCCGGCCTGTTCAACGCTGTTCTTGTGCAGCTTATTGATGTTGCCCAGCTTGCCCAGCACCGCTTTACCAAACTTCAGGCTGTCGTTAATGGTCAGCGACTGCACCATATCGAACATGGTGTGATCAACGTAGCGATCGCCGCTTTTGCTCACGCCACCGATCAGATCCGAGGCGTTCTGGGTATCCGCCAGGTATCTTGCTGCGGTACTGGTCGCGCCTTTGGTTGAGAGCGCAAACACCGACGAGCCGCTTGGCTGACGGCTGGTAAACGCATCCGCATGGATCGAGACGAACAAATCTGCGCGCTGCTTCTGTGCTTTCGCCACCCTGACCTTCAGCGGAATAAAGACGTCTTCATTACGCGTCATATAGGCGCGCATATTGCCTTCTTTATCAATCAGCGCCTTCAGACGACGGGCAATTTGCAGAACCACGTCTTTTTCACGCGTGCGGTATTTCCCCACCGCACCGGAGTCTTCGCCGCCGTGGCCTGGATCAAGCATGATCACAATCGGACGATCGCGCCCTGCTTTCCCCGGCTGCGGACCGCTTTGCGCCGGCGGAACCTGACGCTGCAGATCGCCTTTGTTGTAATCTTCCAGCAGGGCAAGAAGCGGATCCTGAATATCCGTCGCATTGGCCGGGTAAAGATCCATAACCAGGCGCTCTTTGAACGTCGCGACAGGCGCCAGGGCAAACAGCTGCGGCTTCACGTTCTGCTTCAGTTCAAACACCATGCGCACGGTTTGCGGATCGAACTGCCCGACGCGTGCCGATTTAATAAACGGATCGTCGCCGCGGATCTGCGCCGCCATCCCTTTCAGCACGGAGTTGAGATTAACGCCTTCGAGATCCACCACCACACGTTCCGGGTTGCTGAGGGCAAATTGCTTATATTTCAGCACGCGATTGGATTCGACCGTCACGCGCGTATAGGTCGACGATGGCCAGACGCGCACCGCCACGACCTGACTGGTGGCGGCAAGACCGACCTGACTGACGCTAAGCAACCACATTGCCCCGGCCCCTTTTAACAAACGGCGGCGGCTTATTGCTGAATTGGATCCCGACATGCTTCTCCCGAGCAAGAACACTGACTGATATACAAAATGTCCAGATTGACCGAAAACTTTAACGAATGACGCATAAACTGTCATCTATAAAAGGGTAAACAATCATACGCTAACGCACGGATTACTTATCATTTTCTGTGGGTCGCGGAAAATTTGCGCTTGCACACGCGGCCACAATCGAATAAAAATACAGAAATTACGAATAAACATTCATTAAGGGTTGTGCCATGGTGAAGGAACGTAGAACCGAACTGGTCCAGGGATTCCGCCATTCTGTTCCCTATATCAACGCCCATCGGGGAAAAACGTTTGTCATCATGCTTGGCGGCGAAGCCATTGAGCATGAAAATTTTTCCAGCATCGTCAATGACATTGGCCTGCTGCACAGCCTGGGGATCCGCCTGGTGGTGGTCTATGGCGCGCGCCCGCAGATCGACGCCAACCTGGCCGCTCACCACCACGAGCCGATTTACCACAAGCATACCCGCGTCACGGATGCCAAAACCCTTGAACTGGTGAAGCAGGCGGCAGGTCTGCTGCAGCTGGATATCACCGCTCGCCTGTCCATGAGCCTGAACAACACGCCGCTGCAGGGCGCGCATATCAACGTCGTGAGCGGCAACTTCATCATTGCCCAGCCGCTCGGCGTGGACGATGGCGTGGATTATTGCCACAGCGGCCGCATTCGTCGTATTGATGAAGAAGCCATTCACCGCCAGCTGGACAGCGGTGCCATCGTGCTGATGGGCCCGGTCGCCGTTTCGGTGACCGGCGAAAGCTTCAACCTCACTTCAGAAGAGATCGCCACGCAGCTGGCGATCAAGCTGAAGGCGGAAAAAATGATTGGGTTCTGCTCCTCTCAGGGCGTCGTGAATGATGAAGGAACGATCGTGCCGGAACTCTTCCCGAATGAAGCCCAGGCCCGCGTGGAAGCGCTGGAAGCCGAAGGCGATTATCACTCCGGCACGGTCCGCTTCCTGCGTGGCGCCGTGAAGGCCTGCCGCAGCGGCGTGCGTCGTAGCCACCTGATCAGCTATCAGGAAGACGGTGCCCTGCTGCAGGAGCTGTTCTCCCGCGACGGTATTGGTACGCAGATTGTCATGGAGAGTGCGGAGCAGATCCGCCGCGCCACCATTAACGACATCGGCGGCATTCTGGAGCTGATCCGCCCGCTGGAACAGCAGGGTATTCTGGTGCGTCGTTCGCGCGAGCAGCTGGAGATGGAAATCGACAAATTCACCATTATTCAGCGTGATAACCTGACCATCGCCTGCGCCGCGCTCTATCCGTTCCCGGAAGAGAAGATCGGTGAAATGGCCTGCGTGGCGGTGCATCCTGATTACCGCAGCTCTTCACGCGGTGAAATGCTGCTTGAGCGCGTGGCGGCACAGGCGCGCCAGATGGGGCTGAGCAAGCTGTTCGTCCTGACGACGCGCAGCATTCACTGGTTCCAGGAGCGCGGGTTCACGCCGGTGGATATCGATTCTCTGCCGGAAACGAAGAAAGAGATGTACAACTATCAGCGCCGTTCAAAAGTGCTGATGGCGGACCTGGGATGATACGACGCCCTCACCGTGCGGCGAGGGCGTTCGTTCAGAGGGACTCAAATATCGCGCCCAGCCCGCTTCGGCGTTCCGTGCGGGTGGCAATCGCCTGCACCAGCACGCGTTCATCGGTATACAGCGACAGGCGCTGACGCGCGCGCGTAATGGCGGTATAGATCAGCTCGCGGGTAATGACGGGGGAAAGCTGCGTGGGCAGGACCAGCGCCGCGTGGTTAAACTCGGAGCCCTGGGATTTATGCACCGTCATCGCCCAGGCGGTTTCATGCTCGGGCAAACGGCTGGGCTGGAAAGACTTCACGCTCCCGTCCGGCATCTGGAACCAGACGCGCAGCCCCTGGCCGCAGTCGAGCGCAATCCCGATATCCCCGTTAAACAACCCCAGCGCGCTGTCGTTGCGGGAAATCATCACCGGCCGCCCTTCATACCAGCGCGAGTGCGGGGTGCGGTTTATTTTACGCTTTTGCACCAGCAGCTGTTCCAGCCTGTCGTTCAGGCCCCGGACACCAAAGGGACCTTCCCTCAGCGCACAGAGCAGCTGATATTCACCAAATGCGGCAATGACCTGCTCCGGCGGACGCTGCTGTTGTACGCCCGTCAGAAAGTGCTGATACCCCTGCAGGGCATCATCCAGCATCGCCTGATACTCTTCCCCGGTCTGCAGCGATTTTTTCTCAATATCCGTAAAGGTGCCGTCAAACACCGCAGTGGTTGTGCGCCGGTCGCCCCGGTTCACGGCCGCCGCAAGCTGGCCGATACCGGAATCGCTGCCGAAGCGGTAGCTTTTCTGCAGCAGACACAGGCTGTCGCGCAGCGCCCCTGCAAGCGAATGGTTTTCAGAGGTGAGCGAGCATCCGGTGAGACGGGCTAATTCCTGAGCGCGTTCTGCGGTATATCCCAGGCTGGCATAGGTGCAGATATCGCCCAGCACAGCCCCCGCCTCCACGGAGGCAAGCTGGTCGCGATCGCCCAGGAAAATAACGCGCGCGTGCGGCGGTAGGGCATCAATCAAACGCGACATCATCGTCAGGTCAATCATCGACGCCTCATCCACCACCAGCACATCCAGGTGCAGGGGATTACCGGCATGGTAGCGCAAACGCTGGCTGCCGGGCTGAGCGCCAAGCAAACGGTGTAGCGTGCTGGCTTCGTTGGGGAAAAGCGCAAGCTGCTCCCCGGTAAGCGGCAGCTTTTGCAGCGCGCCGCCTAACGATTCCGTGAGACGCGCCGCGGCTTTACCGGTGGGGGCCGCCAGGCGAATACGGCACTTTTGCTCACCCGAGAGCTGAATTAGCGCGGCAAGCAGTTTTGCCACGGTGGTCGTTTTCCCGGTGCCCGGTCCGCCTGAAATCACCGAGATCCGACGCGTTAAGGCCACGGCTGCCGCCACTTTCTGCCAGTCTGTCGCCTCGTCAGAGGAAAACAGTGCATCCAGCGTTTGCCGGAGCTGCGTTTCATCGCAGGGAAGCGGGGCGTTGGTCTCGCTGAAGAAGCGCGCCACCGTCAGTTCGTTACGCCACAGCCGGTTAAGATACAAACGCTCGCCGACCAGAATCATTGGCGTCCCGGTATCGGCTCCGCTCACGGCTGGCGAACCGCGTAGTATCGCCTGCCAGTCCACGGCGTCACCCAGCAGCGCGAAACACGCCTGTAAAGCCGGAGGCATTTTCTCATCCACCGCCAGACGCGACAGCGGCAGGCATACGTGCCCCTCCCCCGCATCTTTGCTCAGAATCGCGGCGGCAAGCATGACGGCAGGCTCCTCGCCTGCCACCATCATGGCAAACTGCACGTCCAGGTGGCGAAGTAATCGTTGTTCAACCGCGTCCAGCAGTAGCGCCTGCATCGTCATGCCATCTCCTCCGTGCCTGCGGCAAACAGGTTATCCATTTTTTCAATCAGTTCCGCAGCCGGACGCGTGCTAAAGACGCCGGAACGCGGGTCGTTAGCATCCACGCCGCGCAGGAACAGGTAAATCACGCCACCAAAATGCGCGTCGTAACGGTAATCGGCAATACGATGGCGCAGGTAACGGTGCAGCGCCAGGGTATAAAGCTGGTACTGCAGATCGTAGCGATGCAGTTGCATAGCCGACGCCATCGCCTGTTGGGTATAGGCTTCGCTGTTTTCACCCAGCCAGTTCGACTTGTAATCCAGCAGGTAGTAGCGCCCGTCGTGGCGGAAAACCAGGTCGATAAAGCCTTTTAGCATTCCTTGCACCTGGCGGAAGTTCAGCGGCGGGCACCCGGCGGACAGCGGATCGTACTCGCGGATCAGCGCATCAAGCGCCTCGGCCCTGAGCGGGCTGGCGATGGGGAGGTAAAACTCCATCTCCACCTGCTTATCTTTGGTGGTCAACTGGCTAAGCGAGATCCCCTGGGCCGTGAGCGGGGCGTGCAGAACCGCGCGGATCCATTCAGTAAGAACCGGCTGCCATTGCGCGTCGTAACCACCGCTCTGTAGCATCTTCAGCACCCACGCTTCGGAAACCGGCTGGGTAAAATCCAGCTCTTCAAACAGGCTGTGTAAAAACGTGCCCGGCGAGGCGCCGCGCGGGAACTGGTGCGGCGTCAGCACCGGCTCAGCGGGTACGCTACCGGCGCCTGCGGCATCCACGTCCAGTTTTGGCATCAGATCCTGCGCAATACTCTGCCCGTGCTGCTGTAAGCCAGAGTAGCTGGTAACGCGCCAGTCGTCGGCAATCGTACGTACCACCTGACGGGCATGGAGATCTGACTCGTGCGGCTCCGGCATGTGCCAGCGGCTGTTGTCGGGCAGCGAAGGAATATGCAGGGCAACATGCTCAGAGCAAAGGGATTCGATGCACTGGCGCAGGCCCGCCGCGTCTTTGGGTTCACCCTGCTGAATAAGCCGCCCCAGCGCGCTCAGATGAAAATCGCTCTCCCCGCTCTTTTCGCCCCGACGCCGGAACAGCGGCGCAACGCCCAGGCTGCAGTGCCAGACCGAGCGGGTTAGCGCCACGTAGAGCAGGCGTAAATCTTCCGCCAGACGTTCGGCCTCTGCCAGCTCAACGCTGGACTCCGCGTTGCTGAGATCGAGCACCGCCTCAAAAGACTCGCGATCGTGGTAAAAAGCCTGATCCTGCACGCGGTAATTGGCGATAAACGGCAGCCAGACCAGCGGATATTCCAGGCCTTTCGACTTGTGGATGGTGACGATCTGCACCAGATGTTTATCACTCTCGAGGCGCATCTGCTGGCTGGAGGAATTGCTGTTCGGATCGGCAATCTGCTGCGCCAGCCAGCGCACCAGGGCGTGCTCGCTCTCCAGCTGCGTACCCGCTTCCTGCAAGAGTTCGCTGATGTGCAAAATATCGGTTAGCCGCCGCTCCCCGCCTGCGGTAGCCAGCATATTCTCGGCAATGTGCCGCTGAGCCATGAGCTCGCGCACCATCGCCATCACGCCGCGCTTCTGCCATCTTTCCCGGTAGTGGACAAACTCTTCCACCACCGCATCCCACGCGGCTTCGTCATTGTTGAGCGAATCAATATCGCGCGCGTTCAGTCCGAGCATCGCGCTGGCTAATGCGCTGCGCAATGTACTTTCCCGCTCCGGGGCAAGCACGGCCTGCAGCAGCCATAACATCTCCTGCGCCTCCAGCGTTTCAAAGACGCTGTCGCGGTTCGAGAGGTAGACGGAGGGGATATTCAGTAACGTCAGGGCGTCGCGGATGAATGCGGCCTCCTGACGGCTGCGCACCAGCACCGTAATATCTGATGCCTTTACCGGGGTGGGGTTATCCCCCTTCCACAGCAGCGCCTCGCCTCGCGCTCCCGCACTGAGCCAGTCACGGATTTGCGCAGCACAGTGCTGGGCCATGGCATTTTGATAGTCGGCAACGCCGCAGCCTTCCCCATCCAGCAGCCAGAAGTTCATGGCAGGCTGCGTCACGCCGTTAAACTCGAAGCGCAACGAGGCGTTTTTCGGGGCAAATTTTACCGGCTGAAACGGGATCTCCCGGAACATAAACGCCGTTTCCATGCGGCTAAACAGCGCGTTGACGCTTTCCACCATGCCGGGAGAGGAGCGCCAGTTGGTATCGAGCGTGTAGTGCGCGGCAACCTCGCTGCGGGCCTTCATATAGGTGAAAATATCCGCACCGCGGAAGGCGTAGATGGCCTGTTTCGGATCGCCGATTAACAGCAGCGCGGTGTCGGGCTGCTGGCGCCAGATACGGCGGAAAATGCGGTACTGCTGAGGGTCGGTGTCCTGGAATTCGTCTATCATCGCCACCGGGAAGCGGGTGCGAATCGCGGCGGCAAGCGCTTCGCCATTTTCACTGCACAGCGCCGCATCCAGGCGGCTCAGCATATCGTCGAACCCCAGCTCGCCACGGCGGCGCTTTTCGCGCGCCACGGCTTCACGAATTTCCGTCATGGCGCGAGCGATCATCAGATCGTTGAGCGTAAGGGGCTCCGCCAGCAGGGTTTCAATCGCCACAAACAGGGGATGCTCAGGCACAATGCCGTCGGCTTTTGTCCGCTCAGCCAGGAAACGTTGGGAGAATTTCTCCAGCGCGTCCGGGAGCTGGTAGCCCCGCGTCTCTTCCTGCGCCCAGGCGCTGACCTTGTCGATCCATTTTCCCTGATTGCCGCGGTTGAACTTGCGACGGTCAATCCCGGAATTTTCGATAATGGCGTCAATCTCGCCGACTGACTCCATCCACTTTTGCTTGATGTCTGCAATTTTCGCGATGATTTTTTCATGCCGCGAGGCCAGGGTTTCATCTGCCGGCGGCGGGGATTTGATGACCGGCGCTTCCCCCTGTAGATAACGATCGATCGCGCGCAGCAGCGCCTCCGGGCCTTTCCAGAGCGCGTGTACCGCTTCGGCAATATCGCGCTGTAAGGGGTAGCAGTGGCGACGCCAGAAATCCGCGCAGGCCTGATAGCGAAGCACGGACTCATCTTCAATGAGCTGCTGTTCGAACAGCATACCGGACTCGAACGCGTTCAGGCTCAGCATGCGCTGGCAAAAACCGTGAATGGTAAAGACGGACGCTTCGTCCATCTGCCGTTCAGCGAGCAGCAGCCACTGGGCTGCCTGCTGCTTATCGGCAATCTCTTCCAGAAGGCTGGCGTAGAGGGGGTTATCCGTGCTCTGACGCAGACAGGCGATGCGCAGCTCGTGGATATTGGTACGAATACGGCCCCGCAGCTCTGCGGTAGCGGCCTCGGTGAAGGTGACCACCAGCAGCTCTTCCACGCTCAAAGGACGTGGAAAAGCGGCGTTGCCGCCAAGGCCTAACAGCAGGCGCAGATAGAGGGCGGCAATGGTGAAGGTTTTTCCCGTTCCCGCTGAGGCTTCAATCAATCGTTCACCCTGCAGAGGTAAACGTAAGGGATCAAGGGACTCAGCGGTATCGGTCATTCTTTCTTACTCCAGGGCATAGATTGCTGCAGCGCGCTGACGCTCTTCCAGACTTTCCAGCCTTTCGGGTTCACGTACTCCGTTTTCCCGTTCTGGCTACCGGAAACCTGAGACAGGATGGTGATTCCCTGCGGCTTAATGACCGCCTGATGGAAGAAGTCGGCGACCTTCTGCGGCGTCAGCTGTTTTATCTCGGCCACTACTTTATCACGCGAATCAAATTTCAGATTACCGCGATCGAAATCTTTGCTCAGCTGCGAGGCTTCTTCACCCAGCGTCTGCGGCGGCTGCATCACCTGCGCGATGACGGCCTGCTGGATCTGGGCAAACTCTTCCGGCTTCATGGCACGCAGTTTTGCTTCCACCTGCGGGAAGAAGGCCTGGTAACGCTGCCAGAGATACGCCGGTTGTTTATCGCTGCTTTGCAGCAGGAAACCCAGCCCCCACTGACGACCGACGTTCATGGAAAAGGCAAACACCGCGTAGCCAAGCTGCTCCTCTGTGCGTAACTGGTTATAGAACCACGGCTGAATAATCTGTCCCAGCACGGCGCTCTGCGCTGAACTGGCGAATTCATCGTAGCCCGTTGGCACAAAGACCGCGGCCAGCGCGGAATCCGTGCTGTTACCCGCTTTTTCAAAGATCACATTCTGCTTTTTCTCAACCAGCACGTCCTGGTTGCGGCACCACTCGTCGCCTTTAGAGCCGAGCTGAGTGCGCACATTCTCCGCCAGGGTTTTGGCCTGCTCCTCACTCATGTTGCCAACGATCAGGAACTCCGGACGCGTGTTGGTTTTCAGCGCATCGCGGTACGCCAGCACGTCTTTTAAGGAGATGGAAGGCAGCAGCGCGCGGCGCTCCTCACGCTGGAAATAAGGAACCTGAGACAGCATTTGCGCTGGCATAAGCGCCAGATCGTAAGCCTTGCCCTTCTCGGCAGAATCCATCATCTGGGCATACCAGGATTTAGCCTGCTCAAGCTGCTCTTCCGTCGGCGTGTAGCTGAAGTAGCCCTCCAGCAGGGCCTGGAACAGCTGAGGCAAGCGCTGGGTATAGCCGTTTGCATTAAGCATCAAACCGTTATTGGCGTTGGTGGAGAAGCTGATCCCGCCCACGGCGGCCTGGTTGCTGAGCTGATCGAGCGCGATACCGGCGAGATAGTCATTGAGCGCGAACATCACCTGATTTTTGGCGCTGTTCATGGCTTTCGGGTTACGCAGCACCACGCTGACATCGGCCTTTGGCTCGCTGGCGAAATAGCGGCTTGGGGTGTACACGACGCGCAGCGTGGGCTCATCGATGATGAGTTCCGGATGCGGGTACGCTTTCGTCGTTTTGATCAGCGAGAAGTCATCCGGAATGTAGGGGTTCAGCTCCGGCAGCTTCAACGCAATCTCACCGGCCTTCTTCTGCCAGTCGGCGAAGGTCTGGGCGCTGATTTTATCCACCTGATAAGGGGCATCGACAAAGTACGCCGTCTTGTTATGCGGTTCGTTCGGGCTGATGTACCAGATGCGGGCATTCTCCGGCGTCATCATCGCCAGGCGGGCTTTTACCGCCCCGGCATCATACCGGTCGGCAATATTCACCGCGTCGAGGGTATGTTCCACCGGCACGCGGATCATGGTGTCCGCCAGCCACTCCACATAATCCATGTCGCGGGTGATGGACGGGTAGCGGAAATCGAGATCCAGCACGTGCGCGAGTTCATCAAAATAGCGCTTATCGACGCCTTTCTCACGCAGTAAGGAGAGGTAGCTAAAGATAGCAGCTACGACTTCATCACGGTTGGCCTGTCCTTTGTCAGTCAGGGTCGCGGAGATCGCCAGCACGCCGCTATTGCCGTTCACAACCGGATCGGAGTCGGCGCGAATGCCTTCCGCCAGCCCCTGCTTTTGCAGCCAGTCAGACAGCGTACCCGGGCTACGATTACCAATCAGATAGGTGACCAGCTCATCGGTTTTACTGCGGAACTGTGCCGTGTTGTTATCAATGCGGAATTCCACGCGCAGCACTTTGCGCGGCATGGCAGGAACGTAGTGGATCACGATGCCTTTTTGCGCGTCAGTGACCACCGGAACGGTTATTTGCGGCAGGTCGATATTTTTATTCGGCACCCGGCCAAAGGTTTTGGCCGCCATGGCTGCCAACTCCGGCAACGGTTTATTGCTGTAGATGACCGCTTTCATCAGGTTGGCGGAGTAGTATTGATCGCGAAACGCGTGCAGGGCATCCAGCACCGGGCTGTTCGGTTTGTCGCTCAAGGTTTCCAGATTACCACCGGAGAAGCGCGAACCCGGGTGCGCAGGGTTGATGGTTTCGGCGCTGACCTGCGCCATGCGCATACCGTCTCGCGTGCGGGCCATGGTCAGCTCGGCATTCACCGCATTACGTTCACGATCGGCGTATTTTTTATCCAGCAACGGCGCGGCGATGGAATCGGCAAGGCGATCGACAGCCCCTTCCAGCGCATCATTTTCGACTTCGAGATAAAAGGCCGTGCGGTACGGTGCCGTACTGGCATTGTGGCTGCCGCCATGCATCTTCAGAAATTCGGACAGGCTATCTGGCTGCGGGTATTTTTTTGACCCCATCAGCGTCATATGTTCCAGATAGTGTGCAAGCCCAGGATGAGCGTCAGGATCTTCCAGCGACCCAACCGGCACCACTAATGCCGACAGGGATTTCACCGCCTGCGGGTCGGAAACCAGCAGCACGGTCATCCCGTTATCAAGGCGAATAGCCTGATATTGACGGGTATCTTTTTCGCTCTTACGGATAGTTTCCTGAACGGGTTGCCAACCGGAGTCTGCGTGAGTGACGGGCGCCCAAAGGGCAATAAACAAAACAAACGCTTTAAACAAGGTGCTGCCTGGCATTACGACCTCTTTATCACGGCTACATCATTAACAAACTGCGTGCTGGACACGCCAACATCTCTTTCTTTGGGTACATCAGTCCGTGATAAGAAGTGCATCATAAATGAACACCTTTATCTGCGCAATTTTTATACAGCACTCAGGACTGATTAAATCTAAACAACGGCAACAGGTAGCGCTGCGCCTCTTCCGTGATAGCCTCAAAGTACTCTGGCTCGAGCGCTCGCCACAAACGCTGATACCAGACATCCTCACCTTCACCCCGCACCATCATGTTTCCTTCATAGGCCTGCATAAACTTACTGCGCGCTTTCTGGAGCGAAACCTCATCCGTTAACATCGCATCATTCTGCGCGTCATAACAGGCTTTTATCCAGGCGCCGCCACTTTCCGGTAGTAACAGGAGCGGTTTGTTCATTCCCTGACGGTAGCCTTCAATGTACAAAGAGAGATACCCTAACGCCTGCTCGGATTCCATCGGCGGGAAGCGCCATTCGCCCTCTTTGCGCACGAAAATGCGGCTTTCGCCTTTATGCCCACCCGCACTGTAGACAAGATGTTCCAGCCAGAGTTGCAATCCTTGCGAAACGCTTAGCATTGAGGGCCGCCAGCGCAGCAGCCCATCCGGCTGTACCTGGGTTAACCAGCCCGTGAGCTGTACCCCGTTGCAGTTGAGATCAATTTCAATACTTTTCCCCGGCTGTCGGCACGCTCTTACGCGCTCTGCCAGAGCGGTCATCTCCTGGCACTGCGCCTCCCAGACGATCTCCCCGAACGCTCCGTAGGGCAGCTGACCCGCAGCACGGTAGCGACGGTAAAGTTTGTCCGCATCTTCCTCTTCAACCAGCGCATTCAGCAGCTGCAGGTTTAACTGGTAGCGCTCCAGACCTTCCAGCGTAAACGGTTCTGCATCAGGAATTTCACTCTCTTCAGAGCGGAAGTTGACCTGCAGTCGCTGCTGGAAGAAGGCGCGCACCGGATGTGCCCAAAACCGCTGAAGCTGCTCGAAGGTCAGGGTGTCGATGGGGCGCGGGTCAAGTTCCTGAATGAAATCAGTATGCGCATTCCCCTCTTTTTTCGCCGCCGGTAACCACTCATGGGCATAGCTCTGGCGCTCGCCGGCAATATAGTTCACCGGGTCAAACGGCATGCGGCTGTGGGAACAGGTGATATGGGCTTTCACCCTCTGCCCGCTTTCATCACAGTTGCGCTCTTCATCTCCCGGCAGGTAGTGGCTCTGGCCGATATAGTCCACCAGCTCCTGCACCAGTACGGAGGGGAAACGCTCGCTGTTGTCCTGAATAGAACGGCCGATATAGCTGATATAGAGCTTGCTCTGAGCAGAAATGAGCGCTTCAAGGAAGAGGTAGCGGTCATCATCGCGGCGGCTACGATCGCCCCGTTTTGGGTTTGCGCTCATTAAATCGAACCCCAGCGGCGGCAGCGCGCGCGGATACACACCGTCGTTCATGCCAAGCAGGCAGACCACCCTGAACGGGATAGAACGCATGGGCATCAGGGTGCAGATATTGACAGGCCCCGCCAGGAAACGCTGGCTGATTCGCTCCTGGTCAAGCCGCTGCGTCAGCTCATCACGCAACAGCGACAGCGGGATGGCCTCGTGGTAGTGGGAATTCACGCCTTCGTCGATGATAGCCTGCCACTGGGTTTCAATGAGCGCCATCGCCGCTTCGGTGTCATTGTCCGGCAGGAAGAAATCATTGAGTAACGCCCTGCAGACCGGGAGCCATTCTTCAAGTGGACGCGGCTGCAACAGCGCATATCGCCAGCGGTTAAGCTGCATTAATAGCGATGCTAAATGCCCCACCAGTTCAGCAATTAACCCGCTGGACTCATCGTAAGGCAGCACCTCATTCCACTCGCCCTGGCTGCTTTCCATGGCGTAGCCCAACAGCATACGCGTCAGGCCAAATCGCCAGGTGTGCTGTCCGGTTGCGGGAAGCTCGAACTCCTGAACGTTATCGTCATCGATCCCCCAGCGCACGCCAGACTCATTCACCCACTGACGAAGGTAGCGCAGACCCTCTTCATTAATGTTGAAGCGTGCGGCCAGCACGGGAACATCCAGCAACGCCAGGACATCTTCGGAGATAAATCGGCTATCCGGCAGTGAAAGCAGAGTGATAAACGCCTGCAATACCGGATGCGACTGGCGGGCACGACGGTCAGATATCGCGTAAGGCAGGTACCGTTCCCCCGTCGCGCTGCCAAAGACGGCCTGAATAAAGGGACTGTAGGTGTCGATATCCGCCACCATCACCACGATATCGCGTGGCGTCAGATCGGGATCCTCCTGCAGCATCGCCAGCAGTTGGTCGTGAAGCACTTCGACCTCACGCTGTGGGCTGTGGCAAACGTGGATCGTGACGCTGCGATCGTCAGGATCCAGTTTTCGCTTATTGTCGCTGCGTTCGAACTCGTTCGCCGTCACGCCCATGACGGCGCGGTTTTCCAGATCCAGAATATCTAACTGAATATTATGCAGCAGGCAGTCCGGGGCGATCTCAACAAAGGCATCCACGTCACCTTCACCTGAGGAAGTGATGTCTGAAAGCATGTGAATGTAGTCACGCCCCAGCTTCCCCCACGAGGCAAGCAGCGGATTGGGCAGGTTCTGGATACCGTCTTCATCGAAAAGCTGCCCGGCCGTCGAGCCGTCTTTAAACAGCGGGATGGACCGTTCTTCAAAAAGGCGCTTTCTTTGGCGAGTTACCAGCCGTGCAAGCCAGCGTTCGTCGAGAATATCCCCCCAATACTGTCGGCAAGGGTTGGTAAACAAAATATGAATATCAATATGTTTACCCAGCGCATTCAGCGCCTTCAGATAGACAGGGGGTAATGCGGATATTCCGCAGATAAAAACGCGTGACGGCAGTCGGGCCGGGCGTTCCGACGCATTTTCAAGTATCGAAATAAACCGATCGTAGAGATTGGCACGGTGCCACTTAGGCTGGCCCAGTTTCTCGGTATGCTCCACCAGCGCTTTCCACAGCGGGGCCTGCCATATTTGCGCCTCCGGCAGGCCTTCAACCAACTCGCCCGCTTCCCAACGAATTAACCAGTCGGAGCGGTAAACAAGGTATTGGTCGTAGAGATCGGCAGTGCGCGATGCCAGCTGGAACAGCTTGCGCTTGTCGGTATCGTCATTGAGGTAGTGGCGCAGCATGGCAAATTCATCGTGCTGCAGCATTTCCGGCAGCAGCGCCATCAGCTTCCAGCTCATGGCCTGCTTGTTGAAGGCGCTCTGCTCCGGGATATCCGGCAACACGCGGACAAACATCTCCCAGATGAAGCTCGCAGGCAGCGGGAAATCAATATTCGCGGCAATGCCAAACTTGCGGGAAAGCGACATTTGCAGCCACTGCGCCATACCGGTGCTCTGCACCAGCACCATTTCAGGCTCAAAAGGATCGTCAAGCCGCTCGCGCTCAACGATAAACTCCATCAGTGCTTCCAGCACATCCAGACGATTTGAGTGGTAGACCCTTAACATAGACGCTCCCGACTACTGGCTAACCGGGCAATGCAGACGCGTTAACTCACCGCGCCGACCCAGAGGAGAAATAAGTGTAACCGTGATGCTGACACATCCTGCGAGCGTTGTCTGCCCCCGACTGGCCTGCCAGCCTGCCGGGAGAACATTTGTTGAGAGCTGAGACTGGTTCCAGGCATGGTGCCAGAGCTGGCGATACTGATTAAACACGGTGAACCGCGCCGCCAGCGCCCGGTGATACCCCGACAGTGCCGTCACGACCACCACCAGCAGCATCATCGCCAGCAGGACCTCAACCATGCTAAACCCTTTTTCTGTGCTCACGGCAGTTGACATAACGCACTCTCCTTAAGGGGGCAAAAATCGCTCCAGCCGTGAGGCGAAAAGCGCACTATCCCGTCGACGATCTCTCCCCTGCGCCAGAGCAGCAGGTCGTTGCCGCCGGCTATCAGTAGTACCCGCGCCTCGCTCAGCTGACGCAAACACACCCGCCATGCCGATGTCGTTTTGCACTGGACTGGTGGCGCTGACGCCCAGGGCTGAACACGTCCCCACTCAAGCGCGGACTGAACCGCCGCCTGCTGCTGAAGCGAGCGGCTCTCACCGCCAACGAGCGCACTGAACGTTATGACCTGCTGATTGAGTCCCGTCAGGATCAAAGTACCGAGCACCAGTAAAAGCAGAACCAGCGCCAGCGAAGATATGCCGCGTTGACGATTCACAGGTTGTACCCCGTGACCGTATACAACGCCTGCCAGGGTTCCCCTTTTTCATCTTTACGCCTCGCGGCCAGTTCGATATTCAGCTCTGGCGCAAAACCGGCATGTTCGACTCTCCTCACCACAAAGTGTGCTATCGTAAGCCTGTCCGGGTCCGTGAGCTTTTCCCACCCTTTTCCTTCACACGACGTCGCGCCACGTAGGGTTTCCAGCGCCCCCGATTCCAGACGAAAACCGGTGCTGTCATTTTCTGATGCGCTGCTATCCCAGTAGCCGTTACTGTTGGCATCCCACCGCGCAATGATGCAGCGCCCCTGCCTGCCGATCGTCAGCGCCTGTCCCTGGCAATTTCCCGCGCAGTACCCCGCACGCTGAAGCTGTTTGCCGAGGGCGAACAGGCGTTGCCAGACCTCTTCTTCCAGCTCTCGCTGGGCAGATTGCAGTAATACCGCCCGCTGCAATCCGGGTAAAAAGCGCGATGCACTTATCAATAACAGGCTGCTGATGGCCGTAGCAATCAGCACTTCGGTAAGCGAAAAGCCGCCCTGTCTCATCGACATTGTCCTCCCTCGGAGACCTTACACATCCTGATGCGCCCTCCGTCTGAAACGATAATCAGCCAGTCTCCGGCACGACTTTGAACGCGTATCCGCCCTGCCCATGCCGTATCCCGTAATCCATAGAACCCCAGCGACGGCGTGACCTCGCCGATCGCGACCTCAGGCCAGAGGGGGAGCAGCACAAAGGGGCTGTCCTTCTCACAGCCCTGCACGGCAGAGCTCACCAGACAGTCCCTGTCGCCAACCCGCTGACGGGTGATTTGATGGTCGCGGTTGTGGCGGTTGGCATGGTTGCGCAGAAACAGCAGGTAATCTCGCACCTGACTGGCGGTTTGCCACAGCCGCTGATGCCGTTGCCAGCTGTCCCAGCCGTACAGACCTGAAGCGCTGAGGATGACGACAAGCGAAACGGCGACCAGCGTTTCGATAAGCGTAAAACCGTTCTCTTTTTTCATACCGGGAGTGTGGCGAAGCGCCGTGAACATGACGAGCATCGGATTATCGTTTTACGAGGCGTCATCCGCAGCATTAGGAGGGTTGCAGCGCGTTGCACGCTTTCTGGATAGCGCTTCGGGAAACGGGAGAAAGGCGAAAAAAAACCGGCGCTAAACAGCACCGGTTGTGTCAGGCTTTACGGCATCAGATAGCGACAGGCGCTTTGATGCCCGGATGGGGGTCGTAGCCCTCAATCTCGAAATCTTCAAAGCGGTAGTCGAAGATGGATGCCGGTTTGCGTTTGATGATCAGCTTCGGCAGCGCACGCGGTTCGCGGGTTAGCTGGAGATGCGTCTGTTCCATATGGTTGCTGTAGAGATGGGTATCCCCACCGGTCCAGACGAAATCGCCCACTTCCAGGTCGCACTGCTGCGCCATCATGTGAACTAACAGCGCATAGCTGGCAATGTTAAACGGCAGACCGAGGAACACGTCACAGGAGCGCTGGTAGAGCTGGCAGGAGAGCTTTCCATCCGCCACGTAGAACTGGAAGAACGCGTGGCACGGCGCCAGCGCCATTTTATCCAGCTCGCCGACGTTCCAGGCGGAAACGATGATGCGGCGCGAGTCCGGATCGTTTTTCAGCTGGTTCATCACGGTGGTGATCTGGTCAATATGGCGGCCATCAGGCGTTGGCCATGCGCGCCACTGCTTGCCATAAACGGGGCCCAGGTTGCCGTTCTCGTCTGCCCATTCGTCCCAGATGGAGACGTTATTTTCGTGCAGATACGCAACGTTAGTATCGCCTTGCAGGAACCAGAGCAGTTCATGAATGATCGAGCGCACGTGGCAGCGCTTTGTCGTCACCAGCGGGAAGCCTTCTTGCAGGTTGAAGCGCATCTGGTGGCCAAAAATGGAGAGCGTACCGGTACCGGTGCGGTCATTTTTCGGCGTGCCCTCATCGAGCACTTTTTTCATCAGTTCAAGATACTGTTTCATGGTTCCTCAGGAAAGTTGTTGCTGTGGACGACGACGATACGCCCAAATCATCATAATGGCACCCGCGACAATCATCGGAATGGAGAGGATCTGCCCCATGCTGATGTACTGTACCCACTCGCCGGTAAACTGTGCGTCCGGCTGGCGGAAGAACTCGACGATAATACGGAATGCACCGTAGCCGATCAGGAACAGGCCGGAGACAGCCCCCATCGGGCGCGGTTTGCGGATAAACAGGTTGAGGATGATAAACAGCACCACGCCTTCCAGCGCCAGCTCGTACAGCTGGGACATATGGCGCGGCAGCACGCCGTAGGTATCGAAAATGGACTGCCACTCAGGGTGCGACGGCAGCAGCGCCATGTCTTCCGCGCGCGAGCCCGGGAACAGCATGGTAAAGGAAACGCTCGGGTCGACACGCCCCCACAGCTCACCGTTGATGAAGTTGCCCAGACGGCCTGCCCCGAGACCAAACGGGATCAGCGGCGCGATGAAATCTGACACCTGGAAGAAGTTGCGTTTGGTGCGTTTGGCAAAAATCACCATCACCAGGATCACCCCAATCAGGCCGCCGTGGAAGGACATGCCGCCGTCCCAGACGCGGAACAGATAGAGAGGGTCATTCAGGAATACCGGGAAGTTATAGAACAGCACATACCCAATTCGGCCCCCCAGGAACACGCCGAGGAAGCCCGCATACAGCAGGTTTTCAACTTCGTTTTTAGTCCAGCCGCTGCCAGGACGGCTGGCGCGACGGCCAGCGAGCCACATGGCAAAAATGAAGCCCACCAGGTACATCAGACCGTACCAGTGAAGCGAAACAGGTCCTACTGAGAAAATGACCGGATCAAATTCCGGAAAATGCAGATAACCACTGTTCATCTGTCACCACAAGATGTTGTTATTCCGCTGAAAGTGGACAGCGGTAGAAATGCGATTCTGCCGTAAGCAGAGGCTCCAAAGTTGCGAATCATAGCACAAGGCGGGCGCGGAGGATGCGCCCGAGATGTAAAAGATGTGTATAGGGTTTTATGCGCGCTGGTGCCCTCTCCCACAGAGAGAGGGAGAAAGGCTTTAGCGGCCGCCGCGGATCAGGCCGCCCATACCGCGTCGCTCCATAAACGCCGCGACCTGGTGGCGAACCTCAGCAGCCAGCTGCGCCTCAAGGCTACGTTCTGCCAGTTCGCGGGCATCATTGATGTCAATATGCCGCAACAGATACTTCACGCGGGCAACAGCGCGACCGTTCATCGACAGATGGCGATATCCCAGACCAATCAGGATCGCAACGCACATGGAGTCCCCGGCCATTTCACCGCACAGGCGTAAATCAATGCCGTACTGCTCCGCTTCACGGGCAATCATCGCTAAGGCGCGAATGATCGCCGGATGCAGGCTGTCATAGATACTGGCGACGCGGGTGTTGTTACGGTCGACGGCCAGAATATATTGCGTCAGGTCGTTCGTGCCGACAGAGATAAAATCAACCCGGTTCGCCAGCTGCGGCAGCATAAAGACCATAGACGGCACTTCAAGCATGACGCCGATCCGCGGTTTCGGAATCGCATAACCGATCATCTCTTCCACTTCACGGCCTGCACGTTCGATCAACCGACGCGCTTCGTCGATCTCGTCGATGCTGGTGACCATCGGCAGCAGGATGCTGAGATTGCCCGTCGCCGCGTTGGCGCGGAGCATCGCGCGCACCTGGATCAGGAAGATCTCAGGCTGGTCGAGCGTAATGCGGATCCCACGCCAGCCCAGGCACGGGTTTTCTTCGCTGATCGGCATATAGGGCAGCTGTTTATCCGCCCCGACGTCCAGGGTTCGCAGGGTGACAGGTTTGTCGTTAAACATTTGCAGCATGCCCTGATACTGCGCCACCTGCTCCTCTTCAGAGGGGAAACCGCTTTGCAGCATGAACGGGATTTCAGTGCGGTACAGGCCAATGCCGTCGATGCGGCTGCCCAGCTTCTCTTCATGCTCAGGGCTTAAACCGGCGTTGAGCATGACTTTGATCCGCTCACCGCTCTTAAGCTGGGCGGGCAGGTTAACGTCATCTTCCGCCAGCTTGCTTAATTCATTCTCTTCGCTGATAAGACGCTGGTATTCCTGGAGCAGAACCGGCTCAGGATCGACCAGTAGCTCACCGCGATAGCCGTCGACCACCAGCGTACGGCGATGAAGCACCGACGGCTGAATGTCCGCCCCCATAACGGTAGGGATACCCAGCGCGCGCACCATAATGGCGGCGTGCGAGTTGGCGGCACCATCGCGCACCACCACACCGGCCAGCCTGTCCTGCGGCAGTTCAGCCAGCGTCGTTGCTGAGAGTTCATCGGCGACCAGAACAAACCGTTTTGGCCAGGCGTTCGGCCCCTGAATGGTGTCATCAAGATGGAACAGCAGGCGCTGCCCCAGGGCGCGCAGATCGCCTGCGCGCTCTTTCAGGTAACCGTCGGTCAGTGCCGCAAATTGATCGGCAAATTTTTCGATGACCTTCTTAACCGCCCACTCCGCGACCGAGCCTTTATCCACTTCCGCAAAAAGCTCACGGCGCAGGCGCGCATCGGAAAGCAGGTGCGAATAGAGGTCAAAGATGGCCGCCGTCTCTTTTTGCGCGCCTGCGGCAAAGCGCTTGCTGTAGCGACGAAATTCATTCGCGGCCTCTTCCAGCGCGGCGGTAAGACGCTCGCGCTCCAGCGCTTCATCAAGCGTTGAGGCTTCGTAAACCTGCTCCATGAGCGGCAGCGTGGCATCCATCCAGCCTTCAGCAATCGCCACGCCTGGCGAGGCCGGAAGGGCACGAATGCGCGTATGGCGATACTGGCCAAAGAGCGCGGCAAGCTGAGACTGGGAGAGGATCGCCGCCATCTGCGTGGCCAGCGTGACGAGGAATGACTCCTCGCTTTCGTCGTACTGACGTAGCTCACGCTGCTGGACAACCAGCACGCCGAGCAGCTGGCGACGCTGGATAATCGGCACGCCAAGGAAAGCGCGGAAGCGCTCTTCTTTTACGGAAGGAATGTATTTAAAGCTGGGGTGTTTTTGCGCGTCAGCAAGGTTAATGGGTTCAGCCAGTCGCCCAACCAGACCCACGATACCCTCATCAAATGCGAGCGTTACGGTGCGTCCACGCGGTTTTTTCAAACCACGGGTCGCCATCAGGTAATAGCAGCGCCGATCGTGGTCGGCCAGATACACCGAACAGACCTCGGTCTCCATCGCAAGACAGATGTCGGTGACCAGAATATTCAGCGCCTCGTTCAGACGCGGCGCGCTGGCCACCTTCTCGACTATTTCTCGCAAGCGGGTGAGCATGATTTGCGTAGCTTAACCTCTTTTACGTCGCCAGGCAGGTGCGCTCTGCGGCTTAGGCGGGATCTCCTGAAGCTGCATCACCACACTTGCAAACTCTTTCATCACCCTACGGTAAACATCGCGCTTAAATGACACGACCTGACGAACAGGATACCAATAGCTCACCCAGCGCCAGCCATCGAACTCCGGCGTACTGCTGGTTTGCATATTGATGTCTGAATCGTTGCCCACCAACTGCAACAGAAACCACTTCTGTTTCTGGCCGATACAAACCGGCTTTGTGTCCCAACGCACCAAACGTTTCGGTAACTTGTAACGCAACCAGTTGCGGGTCGAAGCCAGGATGCGAACATCTTTTCGGCTCAAACCGACCTCTTCAAAAAGCTCCCGGTACATCGCTTGTTCTGGGGACTCTCCAGGATTGATCCCGCCTTGCGGGAACTGCCAGGAGTGCTGACCATATCGACGGGCCCACATCACCTGGCCCTGACGATTACAAATTACTATTCCTACGTTTGGGCGGTAGCCATCGTCATCAATCACCGGACTACCCCAAACTAAACCTTATATATGAATGATTGTTTCACACTACAGGGAGGCGGTAAACCACTCTCTTACAGGCCTGCAACCTAATAACAATTGAATAACTCACAAATATGTGCGGAGTTATAAACAGAAGTGAGACAGCAAAGGGAATTTTATTCACCTTTTCTGTGGATATAGTTGTGAAGAAGTGTCTGATTACCGATGAACAACCTCAAGCGCCGCGAAAGACCCTTTTATACCCCACCGCATTAATATGATTATTTTCATAGTGTTATACGTATTTACATAAACAAAAAACTGATTAGCGTGACGATCGTCACATCAGGGATCGTCGCACTGATGAAAGATCGAACAGCGTCGGTTTTATCCACAGATTGTGCCAATAACTTAGTCACAATTTGTTTGAAAATTCGATTTTCATCGCACGTCAAGGCTGTAAATGGAAACAGTAGTCAGGGTTATGCCCAGTTATCCCATTTTTCTGTGGATAACATGGTGTAAGATCCTGTTCATTGTCAGTGACCAGATTTGAACAACCGGTTTTCTCACCCAGGTGGAACGATTTCAGACCAATAAAAAATCCTATAAATCATAGAGATGTCATATTGGTACAGAAATAGTTAAACTCTATCCACAGGGGACAATTTCTTCGTTTATTTTTTAATCAAAAGGTTACCGTCATGCACCCGCTTACACCCTTGCTCTCACCACCGTCCAGCGAGAGCCAGTTGCTACTGCAGGCACAGCGTCTGGCTGGCTTTTCGCTTGGCGAGCTGGCGGCAATGGCCGGGCTTCCGATCCCAAAGGATCTGAAGCGGGATAAAGGCTGGATCGGTATGCTGCTGGAGCTGTGGCTGGGTGCCAGCGCAGGGAGCAAACCCGAGCAGGATTTTGCAGCCCTTGGCGTGGAGTTAAAAACCATCCCAGTAGACCGCCAGGGCAAGCCGCTTGAGACCACCTTCGTCTGCGTTGCGCCATTAACCGGCAATACCGGCGTAACCTGGGAAACCAGCCACGTTCGCCACAAGCTGAAGCGCGTATTGTGGGTACCGGTTGAGGGTGAGCGTCAGATCCCCCTGGCTGACCGTCGCGTCGGCGCGCCGCTGCTCTGGAGCCCTGACGAGGGTGAGGAGCATCAGCTGCGTCTGGACTGGGAGGAGCTAATGGACATGATTGTGCTTGGGCAGGTAGAGCGTATCACCGCCCGACACGGAGAAGTATTACAGCTGCGTCCGAAAGCGGCCAACAGTAAAGCACTTACCGAGGCAATCGGCGCGCAGGGCGAGCCTATCCTGACGTTGCCGCGCGGTTTTTATCTCAAAAAGAATTTCACCGGTGCACTACTCGCACGTCATTTCCTGTTGAAAACATAGTTTTTTACTTATTTTGAGAGCTCTCGAACATAATCGACTGCTTTTTAAGATTTTACCGCTTCCTCAAGTCGCCATATCGGGTTAATACTAGATTATGATTTGATACAAGCCAGATGAGGACGATAACGATGAAAAAATGGGCAGTGTTAGTGTCAGCAGTCGGTTTAGCGTTTGCTGTATCGGGCTGTAGCAGCGATTACGTCATGGCGACAAAAGATGGTCGAATGATCCTGACCGACGGTAAACCCGAAGTCGACGATGATACCGGTCTGGTCAGCTACCGCGACCAGGAAGGCAATAAAATGCAGATCAATCGCGACGAAGTCTCGCAAATTATCGAGCGATAAACAGAGAGAGGTCAGTCGCTTGCTGGCCTTTTTGATTTTTTTCTTCCCCTTTTGCTTCCCCTCTGCCATGTTTATATTCCTTTGTCGGGCACGGCCTGACGCGGTCTATAAGTCTACTGAGGAAGCCGGCTATGCATTATCACCGTATCCCCCACAGCGCACTGGAAATTAGCCAACTGGGGTTGGGCACGATGACATTTGGTGAACAAAACAGCGAAGCCGATGCCCATGCACAACTCGATTACGCCGTCAGCCAGGGCATTAACCTGATTGATGTCGCAGAGATGTACCCTGTACCGCCACGTCCTGAGACGCAGGGACTGACCGAAACCTACGTCGGTAACTGGCTGGCAAAACGCGGCAACCGTGAAAAGCTGGTGATTGCCTCCAAAGTCAGTGGCCCCGCGCGCAACAACGATACCGGGATCCGCCCGAACCAGATCCTCGATCGCAAAAATATCCGCGCCGCGCTGGACGCCAGCCTCAAGCGCCTGCAAACCGACTATCTCGACCTCTACCAGGTGCACTGGCCGCAGCGGCCAACCAACTGCTTTGGTAAGCTCGGCTACAGCTGGAATGAGAGCGCCCCCACCGTGACGCTGCTGGAAACGCTGGAAGCGCTGACCGAATGCCAGCGTGCGGGAAAAATCCGCTACATTGGCGTGTCTAACGAAACGGCCTTTGGGGTCATGCGCTATCTGCACCTGGCGGATAAGCACGATCTGCCGCGTATCGTGACTATCCAGAACCCGTACAGCCTGCTTAACCGCAGCTATGAAGTGGGTCTGGCCGAAGTGACGCAGTATGAAGAGGTGGAACTGCTCGCCTACTCCTGTCTCGGCTTCGGCACGCTGACGGGGAAATACCTGAACGGTGCGAAACCGGCCGGTGCGCGTAATACCCTCTTTAGCCGCTTTACCCGCTACAGCGGCGAGCAGACGCAGAAAGCCGTTGCCGCCTATGTGGATATCGCGAAGCGTCACGGTCTTGACCCTGCGCAGATGGCGCTGGCCTTCGTGCGTCGTCAGCCGTTTGTTGCCAGTACCCTGCTGGGCGCAACCACGATGGAACAGCTGAAAACCAATATTGAGAGTTTCCATCTGAACCTGAGTGAAGAGGTGCTAGCGGAGATTGAAGCGGTGCATCAGGTTTATACTTATCCTGCACCGTAGCCTGATACTTTTGCCCGGTGGCGCGACGCTTACCGGGCCTGCAGGTGCTCAAACCCAGGCCGGGTAAGGCGAAGCCGCCACCCGGCTATATATCAACGGCGACGTTGCCAGAGCCATAATGCAGCAATCGCAATCGCAAACAGCCCGCCAAACCCGACGCCAATCCCCACCACCGGCACACCCACTTTTACCGCGAGCGAGTAGAGTCCCAGCATTAACAGCATCGCCAGGTTTTCACCCAGATTTTGTACCGCGATGGCATTCCCCGCCCCGACGGTCTGCTTGCCCCGCTCCTGCAGTAACGCGTTCAGCGGCACCACGAAGAAGCCCCCCAGAATACCAATCAGGATCAGGAGGACATACGCAGGCAATAACGCATGCTGCAGCGAGAAGATAAGCACCACGACGCCAATCAGGATCCCTGCTGGCATGCAGCGTGCAACCGTCTCAAGCGTCACCAGCTTCGCTGCCGCACCTGCCCCCACAACAATGCCGATGGCCACCATCGCATTAAGATAGGTCGGCGTCGCGTTGTCAGTAATCCCCAGCGCCACGGGCACCCACAGCACCAGCAGGAAGCGCAGCGTAACGCCCGCGCCCCAGAACATACTGGTCCCCATCAGGGAGAAACGCGTTTCACCGTTACGCCACAGCACGCGGCAGGCAGTAAAGAAGCTGCCGGTCATTGGTTTAACGCGCCAGGACTGGCCCGGGCGAGCCACCGGCAGCTTCGGAATAAACAGGTTCGCCACGACCGCCCCGCCATACACCACCGCACACACGCCCAGTGCCGCCAGCACATGCCAGTCGGCCAGCACGCCGCCCGCGACGGATCCGAGCAGAATAGCGGCAATGGTCGACGATTCCATCAGGCCGTTGGCTTTCACCAGCTTATCCCCGGTGGTCAGCTCTCCGAGGATGCCGTACTTCGCCGGCGAGTAAGCGGCGGCCCCAATGCCCACCAGCGTATAGCCAATAAACGGATTGAAGCCAAAGCAAATGCTGGCCGCCCCCAGCAGCTTGAGGCCGTTGGCAAACATCATCACCCGGCCTTTCGGGAAGCTGTCCGCCACCTGTCCCACAAACGGAGCAAAGATAATGTAAGCGCCCACAAACACCATCTGCAGGATCGGCTGACTCCAGTCGGGGTAAAACTCGGCTTTCAGCAGCGCCAGCGTGGCAAACAGCAGCGCGTTATCACCGAACGCAGAGAGAAACTGCGCGGCGATGACGGCCATCATGCCTTTCGACCTGAGGGATGTGTTAGTGTGTACTGACTCACGCATTTTGCTGTTCCGCCTCTTCAACCATGCCTTTCAGGGTCACGAAATCGGGCTTCCCGCTGCCCAGCACCGGGAGCTGTTTCAGGTAGCGAATATCGCGCGGCACGGCCAGTTCAGGAATACCGTGTTCGCGTGCATAGCTCAGTAATCTGTCGCGCTTAAGCTCACTGTCGGTCGTAAACAGTACCAGCGCCTCACCTTTGCTGGCATCGCTCTTCACGACGGTGGCGTGCATCTTCTCGGCGGACACGGCCGTCGCCAGCTGCTCCACCATTTCCAGAGAGACCATTTCGCCAGCGATTTTGGCGAAGCGTTTCGCGCGTCCCTGAATCTGTACAAAGCCCTGCTCATCGAAACGGACGATATCACCGGTGTCGTACCAGCCGGTTTCAACCTCGCCGTTGACGTTCTCCGCCGTCGGCGCTTCCAGCACGCCCGGATTTTCCACGCGCAGATACCCGTTCATCACGTTTGGCCCTTTCAGCTGCAGACGGCCGCCGTCCTCTATGCCCGGCACCGCCAGCAGACGCGCGTCCATCCCCGGCAGAATGCGGCCAACCGTTCCCGGTTTCGCCGCCATCGGCACGTTAATCGAGACCACGGGCGCACATTCGGTCACGCCATAGCCTTCGAGAATGCGCAGGCCAAACTTATCCTGCCAGATCTGACGCGTGCTCTCCTGCAGTTTTTCCGCACCGGCCACCACGTACCGCACGCGATAGAAGTCATACGGATTGGCGAAACGCGCATAGTTCCCCAGGAAGGTAGAGGTCCCGAACAGCACGGTGCAGTTACGGTCATACACCAGCTCCGGCACGATGCGGTAATGCAGCGGGCTTGGGTAAAGGAACACTTCTGCACCGGTCAGGAGCGGCGTGAACAGCCCCACCGTCAGGCCAAAGGAGTGGAACAGCGGCAGCGCCGACATAAAGCGGTCGTTCGCGGTAAAGTCGGCAATGCTTTTGATCTGCTCAACGTTTGCCAGAATGCTCTTGTGGCTGTGGACGACGCCTTTCGGGTTGCCCTCCGATCCCGACGTGAAGAGGATAATCGCGTCATCTTCCGGCTGCTGTTTGACCTGGGCCAGACGCGGCATCAGCAGATGCGCAAAAATCCACAGCTTGTCGCCGGTGGTCACGTCCGCTTTCAGATCTTCCAGGAAGACCCAGCGCACCTGAGTGAGCTGCTCGGGAAGATGCCAGAGCTTGCCTTTGTCCAGGAACTGGCGGGAGGTGAATATGGTATTGATTTGCGCAGCGGTTATCGCGCTGGTCAGTCCCTTCACGCCCGCCGTGTAGTTCATCATCGCCGGAATTCGGCCCCGGGAAACCGCGCCGAAAATCACCGCCGCGCTGATGCCCGCGTTAGGCAGCATCAGTCCAATCTTTTCGCCCTTTTTGCTGTACTTCTCAAGAATACGGCCCACAAACAGGGTTTTGGTCAGCAGCTTGCGATAGGTATCCGGGGTAAAGTTGATGTCTTCGATGCAGTTTTTCTTCGCGCCATAGCGGTACTGCGCGGAAAGCAGGGATTCGTAGAGCGTTTCGCGCGGGCGCACGGCCATACGCGCTTCCATCATGATCTGATGCAGCATTTCCCCGGCGATTTTACGGCGATCGCGGGCACGCGGCGCGTCGGGCATCGGTAATGACGTTGGCGGCAGGATATGCAGCGTGATTTTGGGGAACAGACGCTGCTTCACCAGCCCCTTCAGACGGCTGAAATGGGTCAGCTCCGCGCCTTCAATACGCAGCGGCACCACGGTCGCTTTTGACTTCGCCGCAACAAACCCCGCGCCGTCGTAGATTTTCATCAGCGAACCGGTCACGGAGATCCGTCCTTCAGGGAAAATGACCACCGGGCGCCCCTGCTCGACCAGACGTACCAGATGCTTAATCATCATCGGCTTTGTCGGGTCGAGCGGCACAAAATCAATCAGCGGCGAGAGCCAGCGCATGTACCACTGCTGGCTGATGGAGGTATACACCGCAAACACCGGACGCACGGGCAAAAACAGCGCCAGCAGGATGCCGTCTATAAAGGAAACATGGTTTGGTGTGATCAAAACGCGTTCGCCGCTAAGCGCCCGGGTGTCGCCAGTAATGCGGATGCGAAAAATAATACGGAAAAGCGTACGGAAGAACCCAAATAGCATCTCAACTCCCTTTGCCAGCCAGTGTGGAGGGTTATTAGTAAATGGTGGCAGATTACACGAGAAGTGATAAGGGAGCGACAGCAAAAGTGGAGGCGAAAAAAAACCTGCGCATCCGCGCAGGTTGGTGCAAGAGATGAGTACGAAACCGTACTAAGAATTCTCACCAATCAATACCTCTGGGATCTCAACTGTATCAACCTCTTTAACGCCCTTGCTATCGGACAATCGCAACAGCCTGAGGCAAAGTGTAACTAAAGGTTCAGATTCACATTTTTCAGACATGACTGGGCGTGTAACGATTACACCGCCAGGGGTGTGCTGCGTCACGTTTGTGGAGAGCGGAAATCCGCTCCCCTTGAATGCACGCCGCTTTTCCGCAACACTATTTGGTGTGTAAACGCTTACCCCCAATAAGAAGGTAATGAATGGCGACAATAAAGGATGTGGCCCGTCTGGCTGGCGTGTCGGTGGCAACCGTCTCGCGCGTGATTAATGATTCACCAAAGGCCAGTGACGCATCACGTCAGGCGGTACAAAGCGCCATGGAATCCCTGAATTATCATCCCAATGCCAACGCTCGCGCGCTCGCCCAGCAGTCCACAGAAACGATTGGTCTGGTGGTGGGCGATGTTTCTGATCCCTTTTTCGGCGCCATGGTGAAAGCGGTTGAACAGGTTTCCTATCAGACAGGCAATTTTTTGCTGATCGGCAATGGCTATCATAACGAACAAAAGGAACGCCAGGCCATTGAACAGCTGATCCGCCACCGCTGCGCGGCGCTGGTGGTTCACGCTAAAATGATCCCGGATGCCGAACTGATTCACCTGATGAAGCAGATGCCCGGAATGGTGATTATCAACCGTATCATTCCCGGCTTTGAGAAACGCTGTGTGGCCCTCGACGACCGCTACGGCGCCTGGCTTGCCACGCGGCACCTGATTCAGCAGGGCCATACCCGGATTGGCTATCTCTGTTCCAATCACCCCATTTCTGATGCGGAAGACCGTCTGCAGGGCTACTACGATGCCCTGCGTGAAAACGGGCTGCCGTGTAATGACCGTCTGGTGGCCTACGGCGAACCGGACGAGAGCGGCGGTGAACAGGCCATGACCGAACTGCTGGGCCGCGGACGGAATTTCACGGCGGTTGCCAGCTATAACGACTCTATGGCCGCAGGGGCAATGGGGGTGTTGAATGACAACGGAATTGAGGTACCGGCAGAAATTTCGCTGATTGGCTTCGACGACGTGCTGGTCTCCCGCTACGTTCGCCCGCGTCTGACCACCGTGCGCTACCCAATCATCACCATGGCAACGCAGGCCGCCGAGCTGGCGCTAGCGCTGGCTGAACAGCGCCAGCCGCCGGAAATTACCCATCTGTTTAGCCCGACGCTGGTCCGTCGTCACTCCGTTGCGTCGCCTGCAGAAGCGCAAAGCGAATAACGGTAGAGGTGCACCCGCGTGTTGGGGTATTCCAGCCCATCACCGATATACTGCCAGCCGTAACGTTCGTAGAAGTCGCGGCAGGCAGACCAGAGATGGAGCTCCTCATACCCGGACTGCGCGGCGTAAGCGATAACATGCCGCTGAAGTTCTCCCGCAAGCCCCTTGCCTCGCGCCGCGTCGTCTACGTAGAGCGCCGCCAGCCACGGACAGAGATCCTGACGGGTGATCAAATCGCAGCGCCAGAGTCCCACCGTGCCAAGAAGCTGTTCGCCGTCAACGGCAATGAACGTCAACGGTAATGCCCCAGGCGTCTGGCTGTGCTCAACAATGCTGTGGAAAAATTCCCGAGGAAGCCCTTCGCCAAAGGCCTGCCAGATCCAGTCGGTAACCTGCTCTGCGAAGTGTGGCGCCTTGTAAAGCGGGAGGATGACAGCCTTATTCATGTTTCACCTGCATTTTCTCATGTATTTACTGGCCTGATGCTCCAGCCCGGTTCGGTGATTATCTTACCAGAGTCAGGCTATTGAGTTTGACTTCAGGCTGGCCGGACGAATCGTTACCAAAAAGCGTGATCGTGGCAGAGTTTTTGCGCTTCCCGCATCGCTTATACGGCATAAGCTCTGTGGTAAACTGCAGATCGTTACGTGGAAGCAGGAATATAGAATGGCAACAATGCTGGATGTATCACTGCGCGCGGGCGTGTCGAAGGCCACGGTATCGCGCGTGCTGAACGGCACAGGTCAGGTAAAAGAGAGTACGCGTCAGCAGGTGTTTGCTGCGATGGAAGAGCTGGGCTATCGCCCGAACTTTCTCGCGCGCTCGCTGGCTAACCAGACCAGCAACAGCATTGGTCTGGTCGTCTCGACCTTTGACGGCTTTTATTTTGGCCGCCTTCTCCAGCAGGCGTCGCGGCAGACCGAAACTCACGGGAAACAGCTGATCGTCACCGACGGTCACGACGCGCCGGAACAGGAAGAGCAGGCGGTGCAGATGCTGGCCGATCGCCAGTGCGACGCCATCGTGCTTTACACGCGCTACATGAGCGAAAAAGCGATCGTCAAACTGATGAACACCGTGAAAACGCCGCTGGTGGTCATTAACCGTGAAGTGAGCCAGGCGCCGGATCGCTGCGTGTTCTTCGAACAGCAGGATGCCGCATTCAAGGCCGTGGATTACCTGATCGGCCAGGGCCATCGGGAGATCGCCTGTATCACCGTCCCGATCCACACTCCCACGGGTAAAGCGCGGCTGATGGGCTATCGCAAGGCGCTGGAAAAGCACGGTATCCGTCTGGACGAGCGTCGGATAAAGTACGGCGATGCAGGAATGACGCGGGGATACGAGCTTTGCAAGGAATTGATTGCCGACGGAGTACCGTTTAGCGCCCTGTTTGCCTGTAACGACGATATGGCGCTGGGGGCGTCCAAAGCGTTGCACCAGGCGGGGCTGAAAATCCCGCAGGATATCTCCCTGTTCGGCTTTGATGATGCCCCAAGCGCGAAATGGCTGGAGCCTGCGCTCTCGTCGGTTTATCTGCCCATCGACAATATGATTGTCACCGCCATCGATCAGGCGATCCGGCTGGCAAGAAACCAGCCGGTCGATGCCATCCCGCCGTTTACCGGCACGCTGGTGTTACGCGATTCGGTCACAACGGGGCCGTACTTTCATCAGATGAGTTCTAAAGCCAGCAGTTCCTGAATGGTCTGGCGACGGCGTATCAGCCGCGCCTTGCCATTATCAAACAGCACTTCCGGCAGCAGCGGGCGACTATTGTAGTTAGAGGACATAGACGCCCCGTAGGCACCGGTGTCGTGCAGCACAAGATAATCACCCGGTTTGACCTCTGGCAGCGCGCGGGTTTCCACTTTGCCGCCCTCCTGCTGGGTAAACACGTCACCCGATTCGCACAGCGGCCCCGCAACGACCGTCTCAACGCGCGGCGCCTGCGTTAAATCGCGGCCGTCGGCAGCCAGGGCGGTAATGTGGTGATAGCTGCCGTACATGGACGGACGCATCAGGTCGTTAAAGCCTGCATCAATCAAGACGAAGTGGCGAGACCCCATCTCTTTCACGCTGCGCACCTGCGAAACCAGCACGCCGGCTTCCGCCACCAGGAAACGACCCGGCTCAATTTCCAGCTTCACCGCGTGGCCCAGATGCGCGGCAATTTGATCGCGCGCGGCGCTCCACAAACCGTAATAGTGATCGGTATCGATCGCCTCTTCCCCTTCGCGATAAGGAATGGAGAGACCACCGCCCGCAGAGATCGCCTCCAGATCCTGACCGAAGTCGACAACCTGACGCACCATCGCGCCGCACACCTGTTCCAGGTGGCCGTAATCCACCCCAGAGCCAATGTGCATATGAATACCCACCAGCTTCAGGTTGTAGCGCTGTAACACCTCCAGCGCGGCAGGCATGTCGGCATACCAGATCCCGTGCTTGCTGTTTTCGCCGCCGGTATTGGTTTTTTGGCTGTGGCCATGACCAAAGCCCGGGTTCACGCGCAGCCAGACGCGGTGGCCGGGAGAAACCTGACCGAGCTGCTCGAGCATATCCACAGAACCGGCATTTACCGGGATCTGCAGTTCGTGAACGCGCGCCAGCGTCGCATCGTCGATCACATCGGCAGTAAAGACGATCGCGTCGCTGTCGGCTTTCGGATCGTATCCGGCTACCAGCGCGCGCTCGATTTCGCCGAGTGAAACGGAGTCAACCTTCACGCCCTGCTCGCGCATCAGGCGCAGAATATGAATATTGGAGCAGGCCTTCTGGGCAAAACGCACCACGTCGAACTGATGCAGGGCGGCGATCTTCTCGCGGACGATCTGCGCGTCGTAGACCCACACCGGACAGCCAAACTCGGCAGGCAGGCGCAGCAGGTTGTCGGCGTTCAAATCGGTATCAGTCTGGTTCAGCGGGCGTGGCATGGTCTTCTCCGGATAAATGCGTTTTGATGATTACGCCACAGCGCAAGGAGAATAAAAAATATCGTTTTATCGCGAGTCTATGCAAAAATGATATGGATAGTTCTCTGCTTTCAGGTGCCCTATGCCCGCCGTCAATTTACGTCATATCGAGATTTTTCACGCCGTGATGACCACCGGCAATCTCACCGAAGCCGCACAGATGCTGCACACCTCGCAGCCGACGGTGAGCCGCGAGCTGGCGCGCTTCGAGAAAGTGCTGGGGCTGAAGCTGTTCGAACGCACCCGGGGCAGGCTTCACCCGACGGTACAAGGATTACGCCTGTTCGAGGAAGTTCAGCGCTCCTGGTACGGGCTGGACAGAATCGTGAGCGCCGCGGAAAGCCTGCGCGAGTTTCGCCAGGGCGAGCTGTCGATTGTCTGCCTGCCCGTCTTTTCACAATCCTTTTTACCGATGCTGCTGCAACCCTTTCTGGCCCGATACCCGGAGGTCAGCCTCACCATCGTGCCGCAGGAATCTCCCCTGCTTGAAGAGTGGCTTTCGGCACAGCGCCATGATTTAGGGCTAACCGAAACCCTCACCACCCCAGCGGGCACGGCGCGCACGGAGCTGCTCTCGTTAGATGAAGTGTGCGTTCTGCCCGCCGGGCATCGGCTTGCCGGTAAGGCGGTGCTCACGCCGGAGGATTTCCACGGGGAAAACTACATCAGCCTGTCGCAGACCGACAGTTACAGACAGCTGCTGGATACCCTGTTTACCGAGCATCAGGTCAAACGGCGAATGGCGGTGGAAACGCACAGCGCGGCCTCGATTTGCGCGATGGTGCGTGCCGGCGTCGGCGTCGCGGTGGTGAATCCGCTCACGGCGCTGGATTATGCGGGAAGCGGGATCGTCATCCGCCGCTTTAGCGTGTCCGTCCCGTTCACCGTGAGCCTGATCCGTCCGCTACACCGTCCGGCTTCCGCGCTGGTGGACGCTTTCACCGAACACGTCATGGAGCACGCGCGTCAGGTGGCGCTTCGCTTACCTGACCTGCAGGACCCATTATGACAGCATAAACGCCACGGCATCCGCAGCATGAATAGCGGTGGTATCAAATACCGGAAGAGGGCTTCGCTCAACGGGTACCAGCAAACCGATCTCCGTGCAGCCGAAGATCACCCCTTCAGCCCCCTGCTGCGCGAGTTTTTCGATGACGCTGACGTAGAAGGCGCGGGAGGTTTCGCTGAAGGTGCCGAGACAGAGCTCGTCAAAGATAATCTGATTGATGCGCACCCGGTCTTCTTCTTCAGGGATCAGGCTTTCGATCCCAAACTCGCTGCGCAAACGCCCGCGATAGAAATCCTGCTCCATGGTGTAGCGTGTGCCCAGCAGCGCTACGCGGCGCATCCCGGATGCCGCAATTGCGCGCCCGGTGGCGTCAGCGATATGCAGGAACGGCAGCGAGCAGCGGTTCTCAATATGCGATGCCACCTTGTGCATGGTATTGGTACAAAGCAATATCCCCTCGGCGCCAGCCCGCTCCAGCCCCAGCGCCGCCTGGGCCAGGATCGCCCCGGCTTTATCCCACTCGCCGCTCGACTGGCAGGCTTCGATTTCATGAAAATCAACGCTGTGCAGGAGCAGGTTTGCGGAGTGCAGACCACCCAGATGCTGCTTCACCCCTTCGTTAATCAGGCGATAATAAGGGATTGTCGATTCCCAGCTCATTCCACCTAACAGGCCGATCGTTTTCATCATCCCTCCTTTTCGTTGATTTCTTCTTTTAACACAACCGGTGCCAATAAAAAAAGGCGCTCTCTTGAGCGCCTTGTTAATCTGCAGGGTTTATTCCGTCACCGGCTCGGGGAGTGGATTACGGGTGAGCATCGCCTCGCGCAGTAAAACGCTACTGCAGGCAAACAGTGCCCCCAGGAGCGCCGCCAGAACGACAATCAGGGCCTTGCCTGGACCATCCTTTTTCACCGGCATGGAGGGAGAGAGCTGGTACCGGAATGGCTCAAGTTTAACATCCGCAAAGGAGAGCTTTTTCAACTGCGCCAGATAATATTCCCGGTTCTGGAAATCCGCATTCAGCTCGGTCACGTCCTTGAGATTTTTTTCAATCTGCAGCTTTTGCGCGATACCGTCAGCACCGAGCGCAACAGAGTAATCCGGATCGTCTTTTACCGCCTGCCCGTTGCTGTAGACCGGCTTCTTGATGCCGGCGGCATTCGCGACTTCCAGGGAATAATTCAGCCGCTGCAGGTTGGTATTGTGAATATTGGTCAAACGGACGCGATCCAGCTCTAGCTGCTGCTCAACGACTTTCGTTTTCAGCGCGATCTGGTTGCGGATATTCTGCACTGTCTCTTTCTCAACAATAGCCGCGATATAATTGATGTATCCCTCCAGAACGGATTGCGCATCGCCTGCTGTCGGCGCAGTGAAGTTTAATGTCCAGGAGATATAGGGGGTTTTATCTGCGTCTTTTCCCTGATCGTTATTCACCGCTTTCATTCTGTCTGAGATATTGACTATCGCCCGATGCAGCTCAAGCGGATCCACCTCAGCGTCTTTAAGCTGCGACATCACGTAAGAAGAGGATTTCAGATACTCTTCAAGCAATGACTGCGACTGAAACTTTTTAATAAAAAGATCAAAGACTTCCGGACGGGTAATCTTCACGTCCACATCCAGCACCTGTAACGCCACCATCATCTGGCGCAGCGGGTTCCACTGCGACTGTTCTGCCGGGGTGATCACCGCTTTACTGGTCCATTTTTGCGGCAGCAAAAATGAAATGGCCAGCCCCACGAGAGCAAAAGCAAGGGTAACGGCCACGATGCGCTTTTTAGCCGCCGCTAAAACCGCTAATAAACCTAAAAGATCTATTTCTTTAGCGTGTTCGTTACGGGTGGAATAATGGGGGAAATCAATATCTGTGCTTTTTTTGAAATCCATTTCTGACATAGGAATTCTTCTTTCTCTTGATGCTACGCATCTTTGTTCATTGATCGCTGTGGCTCAATAATACAATAGATTAAGAAAAATCCTAATCCCAAACACCATTATCTGACTACCCCTGCCAGAGTTAGTAGTGAGTTTCATCACGTTATAATTGTGATTAATCTCCCTTTCCACCTCCGGCATAGGTTAAACATGTAAACAGGCAATCCGATCACACGCCAATATTCCGCAGCTTCTCCCCGGCCATCAGCTTGCGCTCGATGTGTTCCAGCGTCACGCCTTTGGTTTCTGGTATCAGCCAGAACGTGACGCCAATAAATGCCACGTTCAGCACCGTATAGAGCCAGAACGTTCCCGCTGCACCAATCGCGTCCAGCAGCGTCAGGAAGGTCGCGCCGATGATCATGTTCGATACCCAGTTGGTGGTCGTGGAACAGGTGATGCCAAAGTCACGGCATTTAAGCGGCTGAATTTCGGAGCACAGGATCCACACCACCGGCGCGGCGCTCATCGCGTAACCTGCGATACACATCATGGTCATCCCGACAGAAAGCCAGGAGAGTCCGCTGGAAGCCGTGCCGTTATCAAACTGCATCAGGCAGTAGCCGAGGATCAGCGTGCCGAGCGCCATCACGCTGAAGCCAATTTTCAGCGCCGGTTTGCGGCCCGCCTTGTCCACGGTGAATACGGCAATAAAGGTGGCAAACATGAAGGTCAGCCCGACCACCAGGGTGGCGATCATCTGCTGTTCGGTGGTGGTGAACCCGGCCATTTTGAAAATGCGCGGCGCGTAGTACATGATGATGTTCATGCCGGTGAACTGCTGCATCGCCTGCAGCAGCATGCCGAGGAAGACCGCCCGGCGCACGTTGCGGTTGATTTTAAACAGCGCCCAGCCCCCCTGCTTGAGCTTCAGGCTTTCGCGGATCTCGTTCAGCTCCTCGCGGGCTTTTTCAGAGGTATCGCGCAGCATGCGCAGCACCTCTTCCGCCTCCACGTGGCGCCCTTTTTGCGCCAGCCAGCGCGGGCTGTTCGGCAGGAAAATCACTAAAACAATCAGCACCACCGCTGGCAGCGCCAGCACGCCGAGCATTGCGCGCCAGTTGCCGCTGTAGCTGAAGTAGGTGTCAGACAGAAACGCCAGCACGATACCCAGCGTGACCATCAGCTGATACATGCTGATCATCTTCCCGCGCACGTTCTCGCTCGCCATTTCGGAGAGATAAAGCGGTGCCGTGTAGGAGGCAATCCCCACCGCCACGCCCAGCAGCACGCGGGAAAGCAGCAGAACCTCAACGTTTGCGGCAAAGGCGGAGCCAATGGAGCCGGCGACAAAAAGAATCGCCCCGGCCATCAGGCTGTATTTGCGCCCCAGGCGAAACGAGAGCCAGCCGTTGAACAGCGCGCCAATGGCCGCGCCGAGCATCATGCTGCTCACCACCCACTCCTGCAGGCGGCTGCTCAGGGTAAAGTGATCGGTAATAAAGGGCAATGCACCGGCAATGACGCCAATATCCAGTCCAAATAACAGGCCCGCCACGGCGGCGGCAATAGAGACAAACTGGTTCATGCGGCGAGTATCACGCAGCGCAGCGGGCATTAGGGTAGAGTCATTTATAGATGTCATATTTTCCTGCCTGAACAGTGAAATTCGTTAAGTGAAATTACGAGATAGCGAGAAAAAGTGTCAGGCGGGAAAAGGTGAAGATATGGATTATTTCGCTGCGACATAGCGTTCTGTGATGGACATTACAATTTCAACTAACGCTGAATAATCACATGCTTTTACTAATCATCTAATTTTTAAAGATTAAAAGTGTGATGGCTGTCGTTCATGATTTTTTAGTATGGATTTTCCGTGTTTATCCATATGGATTTTGACAATTTTTAAGCAAAAAAAACCTCTGCCCAAAAGCAGAGGTCCAGACCCGATGCGGGCTATCGCGCCAGCCAGCCGCCATCGACCGCCACGGTGTAGCCGTTTATATAGTTCGATGCCGACGAGGCCAGAAAGACCACCGGCCCCATCAGATCGCCCGGAAGCCCCCAGCGCCCCGCCGGAATGCGGTCGAGGATTTCCGCGCTACGCTGCTCGTCCGCACGCAGCTGCTGCGTGTTGTTGGTCGCCATGTAACCCGGCGCAATCGCATTCACATTGATGTTGTGTTTCGCCCACTCGTTTGCCAGCAGGCGGGTCACGCCCATCACGGCGCTTTTGGAGGCGGTGTAAGACGGCACGCGGATACCGCCCTGGAACGAGAGCATGGAGGCAATATTCACGATCTTGCCGCCGTTCCCCTGTGCGATAAAGTGCTTTGCCGCCGCCTGGGACATGAAAAATACGCTTTTGATGTTCAGGTCCATTACGTCATCCCAGTCGCGCTCGCTGAAGCTGATCGCATCTTCACGGCGAATCAGCCCGGCGTTGTTGACCAGAATGTCGATATGACCGAATTCCGCCACCGCGCGATCCAGCAGTTCAGGAATGGCATCGATTTTACGCAGGTCGGCGGTCAGGCTCAGGAAGCGGCGGCCCAGGGCCGTCACGCGCTCGAGGGTTTCCGTCGGTTCAACGATATTAATCCCGACGATATCGCAGCCCGCTTCCGCCAGGCCTAACGCCATCCCCTGACCCAGCCCGGTATCACATCCGGAAACCACCGCCACTTTCCCCTGCAGGGAGAATGCATCCAGAATCATGTTTAATCCTTACTCTTTCAGAGCCTGTCACTCACAGGCAGGTTTACGCTTCACCGCCCGCGGCTAGCGCAGATCGCCGACCGCAACATGGTCCATATCGTCAAAGACCTGGTTTTCACCCACCATTCCCCAGATAAAGGTGTAGGCTTTTGTCCCTACGCCGGAATGAATAGACCAGCTCGGCGAAATCACCGCCTGCTCGTTATGCATCACGATATGGCGCGTTTCCTGCGGCTGTCCCATCATGTGGAACACGCACGCGTCCTCATCCATGTTGAAGTAGAAGTAGACTTCCATGCGGCGCTCGTGGGTATGGCACGGCATGGTATTCCACAGGTTGCCCGGCGCAAGTTCGGTCAACCCCATGCTGAGCTGGCAGGTCTCCAGCACGTCCGGCACGAAGTATTTATTGATGGTGCGGCGGTTGCTGGTGAGGTTGTCGCCCAGCGTCACGGGTGCGACGTCTGCCGGGGTCACCTTTTTGGTTGGACAGGTGGCGTGGGCCGGCGCGCAGTTATAGTAGAATTTCGCAGGCCTGCTGGCGTCGATGCTGGCAAAGACCACGTCTTTCGCCCCTTTACCCACGTACAGCGCCTCGCGATGGCCAATCTCATAGCACCGTCCGTCTACGGTGATGGTGCCCGGCCCGCCGATGTTAATCACCCCCAGCTCGCGACGTTCGAGGAAATAATTCACGCCCAGCTGTTTACCGACCTCGCCGCCCACGGAGACGGTTTTCGTGACGGGCATAATGCCGCCCACAACAATGCGGTCGATATGGCTGTAAACCATGGTGTACCTGTCAGCCTCGAATATCTGCTCGACTAAAAATGCCTTACGCAGCCCCTGCGTATCCAGCGTTTTGGCGTGCGCGCTGTGGATGCTTTCTCTGACGTCCACGGTAACCTCCAGATGTGGTCATGCCCGAAGGCGGGAAGTAAAACGAAACAGCGTTCCGTTTTACATAATGAGCACATACTATCGGCATAAAGTGAGCTTTTCAATTAAATTTAAAACAACGTTTCATTTTTATTTTTGTTTATCGCGGAATTGATGCCCGGATCACGCTAAAACCGTCGGGAGATAAAGATCACGATAAAAAAAACCTCCCGGAGGAGGTTTTTTAATGAGAAGAGGTTAGCGTTCGATGGCCAGCGCCACCCCTTGTCCGCCGCCTATACAGAGCGTGGCAATCCCTTTGCGGGCGTTGCGCTTCTTCATTTCGTGGACCAGCGAAACCAGGATCCGGCAGCCGGACGCCCCGATCGGGTGCCCCAGCGCGATCGCCCCACCGTTTACGTTGACCCGCAGCGGATCCCACTCCAGCATTTTTCCGACGGAGATCGCCTGCGCGGCATAGGCTTCGTTCACTTCGATCAGATCCACATCAGAAAGCTGCCACCCCGCACGCTCCAGACAGCGACGGGTCGCATAGACCGGCGCGATCCCCATTAACGCAGGATCAACCCCCACGCTGGCGAATGCCTTAATGCGGGCCAGCACGGGAAGATCGAGTTCGAGGGCTTTGCTTTCACTCATCATCATGACGGCCGCGGCGCCGTCGTTAATGGAAGAGGCATTTCCCGCCGTGACCGAGCCCTGCATTTCAAACGCAGGATTCAACCTGGCCAGCCCTTCAGCGCTGGCGTCGGTGCGCGGCTGCTCATCGGTATCCACAACGATAACCTCGCCCCCCTGACGCTGCGTGCTGACCGGGACAATTTCGTCGCGAAAACGGCCGGAATCAATCGCCGCACGCGCTTTTTGCTGCGAGCTTAGCGCATAGGCATCCTGCACCTCACGGCTGATACCGTACTCGCGCGCCAGGTTTTCCGCCGTTACGCCCATATGATAATCGTTGAAGGCATCCCACAGCCCGTCATGCACAAGGCTGTCGAGCAGCTGGCTGTTGCCCAGCTGCGCGCCGGTACGGCTGTCGGTCAGGACGTGCGGCGCGCGGCTCATATTCTCCTGCCCGCCCGCAATGATCACGTCCGCCTCACCACACTGAATGGCCTGCGTCGCGAGATGCAGCGCTTTTAATCCTGAACCACAGACGTCGTTGATAGTGATAGCGGAGACGGTATTGGGCAGTCCGCCCTTCAGCGCCGCCTGTCGCGCAGGGTTTTGCCCGGCACCGGCCGTGAGGACCTGTCCCAGAATCACCTCATCAACTTCATGTGCTGCGATCCCGCTACGTTCCACCAGCGCTTTCACCACCACGCTGCCCAGGTCAACCGCCGAGTGACGCGCGAGCGCTCCCTGAAAACAGCCGATAGCTGTACGCAACGCACCCACTATTACGACATCTTTCATCACGACCTCTGTGTTAAATGACATGACGATAGTAGAGGATTGTTACTGGCAATTATCTTAATTGTTTAAAAATAGTGAGTTTAATCACAAGGATCAGCGTGCATCCTGCAGATACTGCCGCAGCCAGCTTCCGGCAACGCCGGGAGGGGATCGTTTATTCCACAGCAGATCGATGCCGATCGCCCGCGGCCAGCCGGGAACATTGAGCTGTACCAGGGATTTCGCGGCGGCAAATTCCTCCACCAGCGCGCACGGCAAGACGCACCAGCCAAATCCCTGTACCGCCATACTCAAGAGTAACAGGTAATTCGGGGCTGACCAGACGGGCCCGCGCGCGATCTCCGCCTCACGCTCAAGATAGGTGCTCAGCCGCAGCTCTCGCCAGCCGTGCAGCTCGTCACGCTGAACGTCATCCTGCCCGGCCAGCGGATGCGTGGTCGCGACATAGATCGCCATGCGGGTCTGCATCGGCAGCCGGATGGCGCCAATATCCGTAGGATAACCGTCTCGCGCTTCGGTGAGGCCAATCTGCGCGCGCTCCTTTTGCAGCAGATCGATCACGTCCTCCTCCTCGCCAATCAGACATTCGAATTCCGTATGGGGAAAGCGCGCGTCAAACTGCTTCATCATCTCTTCCAGCACATCCGGGTTGAGGGTATCGGAAAGGACAAACGTCAGACGCGCCTCCGTTTGCGCCGTGAGCGACACCGCCAGCTCATCCAGCCGCGTGCTGGCGGCGAGAATAGCCTGCACGTAGCCCAGCACCTGTTCCCCCTGGGCCGTTAACACCGGCTGGCGCGCCGAGCGGTCAAACAGCTCAAATCCCAGATCGGCTTCAAGGTTGGCAATGGACGTGCTGACCGTCGACTGGCTTTTACGCAGCCGGCGTGCGGCCGCAGAGAAAGAGCCTGCTGCAACGGTCTCGACAAACGCGGTCAGGGCTTCGGGTGAATAGCGCATAACCTATCTACTTTTACGATGGATACTATCTTTAATATATCAGCTTTAGCGATAAAAATAGGCCACATCAACGCCCATACTGGCGAATTAACGAGGTCTATCGCTATGCAACATCAGGATGCACTCCAACGTAAACTGCCGGAGCGGATCTTTCATGCTGTCTGTTTTGAAGGGATTGCGACGGCGATCCTCGCCCCTACCGCGGCGTGGTTGATGCAGCGTTCCGTGGTGGAAATGGGTGGGTTGACCATTATTCTGGCCACCACCGCCATGCTGTGGAACATTATTTATAACGTCGGCTTCGACCGTTTCTGGCCTGTTCAGCGCGTCAAACGTACGGCAAAAGTGCGTGCGCTGCATGCGCTGGGGTTCGAATGCGGCTTTATTGTGATTGGCGTGTCGATTGTCGCCGCCGTGCTGGGCGTCACCCTGCTACAGGCATTCACACTGGAAATAGGTTTCTTCCTGTTCTTCCTGCCGTACACCATGTTCTATAACTGGGCGTACGATAATCTGCGTGAGAAATTTCTTAAGCGCCGCCAGCAACGACGCGCCCTGGCAGGCTGAACCGCCTCTGGCCGGACGCCCGTTCCGGCCCGACGTCTTCGAAGCAACTGCGCTCTTAAGGCATAACTATGGTAAATTGCACGCCATTCTGATGGTTTGATAGTTGATACGTTGCTCTAATGTCGAAAATTTGGTCAAAAGATGAGACTCTCTGGAGTTTCGCTCTCTACGGCACGGCCGTGGGCGCAGGAACGCTCTTCCTGCCCATTCAGCTGGGCTCCGCAGGCGCAATCGTCCTGTTTATTACCGCCCTCGTGGCCTACCCCTTAACCTACTGGCCGCACAAAGCGCTGGCGCAATTTATCCTGTCGTCGAAAACGAAAGGCAACGAAGGGATCACCGGCGCCGTTTCGCACTATTACGGCAGGAAGATCGGCAACCTGATCACCACGCTCTATTTCATCGCCTTCTTTGTGGTGGTGCAGATTTATGCGGTGGCCATCACCAACTCGTTAACCGAGCAGCTGGCAAAACACCTGACGGTAGACACCACCGTTCGCGTGCTGGTTAGCCTGGGCGTGGTGCTGGTCCTGAATCTGATCTTCCTGATGGGACGGCATATCACGATAAAAGTGATGGGCTTCCTGGTGTTTCCGCTGATCGCCTATTTCCTGTTTGTCTCGCTCTACCTGATCGGCAGCTGGCAGCCCTCGCTGCTGACCAGCCAGATGGCCGTCGATCGCCATACGCTGCACCAGGTCTGGATTTCGATTCCGGTGATGGTGTTTGCGTTCAGCCACACGCCGATTATCTCGACGTTTGCCGTTGACCGCCGCGAGAAGTTCGGGGACGAGGCCATGGCTAAATGCAAGAAAATCATGAAGGTGGCATACCTGATTATCTGCCTGAGCGTGCTGTTCTTTGTCTTCAGCTGCCTGCTCTCTATTCCGCCGTCGTACATTGTGGCCGCCAAAGAGGAAGGGGTGACGATCCTGTCCGCGCTGTCGATGATGCCCTCTTCACCGGCGTGGCTGGGGATTTCCGGGATTGTCGTGGCGATTATTGCGATGTCGAAATCGTTTCTCGGCACCTATTTTGGGGTGATTGAAGGGGCGACGGAGATCGTGAAGTCGTCGCTGAACCAGGTGGGCGTGAAAAAGAGCCGCGCCTTTAACCGCGCGATTTCCATCATGGGGGTGTCGTTAATCACCTTTGCCGTCTGCTGCATTAACCCGAACGCCATTTCGATGATTTACGCCATCAGCGGCCCGCTTATCGCCATGATCCTGTTTATCATGCCGACGCTGTCGACGTATCTGATCCCCTCCCTGAAACAGTACCGTTCCATTGGCAACCTGCTGACGCTGATCGTCGGGGTGCTGTGCGTGTCGGTGATGTTTGTCGGCTAATTCCCTTTCCTGCCCGGCGCGCTGCCGGGCAGGCCATTCAACCCCGGCCTCCTGCTTACAGCGGAAAAGGCCTGTCCTGCACCACCGTTTTCATGACAAGCGTTGAGCGAAGATGCTGCACGCCGGGCATAGCGGAGAGCTTCTCGTCGTAGAGCTTCTGGAAAGCGGAAAGGTCGCGGGTCACGACGTGCATCAGATAATCAGGATCGCCAAACAGGCGCTGAGCCAGCACAATCTGCGGGATCTCCTCCACCGCCTCTTCAAACGCGCTGACCGCCTTGCGGTCACCCTCTTTCAGCGTCGCGAACACTATCGCCAGGAAATTAAATCCCATTTTGGCAGGGTCGAGGCTTGCACGGTATCCCGTTATGGCCCCGCTTTGCTCCAGCGCCCGCACGCGACGGTGGCACGGCGAAAGGCTCAGATTCACCCGCTCAGCCAGTTCGGTAAGCGACAGGCGGCCGTCAGACTGCAGTTCAGCAAGAATTTTTCTATCGATGCTATCCATGTGGAAGATTTTCTCATTTTCACCGTGTTATGAGCATAACATTGAAAGCCTATTTCGCAGTGTTAGCGATATTCTTTTTCGCAACGTATAACGCACTGCGGGAGTATTTCAGGACGATGGAAATGAGTATTGTGGCCGGCTTTTGGGTGGTTTCGTTTCTGCTCATCATGACCCCGGGGGCCGACTGGGCCTACGCTATTAGCGCCGGAATCAACGGCCGCCGCGTGGTCCCGGCGGTGATGGGGCTGATGTCCGGGCATCTGCTAGCCACATTGATTGTGGTGGCAGGCGTGGGGGTATTGATTGCTCAACATCCGCTGGCGTTAGCCGGGCTGACCGTGGCGGGAGCCCTGTATCTCCTGTGGCTTGGCATAACGTTATTGCGTCACCCGGCCGCACCGGAGAAGGCCACCCAGCATGCGGGTAACTGGACGCAGTGGGCGGTGAAAGGACTCTGCATTAGCGGCCTTAACCCGAAGGTTTTTTTGCTGTTCCTGGCCCTGCTTCCGCAATTCACAGACCCAACCGGAAGCTGGTCGATAGCGATGCAGATGTCTGCGCTTGGGATGATGCACCTTATTACCTGTACCCTGGTCTATCTGCTGGTGGGGTATGGTTCGAAAGCGGTGCTGGCGACCCGGCCACAGGCGGCCCGTCTGGTGAGCAGGGCATCGGGAGGGTTGATGGTGCTGATCGCTCTGGTACTGCTGTTTGAGCAGGTGAGATAAAAAACACCGGCCATCGCCGGTGTGAGTTACGCCCGAATATCGTCATATTCCCGCGTTTTATCAAACTCATGTTTCGCAAACGGGCACAGCGGGATAATTTTGCGGTTCTCACCGCGCATCTTCTCCACCACTTTCGCCACCAGCTGTTTACCGACGCCCTGCCCTTTCAGGCTCTCATCCACATCGGTGTGCTCGATAATGCTCAGGTGCTCGCCGGTCGGCACGAAGACAATCTCCGCGACCTGGTTGCCGTTCGCATCATTCACGTAAAACTTGTTATGGCCTTCCAGAATATCCATGGTTCCTCGCTTATTTTTGGCGATACTTCAGCGCACCGCTCGGGCAGGTATCAATCACGCGGACAACCGTTTCAACGTCCACTTCATCGGGAATAATCCACGGCTTACGTTTCAGATTAAACAGCTTTGCGCTCCCACGCACGCAGTTACCGGAGTGTTTGCAGATCCCGGTGTTGAAGTAAACGTCAATTTTCTCGCCGGTATAGGCCCGGTAACCCGCATCCAGTAGCTCTTTATCCATGACATTGCCTCTGTAATTATTATCGTGCTGAATGAAGCATAGCCTTACGGGATCCTGATGGCTATAACGCCGAAAACGAAAAGCCAGGTCACAACTCTTTTCTTGCCAGATTGCGTCCGCTATTTGCCCATGTCAGGCTCGGCAAATGTCACTTTTACATAACATCCGCAGGTTGAATGAAACGCAGACTCTCTTTTCAGGTAAAGCTGTTTTTAGCGCTGGTGTGCTTTTCCTGCCTGCTGTTAGTTCTGCTGGGAACGATCCTGTTTCATTTTATTGACCGACAGCTCCATCACGATCTCGGCCAGCGCGCCCGGGTGCAGGCCAGCCAGATCGCGCTGATGCCGGGTCTGGCGGCCATGGTTGCGGCCAGAGATATTCCGGGGATAGCCCGGTTAATTCAGCCGCTACGCGCCGAAAGCGATGCCAGCTACATTGTGATTGGCGATACCGAGGAACAGCACCTTTATCATTCGGAATCCCCGGAGCGCATAAATTTACCGATGATCGGCGGGGATAATGCGGAGGTATTACAGGGCAAAACCATTATTTCCGTGCGCCAGGGCGGGATTGGCGTGTCGCTACGCAGCAAAGCACCGATCTTTAACGCGCAGCACCAGGTGATTGGTATTGTCTCGGTCGGCTATCTGACCTCCTATATTGCCAATATTAATGCCCGCATTCTCTGGCAGTCCGGGCTGTACGGCGCGGCTCTTCTGCTGCTGCTGTTTATGTTCTCCTGGCTGTTTACCCGCAATCTCAAAAAACAGATGTTCCGGCTTGAGCCAAAAGATATCGCTCAGCTGGTTTTGCAGCAGCGCGCGCTATTAGAAGCCATGTATGAGGGGGTATTTGCCGTCAATGATGAGAAGCAGCTGATTTTAATTAACCGCGCCGCACGAGAAATGCTGGATATCCGGCAAAGTGAGAAAGCGCTTATCGGCAAACCGCTGGAAGACGTTCTGCAGACGTCGCCGGGCTTTTTATCCCAGCGCTACGCCTCGGTGAGCAGCGGTAGCCACGACCAGATTGCCGTGCTGAACCAGCGGGAGGTAATCGTCAACCGCGTGGCGATTGAGGTCGAGCCCGGCGTTGAAAGCGGCTGGGTATACAGCTTTCGCGACAAAAATGACATCAACACCCTCAGCAGCCAGCTCAGTCAGATCAAGCGCTATGCGGATAACCTGCGCATTATGCGCCACGAGCAGCTGAACTGGACCGCCACGCTGGTGGGCTTGCTGCAGATGAAACACTATGACGAGGCGATTCGCTACATTCAGGTGCAGTCCGAAGGTGCGCAGCGGGTGCTGGACTTTGTCTCCGCCCGTTTTTCCTCTCCCGCGCTGTGCGGGCTGCTGCTCGGAAAATACGTCAGCGCGCGCGAAAAAGGGATCGAACTGCTGTTTGATCCCGCCTGCCAGCTCACCCGCATGCCAGTCACGCTCAACGAAACGGAGCTGATGTCTATTATTGGTAACCTGCTGGATAACGCGGTGGACGCGACCCTTAAGGCCCCGGTCCCCGCGCCGGTGGAACTCTACATTTCTGACCGTAACCAGGAGCTGCTGATCGAGGTGGCCGACCGGGGCTGCGGGGTGGAGGATGCGATGAAGCCGCATATTTTCCGCCAGGGATTCAGCAGCAAGCCGGAACGTGAAAACGACATTGTGGGTACCGAGCACGGTATTGGCCTGTATCTGGTGGCAGGATATATCGACAAGGCTGGCGGCAGCATTGAGATTGCCGACAACACGCCACAAGGGACCATTTTTTCTGTGTTTATTCCGAATGGGCTAAAGCATGACCCGAGCACTTGATGTTGTGATCGTTGAAGATGAGCCGCACCTGGCAGAGCTGCATCGCGAGTATATCGAGCAGAATTTTCATTTGCGCGTGGTGGGCATCGCCGCGTCGATTGAGCAGGCATGCAGCCTGATTCGTCAGCATCAGCCGCGGCTTATCCTGCTGGACAACTATCTACCGGACGGTAAAGGCGTGGAGCTCATCGATAACCCGCTGCTGAAAAGCTATGAGTGTTCGGTAATCTTCATCACCGCCGCCAGCGATATGCAGACCTGCAGCCACGCCATGCGCAGCGGCGCGTTTGACTACCTCATCAAGCCCGTCTTTTTCCAGCGCCTGCACGCCTCGCTGGAGCGTTTTATGCGCTTCATCCACACCGTACAGCAGGTGAAGGTGGTCGACCAGCATGCGCTGGATCGCCTGTTTCATCTGCCTGCCGCGGAAGCCTCCGTAACGCCGTCCACAAAGGGCATTGAACCCCAGACGCTGGAGCGGATAAAACGCCTGTTCGCCGAGCATCCCTACAGCGCGATGTCGGTTGAAGAGGTGGTGGAAAACGTGGGGATCAGCAAAACCACGGGGCGTCGCTACCTCGAATACTGCGTGGAGAGTGGGTTAATCAGCGTTGAAATGCTGTACGGCAATATCGGTCATCCTCGCCGGTTATACCGCAAAGCCCCCGATAAACCGTAATCAAAAACCATTCGTTGGCTAACGTTCGCGGATTTTATGGTGTTAATTGCTGAAACGACGGCGACAATCACACTTCGGAATCATTGCCCTCGCCTCCCTATTGTCGGAGGCGCGCTTTACGCTATGTTGACAATTAGTTCCTCAAATGTAACTAAAAGGTTAACTATAATGTCGAACACGTTCCGAATTTCTCTGCTTACCGCTACCGTACTGTTCTCTGCTTCTGCACTGTCTGCCCTGCCGCAGGGTTATCCTGCTGAGTATCAAAAAGTGGTTGATGCCGCCACGAAAGAGGGCAAGGTTGTCATCTATTCCACCACCGACATCAAAGCTGCCGGCCCGCTGATCCAGGGCTTCGAAAAAACCTACCCGGGCATTAAAGTCGAATACAACGACATGAACAGCACTGAGCTGTACAACCGTTTCATCAGCGAACAGGCTTCCGGCGGCGTGAGCGGCGACGTGGTCTGGAGCTCCTCGATGGACACGGGCCTGAAGCTCGCCACCGACTACGCCATGGAGTACAAATCTCCGGAGCAAAGCCAGCTGCCGAAATGGGCGGTCTGGAAAGATAAGGCCTACGGCACCACCTATGAGCCGGTGGTCTTTATCTACAACAAGCGCCTGATTCCGGCTGGCGACGTGCCGGATTCTCACGCCGCGCTGGCGAAGCTGATTGCCAGCCAGACGGACAAATTCAAGAACAAAGTCACCACCTACGACATCGAAAAATCGGGGCTGGGCTTTATGCTCTCGGTGCAGGATCACAACGCCGATCCGAACTACTTTAAGACCCTGGCCGACGTCGCCAAAGGTGGCCTGTCGGTGCAGTCGTCTACCGGCACCATGATGGAGCGCGTCTCCTCCGGTGAAAACCTGATCGGCTTCAACATCCTCGGTTCCTACGCGGAAGCGCGTGCGAAGAACGATCCGTCACTCGGCATCTCCTATCCGAAGGATTACACCCTGGTGCTGTCGCGCGTGTCGTTCATCAGCCAGCAGTCGCAAAACAGCAACGCGGCCAAACTGTGGCTGGACTACGTGCTCTCTGAACAAGGGCAAAGCATTCTGGCCAACCAGGCGGACATTCCCTCCATTCGTAACGATATCGAAGGGAAAAATGATATCGACGGCCTGACCAAAATCCTCGGCAACGCGCTGAAGCCGATCCCGGTTGATGAAACGCTGCTGGAATACCTGCAGCCGAAAAAACGCCTCGAGTACATCAAAGAGTGGCGTACCGCCGCCGGTAAATAAGCGTCTGAGCGCGGCGCTGGCCGCCGCGCTCCCTTATCGACTGAGTTCGTTTTTCTGGGCCGCAACACCAGGGATACCCCATGAATACATTACGCAGAAAGTGGCAAAGCCTGCCGCGAGGCATCGTCGTGCTGATAACCGCCCTGGTTATCTACACGCCGCTGTCGTTTATCGTGATCCAGAGCTTCCTGTCCGCGCCGTTCTTTTCGCCGTCAAAAGAGTGGAGCTTTGAATCATTTGATTTTATTTTCACCGACCCCGATTTTTATAAGGCCCTGAAAAGCGGCTTTATTCTGGCTTTCGGGCTGGTCTTTATCTCTATCCCGCTGGGCGGCGTGCTGGCATTTCTGATGGTGCGTACCGACCTGCCCGGTCGCCGGTTGATTGAGCCGCTGATCCTGGTTCCGATTTTCGTTTCACCGATGGTGCTGGGCTTCGGCTACGTGGTGGCCGCCGGTCCGGTGGGCTTTCTCTCCCAGTGGGCGGAGGCGCTGATTGGCTTTGTGCCGTGGAATATCTACGACATGTCGAGCATTGTGGTCATTGCCGGCCTGACGCACGTCCCGCACGCCTATCTGTATATCTCGTCAGCGCTGCGCAGCGTGGGCTCCGACGTGGAAGAAGCCGCGCGCACCGCGGGCGCGTCGCCCTGGCAGGTGATGACCTCCGTCAGCCTGCCGATGGTGCGCCCGTCTATTCTGTACGCCACCGTGCTGCTGTTCTTCCTCGGGCTGGAAGTGTTCGGCCTGATGCTGGTCCTCGGCGACCCGGAAGGCAACATGGTGCTGGCGACCTATCTCTATAAGCTGACGAACAAGATGGGTACCCCATCCTATAACCTGATGGCGGCGGTTGCCGTGGTGCTGATCTGCATCACCATCCCGCTGGTGATGCTCCAGCGTCGCCTGATGCGCACCGCCAACCGCTTCGTCACCATGAAGGGCAAGGCCTCGCAGGCCCGCGCGCTGCCGCTGGGTAAATGGCGCTGGGTGGCTGGCGCGGTGATTGCCTTCTGGCTCACCGTCACCATTGGCGTTCCATTGCTCGGCGTGGTGCTGCGCGCGTTTATCTCCAACTGGGGCGTGGGCGTTTCGCTGTGGGACGAGCTTTCTCTGAACACCTTCCGCACCATCTGGGCGCAGCCCAACCTGCTGCGCGCCATCGTCAACTCCATGGCGATTGGCGTCATTGGCGGCGCGCTGGCCGTGGTGTGCTACCTGTTTGTCGGCATTGCCATGCACCGCAAGCCGGACAATACCACACGTTTCCTGGACTACAGCGTGCTGGTACCGCGCGCCGTGCCTGGCCTGCTGGCGGGTCTGGCGTTCCTGTGGGTATTCCTGTTCCTGCCGATGTGGCTGGATAACTCGCTGAAATCCGGCTGGCTTTCCGGGTTTGCCTGGACCGACTGGATGCGTGAAAACGTCATCGTCTGGCTACGCTCGCTGCGCAGCACCATTTTCAGCGTCTGGCTGGCCTATACCGTGGTGTGGATGGCTTACGGGCTGAGGCTTATCTCTTCCACGCTGCTGCAGGTAGGGCCGGAGCTTGAAGAGGCGGCGCGCAGCACCGGGGCGACGCGCGGGCAGATCACCCGCCACGTCACCATCCCGCTCTCCCGCTACGGCCTGATCGGTTCGTGGCTGCTGATGTTCCTGATCTTTGAACGCGAATACTCAACGGGTGTGTACCTGCTTTCACCCGGCACGGAGACCATCGGCTCGATGCTGGTTTCCCTCTGGGCCGCAGGCGCCATTGATATCGTGGCGGCGCTCTCTTTCATTAATATCCTGCTGGTCGTGGTAGGTCTGGGCATTGCCCTTCGTTTCGGAGTGAAAATACATGATTGAATTAGCGGTTGACGATCTGCACTTAACCTACGGCGACAATCCTGTTTTAAAAGGTGTCTCCATGAACCTGAAGCGCGGCGAAGTGGTCTCCCTGTTAGGCCCCTCCGGCAGCGGTAAAACCACCCTTCTCCGCGCCGTCGCGGGTCTGGAAAAACCGACCCAGGGGTCGATTGTGATTGGCAACAATAAAGTTTACGACGGTACGCCGCGCAGCGAGGTCCCGGCGGAAGAGCGTAACCTGGGGCTGGTATTCCAGTCATACGCCCTGTGGCCGCACAAAACCGTGTTTGAGAACGTGGCCTATCCGCTCAAGCTGCGCAAAGTCCCGGCCAAAGAGATCCAGCAGCGCGTGCAGGACGTGCTGGACCAGCTGGGTCTGGGCCATCTTGGCAAACGTCACCCGCATCAGCTCTCCGGTGGGCAGCAGCAGCGCGTGGCGATTGGCCGGGCGCTGGTGTACAACCCGCCGGTGATTTTGCTGGACGAGCCGCTTTCCAACCTCGACGCCAAGCTGCGCGAAGAGGCCCGCGTGTTCCTGCGCGAGCTGATTATCAAGCTCGGGCTATCGGCGCTGATGGTGACGCACGACCAGAACGAAGCGATGTCCATTTCCGACCGCATCCTGCTGCTGAACAACGGCAAAATTGAGCAACAGGGTACGCCGCAGGAGATGTACGGCTCACCGAAAACGCTGTTTACCGCCGAATTTATGGGCAGCAACAATCGCCTGCACGGCAAGGTCACCGACGTGCGCGACGGCAGAGCGCGTATCGAAGGCAAAGGCTGGGTGCTGTGGGGCCAGGCCGGTGAAGACGTGCAGAGTGGCGCTGACGCCACGGCGGTGATCCGCGTCGAGCGCGTCGCGGTGGTTGAGGGGCCAGGGGAAAATCAGCTTGAGCTACCGCTGCTCACCAGCATGTACCTCGGCGACCGCTGGGAGTACCTGTTCCGCACGGTGGGGGATGATTTTGTGATCCGCGCGTATGGGCATGAGGTTCGGGATCCGCAGCACTGCCATCTTTCGCTGCCGGAGAAGCATGTTTGGGTGTTCCCGAAAGGGTGATGAGTCAATAATTAATCTGCCATGGCCCGGTAGCGATTCGCTTACCGGGTCTACAAAATAAAGAAATGCGCAGATGCCAGGATTGGTGGCGCTAGCGATTATTGTTAAGGCATTCCGACTTAAATATTTACCTGCCCCTTCTTTCCATCCCTACGCATAACGGGTTAAGGCTCCATATCAAAATGTTATTACAGAGCATATAAAGAAAATTTATGCATCATATCCAGCATTTTTGAAAACTGATTGAACATGCTCCGTCAGTCCAACAAGATCTTCATAGGCGATTGGGCCAAAATCAGGATAATGGTTTTCAATATACTCGTTAACATCTTCCATACCTTCACTGACTCTGAGATTCTTAACAAATGTAGGCAAAATACGATGATTAACACCAGTACCATACTCTTTCGGATGATGGGTCATACACCACTCAACTTTACCTTTATATGATTGAATCGCATCTTCCAGTAAGGCGATAACTTCTGGAACCTCTTTTTCAAAACGAAAACTGGTATAAGGAGGATACTTAGAGCGATCAATTTTTTCAAAATGGTCATTTATCCATTCATCTTCAATACGGCTCTGATAATGTAACCACTCCAGTTTTCCAAGAGAACCAATGAAGTCCAACAAGATTGTTTCTTTCTTACCTATCGGAAACATTATTTTAACCCCTGTAATTTATCAGAGATCGTAACACTTCCCTGATTTATAGATTTGATATGTTTTTCCCAATCTCCTTTAGGAATTGGTTTTAAGGACACTCTTGGATCGTAAACATACTGACCATCGGTATAAACCTGATGAAATGCTTGTTCATGTACAATTTTTCCATTTTCATACACATTTAAGTTGTACGGAGTCGTCGGCCTTGCTTCAATAATTTTCCCGTGCCCGCCAGCTGCATCGAGAAGTTTAGGTGCGATATCTGAGCAATCCGTACAATCTGTATTGCCTATCCAGGCAATAAACTTAGGTTCGTTCATTTTTTCAATAACACTCTGATTGGCTGGATAACCGGGATTTTCAGGGCGAACATTTTCAAGACCGGGGATCTTCTCGTTCTGATAGAAAAGATCATCCAGTGAAGGAGAATCCGGAACCGGCGTAGTTGTCGTCCAGCCATTATTGTTTGACGCTCCATCACCGTTGGTATTACCAGTATGATTTATCCCTCCGGTTGCTACACTATTCTTCCCTGTGTTGGAGGGCACATTTCCAGTTACAGTCTGGTCTCCACCAGTGTTTGATGGTCCCGGGTTGATGACCTGCGTACCACCAGTACTGGTGATCGTCTTACCTGTCAGGGACTCATAGGCCGCTTTCTGAGCATCATTTAACTGACTGAGCTGGGAAGGATCATTGAGCGAGGCCACATAGATCAGATGCAACTGCTCATCTTGTGACAATGTATCCATTGCTGATGTGGATGCACCAATGCCCAGTAAAGCACCCAGACCACTGCCAACCAGGCGATCACGGCAAGCAGAAATTTTCAGACATCCCTGTGCAGCCAGTTTACCGCCCTGAATAACGACACCCAGCGAGTTATTCTCAACCTCCACCTTCGCCGTTTCCGACGCCATTGCCGCCATGGAGACACTGCCATCCGTCACCGCAGCGCCCGCCAGACCACCCGCGATACTCACGAGGCTACTGACCAGCCGTTTCTCCTCTGCTGCCAGGTCACTGGATTTTTTATCGCCATACAGCGCGCTGACCAGATGGTCGGTCATCGCCGAGGCCGTAATGGCACCCATGGCACCGGCCTTCAGGCCATCCGCACTGCTCCCGCCACTCAGCTGCGTCAGCGCCGCAGCCACAATACCGTGCAGCGCGGCACGGGCTGTCGGATCTTTCTGCTCCTTGACCAGGGTCGCCAGCAGAGGGGCCGCCCCCGCTGCCGCACCTGCCTTCAGGTTACCGCCAAGCGCACCTGCCAGTAATCCCGCCGCTGCGCTGCCCTTAGTCCAGAAGGCACTCCCCGGACCGTACTCGGTATTCTGATATCCGGGCTGCGTCTTCAGGAACGCTTCCTGCTCCTGCGGCGTATCGCCCTGCAGTTTTCCTTCTGACGCCAGCTTCGCGCCCAGCGCCGCATTGGGGGTAAACTTAACGGCTGATTAAACGATCCCGGCACAGTGGCCGGGATCTGTGTCATTTAGACAGTGGTTCAAGGCGAAGAAGATGAGACTTTGCCTTCTCTATAAGCTGTAAAAACTCATCGCATTGAAATTCAAGAATATTACTTTCATCTGGATAAATAATAATATTCACTGATTTCCTGTCTTCTGATAGTGAGATTTCACCCCACTGGACTCGATTAAAAGACAATTCAGCATAAAGATCTTCCCGATCAACTGAACTACCTACGCTATATTCCAACATATGAGACCTCTATTTAGTTGGTGGTTCACGGAAGCCAATTAATCTTGAACCATCAGAATTAAATCGTAATGCTCGTCCATCAGGAGCTGTAGCTTCAACAACAGTAATCCTTTGTTTATTTTCAAAAACCACTCGGGATTCAATCTTAGTATTTGGATTGTTTAATATTTCGTTAACTATATTCTGAGCTTCCTGATTAAGAACTGACGCTTTTTGACTGGAATAAGAATATGCGGAACCTTCTCTTCCGCCATGCTTTTGTAGTGCTCGTCCGGCATCAGTCAATCCATTTCTGTTAGATGCTGAAGCGGCCTCATTAAGGCGATCTTTTGATGGGGCAGTAGAAGCCCTGTTATTCCGAGCATTCTCCTCATCCTGCGGCTCCCAGCCCCCCGGCGTGCCTGATCCCGCTCCCCCCAGTTCTGCCTTTTCTTCATCCGTCCAATTTGCGCCAGTATTTGGCTGTTCTTTATCATTAGTCAGCGCTTCACCGATTGCTACACCTGCACCAGTGGCGGCAGCAGTCCCGCCTCCTGGCCCAAACCCACCACCGTCCAGCAATGGATTTCTGCATGCCCACGGCTCCTGTGCACACATTGCGCTGTTCAGCGTGTTATTCTCAACAACAACTCTTTCCTGTGCATTCCGGCAGGAACAACACATTTTTCCCTGTTCAGTCAGTGACTTACAGGGTGTTTTTGCTAAGGTACATCTGCTGCTGCAACTTTTTTCGCTGTTAAGCGTTTCAAGGGGTTAAAGGCTGATAAAACGATCCCAGCCATTGAGCTGGGATCGTTTTATCAGTTACTGTTTGTTAAATGCTCGTTTCGCCTCATTTAAATTCGAAGAGTTTGCCCCGCCAGAAAAATCTGGATCAGCCGATTGTACAGGGTCATCTTCCCACCCACATACAGGGCAAATTTCATAACAACCCAGCTCATCAATTGTTTTATTTCCACAGCATGGACAAGGATAAGAGCCATTATTCATCATTGTTTTTTCCAATATTCGAGACCTTTCTCTGGTTTAAACATTGTACGCGGTACACCATTTATATCTTTTGAAGCAAAGACATTAGTCGCAGGATTGTAATACAGCGTGTCTCCGTTAGGGCGAGTTTTAGTTAAGGTACCTTGCGGTGGGGTTGTCATAAAATTATGGGCTGCATCAACATATTGCTTAGCATTCTGATACTCAGGAAATTCTTTCCCATATTTTGTCCAGTGTCCATAGGCATTACCCACAGGTTCTGCTTTCTTGGCTTCTGTCCAAATCTGAGTATCTTTAGATTTACCACCAATCGGAACAGCCCCAATTCCAAGACCAGCAGCTCCTGGAAGCGGCTTACCATCTTCGTCAAACAACACCCCGGGCCTGGCAATGTTGTAGACTTTTGGGAGGCGGTCGCCGTGCTCTTTCTCAAGCTCTTCCTCATCATGGCCAGGACTCAGCGTGTTATTCTCAACCTCCACCTTCGCCGTTTCCGACGCCGTCGCCGCCATGGAGACACTACCATCCGTCACTGCTGCGCCCGCCAGACCACCTGCGATACTCACGAGGCTACTGACCAGCCGTTTCTCCTCTGCCGTCAGGTCACTGGATTTTTTATCTCCATACAGCGCGCTGACCAGATGGTCAGTCATCGCCGAGGCCGTAATGGCCCCTATGGCACCAGCCTTCAGGCCATCCGCACTGCTCCCGCCACTCAGCTGCGTCAGCGCCGCAGCCACAATACCGTGCAGCGCGGCACGGGCTGTCGGATCTTTCTGCTCCTTGACCAGGGTCGCCAGAAGAGGGGCCGCCCCCGCTGCCGCGCCTGCCTTCAGGTTACCGCCAAGCGCGCCTGCCAGTAAGCCCGCCGCTGCACTGCCCTTCGTCCAGAAATCACTTCCCGGACCGTACTCTGTATTCTGATATCCGGGCTGCGTCTTCAGGAACGCTTCCTGCTCCTGCGGCGTATCGCCCTGCAGTTTTCCTTCTGACGCCAGCTTCGCGCCCAGCGCCGCATTGGATTCCCGCGCTTTCTGCTCCGCATACTTGCCGTAAGCATCCAGCGCAGAGGTGGCCAGCGCCGCGCCTTCGCTCTGGACCGCCAGGTTATCCCTGACCTTCTGCACATCACCGTTCACGTCCACGCCGTGGTGGGCGTCAGCCGTATCACGGTTCAGGTCAGCAATATCCTGTTTCTGTCCCGCCGGGTTGCGAATGACAATGCTACCGCCACTCACCGCTGATGAGGTCGTGCCGGTGTGGCTCTCTTTTGCCTGGCCCGTACCGATGGCCGGTGCCAGGTTGCGGTTTTCACCGTTTCCGCTGCCGCCCGCGCTGCCGGAAAGCGCCACCGTGTAGCCGTTGCCGCTGGTCTGGCTCTCGTTATGGAGATTACTGAAACCCAGCGTACCCGTGTCGAGGCTATTTTTATCTGCAGACGCCGTGGATGCAATCACCGCGCCGTCAAGCTGGGTATGATTTCCGGTGGTGACGGCAAAGCCGCCTTTGCCTGCGAATATCCCGCTCTGTTCAGCGACGCTCTTACCATTCTGGGTGATATTCTCACCCGATGCACTGACGCTACCGGAAAAGGCACCATAACACAGTGGCGGTATGCACAGACTGAGGGACGCGCCTGACGAAGACTGCTTGCTGTCATAACTGGCTGTATCCTGCACGCTGCTGATGGTGAGATCGCGTCCGGTATTCACCACCACACCGTTACCTTCCAGCTCCGCACCTTTCAGGATGGTGTCGCGTCCGCTGTTCACCGTAAGCTGTTCATCAGCATGGACAACGCTGTTCGTATTGCGCTGTGACTGGCTGTTTTCCTTACCCTTATGCTGTGACGCTCCCAGCTCCACCGAGATGCCGTTTTGCGCACCAATCAGGCTCACACCAACACCAACGCTGAACTGGCTACCGCTGTTTTTACTCTCAGAGAGGGTTGTGTTCTGGGAGGCAGACAACAGAATATCGCGCCCCGCATCCAGCGCCACGTGTTTACCCGCGATCTGTACCCCAATACCGGCAATGTCATTTCCGGCACGGACAGAGACATTCTCACCGGCATTAATGGTGGTGCCCTGCGTGTCGGTACTGTTGTAACGACTGTCCTGAGAGGACGTCCCCGCCGTTAAAGACACTTTAGCCTTGACGAGCGACGAGTCCGGCATAGCGCCCTGCGCTGCGGGCAGCCGTCTCTGCGGCTTTAGCAGCCTCAACAGCCCAGCCGCCAGTAGATGCCGTCACACCATTCTGGGCGCTGCTGCTGTGGTTTTCACCGTCGCGGGTATCCCGGCTCACCCCCATGAGGACATTTTCGCCACTGAGTGAGACCGATTTACCGGCACGGATATCCGTACCTGACAGGGAGAGATCGTTACCGGCCTGCGCGACAAGGGTCTGCCGGGTTTTCGGGGGAGATTAAGGTCGCACCGGAAAGGGTAATGGTATGAATGGTGAAACAGGGTCCGGAGCCGGTAACCGGCAGCGGTCTGGCGGGCGCGGGGCGAGGAATACTCCGCTCCAGCTCCTCACGCTGTTGCTGGTTCTTTAATAACAGTTCCTCCTGCTGCTGACGCACTGTGTCCCGGTCAGCAGGAGTAAGGGGGGCTGCATGGCTCAGAGAGCAAAAAAATAACGAGCAAAAAAAGACGGCTTTGCTGTAATAGCGCATATTAAAGGATAATATTTTTTGTTTTCCTCAGTATGCCAGCTCTGGCGCAATAGGGAATAGTCTCAAAAAGAGGGCTACTATAATTGGTAGTAATATTTGCGTTAAGTTTAAAAAAACCGTTATGACGAAGAGCGTCATATCGGAATTTTTTATTATTGCCTGATTGTTTCTTCTTTCAAAAAATTTTAACCACCCCTTCCAATAGTTAGATATAAACATCAGCTAGCAGCGCAGATTAAATTATCCGTTGCATTCATCGTGCTGCAAATTCTGATGAAACCTGATAACTCAGTGCTGAATATGGAGGCATGCGTGATAACTTCGTTGAAGCGATCAAACAACAGCATGACGATACCTGGATGGAAAAGGATGGGCTGGTTAAAAAATAGACAGAGGAGGATTACATCAAGAAATTCTGGAGCGGGCGAAGGGAATCGAACAAAAATCCATTCCACTTCTGTAACCTACTAACAGATAACGATATTGCGATCAGCATAGGTAACTGATTACGTGATAATAGAGGATCATTATCGTGTCAATCAAGGGCCAGGCTTACCTATACAAACGAAAAGACGGAATCTGGATGTTTCAGATCTTCGTCCCGAAGTACCTCAGATTTTTATATCCGTGCCGGATGTGGCGCAAAACCACCTCAACCCGCGATCTCAATGAGGCTCGACGGTTCAGAAACTACCTCTTATTAGAATGGGAAGAGCTTAAGCGGAAGTACAATCCGAGCAACCCCGATCAGTGGTTGCAGCAGTCAATAGCCGCCTTGCATACCGAAGAGAAGAAGAACAAGAGCCGCCCTCAACCTGTAACGCGATCCTGTTCGATTCCCACTCTGTGCCTATTACGGGACGAATACGCCGAAAGCTATAAAAACCGCCGCTCTTATTCAACGTTAAGCAAATCAGCGCGAGCCGTTGAACTATTCCTTGAAAGTGCCAAACAACCGGACATTGCCTTAGAAAGGATAGGCCGCCGCCTGGTGACTGAGTTCCTCGATACACAAAAGGAGAAAGGAGCCGCCGATCAATCTCGTCAAAACTGGCTAACGTGTTTAGGGAGCCTCTACGAGTTTGCAAAGCGCCGCTACGATGGCATACCAGACCGCAACCCTTTTCACGGTCATAACCTCGAAGCACGCCGCACGATAGAGAGTTATCAGCCGTTTGAACCTGACCAGATGCAAAAGTTACTTGATGCAGCAGAGCCGGAGATCAGGAACATCATAATCATGGGGCTGTTTTCAGGATGCCGCCTTGATGAACTGGCAAGCCTAAAGAAGTCAGAGATCAAAACGGTGGAATGTGTACGCTGTTTCTACATTTCGAAATCAAAGACTAAGGCGGGGGTACGGTACGTCCCTATTCATTCCCGGCTATCTGCGATTGTCGATGAATACCTGAACCACAGTTACGGCGAATACCTGTTCCCACAAGCTAACAAGATTAACAGGAAGGATGGTAAGAAAGGGCCGTACTACTCTCAAAACTTCACCAGGTTGCGTGACAAGGTTTTGCCTACCGCTACAGATCGTCAATGCTTCCACAGCTTGCGCGGGATGTTCATCACATGCTTAGACCGTGCCGGGGTGCAGGAAACAAGAATAGGCAGTATCACCGGACACACTGAACAGAAAGCGAAAACCGAAGCATTCCGTACCTATTCACAGGGGGCGAGCATGGAAGAGTTAGCAGGGTATGTCGAATTGGTGGACTACCCTGAAATCTAATTATAGTAACGTTTCAACAAGACCATTATCCTTCCCAGAGTTAGTTAATGAATGTGTATTATTCATTACAACTTTTCATAAAAAAGTTATCATTATTGTATGTTAAAGAAGTTTTGCAAAATGGATTAAAATCAACATGATAATTAAACCCAAGATTCGTGGTTTCATCTGCACAACTACACATCCGGTTGGTTGCCAGGTCAACGTAAACAAACAAATCGAGTACGTCCGCAAAAACGGAAAACTCACTGATGGTCCTGCACGTGTGCTGGTGATCGGTGCCTCAACTGGTTATGGGCTTGCATCCAGAATTTCTGCAGCATTTGGCGGTGGTGCTTCCACTATCGGTATCTTCTTTGAAAAACCGGGTACGGATACCAAGCCTGGCTCTGCGGGCTGGTATAATTCTGCGGCTTTTGATGAAGCAGCGAAACGTGAAGGTCTTTACTCGAAAAGCATCAACGGCGACGCGTTCTCCGATGAGTGCCGCGACGAAGTTATCAGCCTCATCAAAGAAGATCTGGGTCAGATTGATTTAGTGGTTTATTCGCTTGCATCTCCGGTAAGAAAGATGCCAAAAACAGGCGAAATTGTTCGCTCTGCGCTGAAGCCAATCGGTGAGGTTTATACCTCTAAAGCCATTGATACCAACAAAGATCAGATCATTACTGCCAGTATCGAACCGGCAACCGAAGAAGAAGTGCGTAACACTGTTACCGTGATGGGTGGCGAGGACTGGGAACTGTGGATTGATGCGCTTAATAACGCTGGCGTTCTGGCTGATGGTGTGAAGACCGTTGCTTACTCCTACATCGGCACGGATTTGACCTGGCCTATTTACTGGCACGGTGCGCTCGGTAAGGCGAAGGAAGACCTGGATCGGGCGGCAAACGCGTTACGCAACAAGCTGGCTCCTCTCAACGGTGCTGCAAACGTCGCGGTGTTAAAGTCTGTTGTCACCCAAGCGTCTTCAGCTATTCCAGTCATGCCGCTTTATATTTCTATCGTGTTCAAGCTCATGAAAGATCGTGGGATCCACGAAGGCTGCATCGAGCAAATTAATCGTCTGATGACTACCAGCCTATATGGGGGTAGTGCCAAACTTGATGACGAGCAGCGAATCCGCATGGACGATCTGGAACTTCGGGAAGACGTTCAGCAAGCATGTCGAGATCTGTGGCCGACGATCACCAATGAAAATCTGGAGCAGCTAACAGACTACATTGCTTATAAAGAAGAGTTCCTGAAGTTGTTTGGTTTCGGATTTGAAGAGGTTAACTACGAAGCCGATACCGATACAAACATAGATTTTGATGTGAAAACATTAATCTAAGAAAAGGGGGCGCAAGCCCCTTATTTCTTAAACTCTGTATATAATGTGTTGGTTTTCAGCGTTATCAAATCGGAGTTACTAAAAAATAATACTCATCTTGCTGTACGATTCTTAACAACGACTTCTTTAAGGATACGATTATTTATTTTCTCTTTCCACAACCTTTGTTTTTCACTAAGATTTCTTTTCTTCATCGTATCAACAAGGAAATCATACTCTTTATCGTATAAATACCCTTTATCATTTGCATACTCAATCAATGCCAAGTTTGGATTGGCATGAATATTTTTCTTAATCCTTTTCAACCCTTCAAACAAAGTTCCAGTTGAAATATTCAAAAACCTATTTATACAAACGTTACCGACATACGTGGTATTGCCATTTTTTTTATTTTCAATATAGCAATGCTCTTTGATATCTTGACCACAGGGACAGAAATCCATTTCTTCAGAAACTTCTATCGAATGTAGACTCCACTCTGTTTTGGCAACTTCGAAGTTTTTTGAAACAGATAACGACAAAATATGTTCTTTTAGCCTTTCAAAGTTATGGTTTTCCATCAAAAGATCTCCAGAAATAGAAAAAGCGCTACTAATGAGCGCTTTGAGATGTTTTTACTTTTTCCCTTTTTTAGGGGGGATTTTTACAGTTTCCGTAACAGTTGTCCCTGGACGTTTCTTAGCCTCTTCCGGCTTTACAAACTGACCAGTACCCGCATCACGAACTACCTTTTGTTTAGGCATGAAAACACCTCATCTTAAATGAAGGATAGAACTACTTAACCTTTTTAATAGTAGGTAATAAGCGAAGCGGCGTCAAAGAAAAAACAAAACATCTACACAACATTAAAAAACATCATACAACATATAGCAAAAAAAGTAATATCTACCGTCATCCCCCAGTTGATGACCGTCCCCCCACTCAGTCACAGCCCTCAAATATTTTCGGCAGTGACGAGGCGGTCTTTATAATAGACCGTGAAGATTGCATAGATGCGATTGTTAATGCTAAACATAAGATCATTCATGGCACTGAGGCTGAATATGGAATCACGATACACTCTGGTTGATGCAGTGCCACCCGCAGAGGACTTTTGCCGCTTGCGCATCATATCCGGTTTAACCCCCCGCCCTCTTGAGGCCGCAAAACAAGCCCTCCCAAGAAGCTGTCATGGCGTATATATTGAATATTCTGATCTTATTGTCGACATGGGGCGGATTGTCGGAGATGGAGCGCTCAACTTCGAAATCGTAGATGTTGCAGTCGATCCAGAACATCAAGGTAAAGGGCTGGGCCGGAAAGTCATGGAGGCATTAATGTCCTGGCTCGGGCAACAAGCACCAGTTGGAGCATACATTACCTTGATCGCAGATGTTCCAGAGCTATATGAAAAATTCGGTTTTAAAACCGTCCGTCCTGAAAGCGAAGGGATGGCGCTCATTTGGGGATCGCATTAATGGAACGAATCATCGAAATATTGCAATACACATTACGCAAAGGCACCGGAGTCACTTTTCACAATATCATGCGGGAAATCAGCATTCCCCTACACCAGCGCCACGGGATCGAGGTTATTTCGTTCGGACACTCCATGCATAACCCGGATTGCTACTATTTGATACGCGCTTTTGATAGCCATGAGAACATGGTTGTTGTCCTTGATGCTTTTTATGCAAGCACTGACTGGCGCAGCGGCCCACGCGAAGACATCATCAGCTGTATAGAAAGCAGCCAAAAAACAGTGGTAAGCATGCCGTCTGGAAGTATGGAAGAGTTAGATAGGTATGTGGCGATGGTAAATGCCCAGTAAATTCGCTTCTGCTGCCGGACAAACTTTAAAACTCATCAAAACTACACCTTCACCGCTTACACAACATGATACTTTCCGCCATACCAGCGAAAAAGAATGGAGACAGTTGCAGCTAAGGCACGCGATAATCCGCGCTCAAGCGAAAAAACTAAACAGCGTGCAGCAACGGTGTTAGCTCAATCTACAAACTAAAAAAACGAGAAAAGGGGCATTAGCCCCTTTGCTGTATCAATCACCACATCAAACATCCCGAGATTCAGTTTTGCGTTCTGTTTTTCTACGTTTTTCAAAGGTGCGGATTGCATCCCAGATAAACAGGAACAGCAGATACCAGTAAAGCGCGATAATCATACGTAAGCGCCCTGGTTCCAGTAGGTTGCGACTGTCCTCACAGACACCGCCATCACTTCAGCAGCCTTTTTCTGAGTTAGCCCTTGCGCCTTGTATTCCAGCACCTTCAAGCGTGTTTCTTCCTGCTTGCCAGCTTTCTTGATCCCAAGGCATTCGATGGTTGAGCCAGGGAAGTAATGGGTTTTGAGGTATTCCGCTGCCGCCATGTCGGGAACGACAAAGACGAGAGGGTGATCGGTATCAGTGTTGCGAATGGATGTTCGGCTAAGAAACTGGTAGCACCGTTCAAGATACATTGCCTGGCGCTTCTTCTTCATCACCGTTTCAAAATCCCAACCGATACGTTTGCAATAGTCAGCCCATCTCTTACGATCTTTATCGCCCAGATTTGCACATCCGAGGAACACAGCACTGTGAACATCCTGGTAGCTGTTCATTCCGTAGCTGGACATCGAAACAGCTTCACCTCCCATGCGATCACCGAGCTCAGCGAGTCCAATAGTTTGGAAGTCACAGATGGGTTTATCGTTGTTAGTTGCGAAGATAAAATCCTTCCCAACAATCTGATTTATCTCTTTCAGATGACTGTTAAAAACATTAGCCAGCTCTGACTGCCCCGCTCTTTTGACATCTTCTGAGAGGACAACCACAATCTTGATAGGCACGTTCTTATGCTTGCGTCTCTCGGGTTCTGGCTGAAGGTGTTCCCCGGCTTCCTGTACTGCGATTTGAGCAACGTTCTCAGCCATCCATACAAACCCACTGCGATCTACACCAGCGCCAAGCACAGTGAAGCTCTTCGCCCACGTTGCGGCCTTCAGTATCGGGTTATAAGTGTATGCAAAGAAGCTGTATGAAGAATCACACTCGGTATGCATCACACCACCACCGTCGAGCGCCACGTAAAGCACTTTCTTCAGGCTGTCGCTGTTAGCGTGCTTCTCATGGTAATACTGGTACAGCTTGTCGTAGTGCTCATCACGCAAATAGAGCAACCCGTTTCGCTCTTCCAGCCATGCCAGGAATGGGAAGTTTTCTGCCGTTCTGTCCGCATGTCGGATCTTCGCTTCAGCCCCAAACCAACCATCAGGGATCTCGTCAATCATCACGTTGTGTTCTGCCAGTAGAGAGCGCATCTCAGGATTGAACGTAGCGAGGTGGCAGTAGTTGGTGAAACATTCGTGGGTGGTTATCACCACATTCGTTTGGAAGCTGTTCGCCAGAGTACTTTTCAGGTTGAGAGTCGCACCTTCAACGCAAATGTGATGATTTGGGATTCTCAAACGATTTAGTTCTTGCTTGAACTGCTCGGCTAAAGCGTGGGTTGGTACTACGATTAAGAACTTTTCTGGGACAGCTTCTCGATTGAAGTCGTAAATGTGTTCTTTCAAACGGTGGCTCTTTCCTGAGCCGCAAATCGCATTAACGAAGTTTACTACTGGTTTCTTTTCGGTCATTCGGTTCCTCTCGGTTTAGGACTGCTGTTATTAACTCACTCACCAGCGCGGCGGCTGATTTGTCTTCACGGTTGGCACGTTCAATCAGCGCCTTGTGGATGTCATCAGTGAATCGGATATTCATTTTGTTTTTTCCTTTCGGTATTCATCAAATCGAGCGAGTGCATCAGCAAACAGTTTTTCACGTTCCGCGTATTTGCGTTTTCTGGCTACGTTCATAGATGCATATATCACTTCACGAGTGACTTCGCCATTGACCAGTTCATTAAAAACCTGGTCACTACTAAAATATTTCAAAGCAATGTTCCTCCTGCTTAGCAACTCATCGGGAATGAGTATTGTGTATATTCCAGACATGACAAAACCCCCACACCGTTTACCCGGAGGAGGCATGAAGATAAAGTCATTAGAGTGGGCATTTGTTAGAGAAGTGAAGATATCCCTCACTTAATACCACCTTACCATGAAACGAACGTTTTGTCAAGTTATTTATTAACTTTCAACAAGATACTATCAAGGATCGTATGGTCACGTTGCTCTCCCACATACATCATGGATGTCCGGTAGCTTCACTGACTCGGATACCATCTTATCTATATTATTAACAATGAAATTTCCGGCTTAATATGCAAGTAAGCCGCTCTTATGGCTACGCCATTTGCACAAGTAACCTGATACAGAGGATGCAGAAAAGTCTAAAGGTACTTTAGAGTTATTTGCATCTTCGGTAAAAATGGAGGCTTACAATGAAACACTGAAAGTGTGTAATGGTGCATAAACTCATTTTCACAAGAGTAACTTGCACAATGGATTCATGGACGAGGTGTACGAGTACATAACACAGGAAATAATCAATATTTACTATTTAAATAGTAGTTAATGGTTTTTTAGGTATTAATGTTCGTTATGTGAGTACTGCGAGCATAGCAGATTTTCTTTACAGGAAAATAGCTTCTGAGTAATAACATCAGGTACAAAGGTTACTTTCCTGTAATCGATATCTTCCATGCTCCGCATTACATGCTACTCATGCAGCATACCTTTCATGGTCGCAGTGCTCCGCATGAAACAACACTCCAGAAAGCCGGAAAACTCCTCATGACTAACAGGATGTAAATAACCGATAAACAACCACATTTGATAGATGTAACCTATCATAATTCCTCCCTTATTATTCATTTTCTAACGCCTTTACGAAACTTTTATCCTTCCATCAACTTTCAACAAAGCCTTATTCTATGCGGCTTACAGCTAAATCAATGACGAATCATTAAGTGCTAATACTAAGCAACCGTTCTTTCTTGCGATGTTAAAATAACCAGCGATTTTTATACCCACTTTTACTCTGAACTACTGGTATTGAAAGTCTTTGCATACGGGCACTGCCCTTTAGTGACGTAGGTGAAAACATACTGGCTGTTCTCATAGGTGCAAAGCGTCTTACCATTCTCCGTTTTTTCCTGCTGCGGATCTGTCATTGTGATTTGTCCTGCCATCACCAACTGTGAAATCAGTAGTCCCGATATCACCAATATTGATTTCTTCATAAGCCTCACTCCAGTTGACTGTTATCGCCGAATGTCACAGTGCTCAGTATTTGTACAATAGCATTGTATCACCCACATCGATCGATTTTACTGATCTATAAGATCGATTTAATTAATTAAAGTGGTAAGATAAGGTAATGCGCTAACAGCGCCTTGTCACCAAATCAAACAAGAAAAGGAAGACCATGAAAAGATTGATTCTCACGTCACTGATCGTTCTCCCCTTCGCCTCAAGTGCAACCACATTCACCTGTAAGGCGATCCAGGAAGGGCAGATCGATTCTGGTAGCCAAAAATCTTCAGTCGAAACTCGCCTTGATGTGCAGGACAAAAGTATGAAGGTGAACATGGGTGGTAAAACCTGGCGACTCGGTTTCTTGGGTGAGAAAAGTATTGCGAAGATGTACGCCACGCCAGACGGAGGGATTGCCGTCACATACATCGACAATGGGAGTGAGCCTATTTTCGTTATGCGCCCCACAAACAATGATGGACAGACTGCTGTCTACACGCTCAGCCTGTGCTCTGAGATGTAAACAAAGGCGTGAGTAATCACGCCCTATATATTTGCTCGACCCCAACAATCAAACCGCAACGAGCATTTGAGCCTATCACCAGCTTCGCGATTATCATTTCCACTTACATTTGCTCTCAGTCCCGAGTCCTAAACCTCTATTATCCAGTCTCAAAACAATCTCCTTATAAGACTACACCGACACAACGGCAAAATGCGGCTTCGCCTTGTCTCAAAAGGTTGATCTTTTATTTTGGGACAGCTATTATTTTGATACTATCTTTTGAGACTTAGAGAACATCATGACAACTGTGATCGGATATGTGCGAGTTTCCACCAGCGACCAGAACGTTGAAAACCAGAAGCAGCAGATAACCGAAGCTGGATATAGTGTTAATCGCTGGTTCAGTGATAAAGCCGTGAGTGGTGCAGTAAAGGCATCAGATCGTCCAGGGTTTGGTGAACTACTCAGCTATGTGCGAGAAGGCGATACGCTGATTGTGATTGCCATAGACCGCTTGGGACGTAATACCATTGATGTACTGTCGACAGTTGAAATGTTGCAAGCGAAGGGCGTGAAGGTTGTCAGCTTGCGAGAAGGGTTCGACCTGTCAACACCAGTGGGTAAAGCAATGCTTACCATGATGGCAGGACTTGCCAGCCTGGAGAAAGACCTGATAGCAGAGCGCAGAACGGCAGGTATCAAGCGTGCTCAATCGGAAGGCAAACATTGTGGCAGACCGATTAAAGCAACCGCTGAACAGGTGAGAGAGCTATTAGATCAAGGTTGCTCTCCAGCAATGGTTCAAGATAGGCTGGCTATCAGCAAAGCCACCTTCTACCGACTAAAGACCTACTGACCCATCTTACTGATATTTGAGGAATCTCCCAGTTACAAGCGGGAGCCTTCGATCAGGTTGTTAAGCGGCTTCAGCAAGCGTGATAGACTATATGCATTAAGAGATATATACGCGCATTAAACGCTTACTTGATCACGTACGTGCGTTGAAATGAATATAAAGGGGCAGTTTGCCCCCTATTCTTTAGGGTATGAAAGTTCAGCGGTGACTAAATGTGATTCTGACTTATCAGATTGGACGTCATACGCGAAGCTATACCGCTCCCCAGACGTAAACTTAAATCCAAATACAGGAAGACACTCCCCCTTCGGCACATAAACAGGCTTGTCATCGAAAATCTTGTGAAGAGAGTCGCTATTATCGCTTTTGATTTGAATAGCAGTGATCCGTTCCTGCGGCTCCAGTGGTGACAACACACAAACTTGATTATCTTTGATCAATGCCGTTGTAGATTCACGATCTACCATTCGATCACCTGGCCCAGGGCATCCCGTTAAGAGGAATACAACACCCAGCAACATTTTGTTTTTCATGTTTAACGCCCCTTCCCTGTTACGATTTTCTGGTAAAGCGAAGGGACATCCTGCAACAAATCTACGCCCCTGTACATCCCCATGCGCCCTGGTCTCTGATAGTAAGACCACTTACTGATCCCATAAACCAGCAGTAACCAGTAATCAGCTAAAATAGAGGCTTGCTGTTCAAGAGAATAATCAGTGAGCTTTTCTTTATCCAGCCTGTAGGTATATTCAGCAGCCCAGCTAAAAGCTCCCCGCATTCTCACCCATTGCCCGTGTTGGTGTTGCCAGACATGCCCCAGCTCATGGATGAAAACATATTTATCTTCGATGAAAACCGAGTTTGCGGAAAAATCTTCCCTGTACATCGACTTTCTGTACCATAACTCCCCGTTTGGAGTCATCGCGTAGTTCTGTTTTTGTAGTCCGAATGGTAAATAGCTGTCGCAATGAATCCAGACACGGCTATACACTATCGAATCACCGAACACCCTACGAGCCATTGCTATCTCGCCTAAAGTCATCCGGCGTAATGTTCCTTCTTCTGCCTGTGCGCTCATAAACCGTCCTCCTTGTATGATTTATCTAAATCGTAAAATCATAAGTCGAAATAGTCTATACACGAACATTAGCCATTCATCAAATACAGTGATGGTGCAAGCGTTACTCCCCATTGGTACTATCCCCGTCCTCTTGTAGCATGGACTCAATAAACTCTCGTTGCTCATGCGTCAGTGCAAGTTCTTCCAGCAAGCGCTCTAACTCTTCCTCAGGTGATTCATCTTGAATCTGTCTGTTCCCGATAGCCATGCTCACCCTTGAGTTATTAGGATTAATCGCAGAGTATTCAGGGTGCAGAAAATGCGCAACTAACAGATTTTGGACAATAAAGCCTTATTGCCCATTGATGGTATGACAATGGGTGGTGCAACAGCATCAGCGTTTTGCCTACTGGCAATGTGTGTCAAACCACTCACGTACCTCATCAGTAGTAGCGCTCTCTTTGTGTTTGGCTACTGCCCACACAGAAAAGTTATTCAGGTACTTTTCGTAAAAGCCACCAACTGGATATTCAATCCCCTTTTTAATGAAAGTTTTAACAAATATTTTTTCTGCAATTTCCTTTTGGGAGTTCGTGAAATCTACCGAGTAGCGGGGCGCGTTAGCAATGAAATGGCAATAAATCCCGCTTAGTACATCTGTATCATTTAACAATGGGGGAGTCTGACAAGCCCAAATATCTTGAATGGAGGATGAAGTACCAGCATTCGTCTTATATAGAGTTGCTTCCTTCCCCTTGCTTTTGCAAAAGTCCCCAATCAGTGACATTACAATATCCGCGTTACTTACGTCTCTGTAACGAGCGGTTACAAGCCATCCTAAGCTCTGATCATAACTCTCCGAATAAGTAGGCACATCTAAGTGCTCTTGCCGCTGAGAACCCCCGCTACAACCGACGCAAATGGCACAGAAAAAAAGTGATAATCCTTTAATACACATGATCCACCGTCAACAGTTTGTTATTAAACATATTTAACCTCAGAGCAACTTGAGTGTTTTGTTTTTTCTCTTAACATTCCAAATCAGGCTAATGAGGGGTAAGCCATTATGGATTAAGGTTCAGATACAACTGAAATAATAGAGAATCCTGATCCTACCCACGTAATGTGGACACGGCCCTAAGCGAGGTTCTGGTTTTCAAATTGTTCGGGACTGAGTCCGCCACAGGCACTGTGTCGGCGCCACCGATTGTAATCACACTCGATATAATTAAACACCGTCATCCGCATGATTTCCCGGCTGATAAGGCGTTCCCCGTGGATACATTCCACCTTCAGCGAGTGGAAGAAGCTTTCCGCGCAGGCATTGTCGTAACAACATCCTTTGGCACTCATGCTACCGTGCAGATTATGCCGCTTCAGTAACGCCAGATAGTCTGCCGAACAGTACTGCCCGCCTCTGTCCGTATGCACGATGACATTTTCCGGGCGCTTACGTCGCCAGAGTGCCATCTGTAGCGCATCGCAGGCCAGCTGCGCTGTCATCCGCGACGACATCGACCAGCCGATGACAGCACGGGACCACAGGTCAATGACCACCGCCAGGTACAACCAGCCTTCGTCCGTGCGCAAGTACGTGATGTCACCCGCCCACTTCTGATTCGGGCCACTCGCGTAAAAATCCTGTTTCAGCAGATTTTCAGACACCGGCAGGCCATGTTCGCGGTATCGGACCGGGCTGAACTTCCGGGCCGCTTTTGCGCGAAGCCCCTGACGCCGCAGGCTGGCGGCAATGGTTTTGACGTTGTACTCAGGCAGTTCGTCAGCGAGACGAGGCGCACCATAACGCTGTTTTGCCTCAGTGAATGCCTGACGGACAGCAGTATCACAGACGAGCCGGAACTGCTGACGTGGTGTTATCTGCTGACGACGCAGACGCCACGCATACCAGCCGCTACGGGCGACCCGCAGTACCCGGCATATGGCTTTGACGCTGAACTCAGCCCGATGTTTTTCAATAAAGACATACTTCATTTCAGGCGCTTCGCGAAGTATGTCGCGGCCTTTTGGAGAATGGCCAGCTCCTCTGCCTGTTCCGCCAGTTGGCGCTTAAGACGGGCAATTTCAACGGACATTTCCTGCTCACGTTCGGAAGAGCTGCGGGCATTGTTAATCTTACTGCGCCATGCGTAGAGCTGGGATTCGTACAGGCTGAGTTCCCGGGCAGCGGCAGCAACACCGATACGTTCCGCAAGCTTCAGGGCTTCGTTGCGGAATTCAGGCGTGTACTGTTTGCGGGGCTTCTTACTGGTTGATGCTGGTTTTGTCATGAGTCACCTCTGGTTAAGAGTTTACTCACTTAGTCGTGTGTCCACTATTCGTGGGTAAGATCATCCAGCAATCTCCGTCCCCCCTCTGCCAGAGTGAAATCTGGCGGAATCCCTTCTGACTGCGTCCTGGACTTCATCTTGTGTTGGCTCGTGGTCAGAGCGAAGTAACACCGTCTCCGCTCTGGTTTCTTTCCCGTCTCTGTGTTCGTATGTGATTTTATACGTGATGCTCATCATCTTCCTCCGCCTTATTGGATGTACTTTAGTTTAGACAATACCATCCACAAAGCCCCGTTAATGATACAAGTAACAAGCTGAGCATAAGCGAGGTACTTGTAGTACCTGCATATTACAAGTACATGGGTACGGATGATCGCAGTGATTGCCACTCTGCACCTGTTTATGTTATGTAGCTCATAACGCTACACACCGGACTTATAGACATATGATCAATAAAATGGATTTATAAGAAGTCACACATAAAAACAGGGTATTACTGATAACACTGGCGCTCATGACCCAACAAACTCACGTAGAACTTATCACGCTAATCTTGATAGACTAACAGGAGACTGACAATACTAAGGCGTGTATTTACAGCAATACAATCTATGACGATCAGTCCGTTTGAACAATGCAAATGTATTAAGACGTCTGTAGAGTATTCAGAACACTTTGATTATTAAATCATCATTTCTGTTCATTCGCGGCAGTAAGTAAATCAATAAAAATCTCGGAGAAGAGAGCGTCTTTAAAAATATCAATCTTAAAGATCTTCTGATGACTACCAGAAGTTAACTGTGATTTTAATCTCATTCTAATGACATCATGATAATCTTTAGAAGCAGAGAAAACATAGAATATAGCAAATCCCTCCACAACGAAATACCATAGTACACTGTCAGCCTCATCACTTTTTATAAAAGCAAAGTTACTAAGAATAGATTTAATAACGTGATCAGGAATATTATTCGTTGTATCGATCAATCTAAATACACAAATACGGATGAAGTTATCCACCTTCAAATGACTAAGTTTATTTATTCTCACCTGTTTATTTTTAATGCAATGCCTCATCAAGTCATCCAACTCAGGAACTCCATTAACAGTTGAATAATGCACACTTTTAGAGATAGAGGCTCTCCATAGTATACTTAGTAAGAAAAGATAAAATCGCTTATAATCGAAAGAGTTGATGATAATATGGTCAGAGTTTTTACGTATATTATGATGATTTCTCAACAATCTTGTTCCATACGATTCGTACTCATGGCTGATAAACTGCTCACATTCGAAGCATAGAAGTGGCTCTTTAGGATCAACATTTTCTCGTTTTGGTTTACTACCTTTTTGAAATATAATCAACTGCGAATCATTCTTCTTCAATCGTTTGAAATAGCTTCTTGGTATGCTATGAGATTCCAGTAGTTCTTTCTCTTCGAGACATAACTTACAGATACTTTTCATAAGTTTCCCATAATATAAAAATGTCGATATTTACATTCCCTGCTTAGCAAGATATTAAATAAGGTCTCATAGAATCCCCAAGATACTTACCCTATTCATACTATCACAAGCATGTTCAGTTTATTTGTTAACTGGTACTAACTCCAAAACGCCATAATGCGCCTGTCTGTGACAGTTCGGGCACAATGCAATCGCATTTTCAACGGAATCCTCCCCACCATTCGAAAGCCACTCAATGTGATGAACCTCAAGAAATGGTGTGCCGTCTACTTTGAGAAAAGGAGCGTCACTCTTACAGCTTTGACACTTGCCATTAGCCCTTGAAAGAACTTCGGCTACCACATAGGGGCTTCGCTTATAAACTCGTGTTGTAACCTCGATTAGCTCAGGAGTTTTATTCTCAGCGTCTAAAATCTCTTTGCGTTCTGACGGGGGCAGTTCTGACGCATCATCAACAGCCTTTTCAAACTCAGATTTCACCTTACGGTAACACCATTTACCTTGCTGATCCTGATACAACTCCCAAATACCATGAATAGAGGGTTGATAGATTTCAAAGATCTTCCCTCGCTTGAACAATCGGTCATACTCATGATGCCGATGGGTTACATCATCAGTTCGCCTGGCTGTTTTGTTGAAACTCCAGTAGCTACGATTGCAGTTGACTGAGTTGACAATGAGATTCAAGTGGGTGTCGTCTTTATAATGTGGAAATCGCTCTTTCAGATAAGCATCCACTTGCTTCGCCGTTGCCGCCCCTCCGAACTGTTCCTCAATCACTTGGACAGTAGTGATTCTTATCGGTTGGTCGCCATACTTGTATGTTCGATTTGCTTTTGAAGACATCAAAAAACCTCTTGCAATCTAAGATTTATCTTAGATTAACTATCGAGCATAACTTGTGCAACTCTCTGATTTTGGACAATAGAAGCCATAAAGCCCCGTTGGTGATACAGCAACAAGCGTAGCGACTTCATCAGACTGTCAGAGGGATCACACCTTATCAGGATAACCGTGTACCTTTGCGGGAGCGTGGCTGAAGCGCTGATAGAGCCTACATGTCGTTTGTAGGTACGTTATCACCATAAACCTGCTTACGTGGCTCATAGGGCGCGTGTGTTCAATCTGTCGATGACATAACGATGCCTGGATGGGCTTTTTCTTCACGTTTTCTATCGCGGTGTGAGGATGCAACTGCCGCCAACGCTGAGTTATACTGTCATCTCACCATGTAACTTAGCGTGACAGTTACCAAGGGCGGATCACAATGGTAGAACCAATAGGCGACTAAAATAGGTAACTATTTAAGTTGCTGATAGAGAAGGCTTTTAAGGCTTCTCCACAAGGGGAGAGATCTGGAGCGGGCGAAGGGAATCGAACCCTCGTATAGAGCTTGGGAAGCTCTCGTTCTACCATTGAACTACGCCCGCTTTGAGGTGCGTAAGGCATTATAGACCTTACGCACCTTCATACAAGCCTCTTCCCAACTAACCGGCGATTAAATAATCACTTAGCACTTCGGTTTGCTGCCGGGCGCAGGAAGATAGCGCTGCGGATCGATGGCCGTCGCCTTATAGCGAATCTGGAAATGCAGCTTCACTGAATCCGTACCGGTACTGCCCATGGTGGCAATCTTCTGCCCGGCTTTGACGTTCTGCCCGTTGTTGACCAGCATCGTGTCGTTGTGCGCATAGGCCGTGATGTAGTCTTCCCCATGCTTAATCATGATCAGGTTACCGTAGCCGCGCAGCTGGTTACCCACGTAAACCACCTTCCCGGCTCCGGAGGCATAAACCGGCGTACCGCGCGCAGCGGCGATATCAATACCCTTGTTGCCACCTTCAGAGAGTGAGTAAGGGGCGACCACTTTACCGCTGGCAGGCCAAATCCAGCAGCGCTGTCCAACCGGCGGCCATGACGATTGTGGCACCTGATAGGACGGCGTCACTTTGGCGGTTTTGCCTTTCGAAGAGGACTTTTTACCCGCGGACGATCCGCCGCTAACCTTCAGCAGCTGCCCCACCTCGATGGTGTAAGGCGGCGAAAGATTATTCAGCCGCGCCAGATCCTTCACGCTGGTCCCCGTTGCGCGCGAAATCCGGTACAGGGTGTCCCCGCGCTTAACGGTGTAGACCGAACCGGAATAGCTTCCCGTATCCGAAGATTTGCTCCCTGAACAGCCCGCCAGTAATAGCGTCAGCGTCAGGCAAAAAATAGCGGTAATGGGGTTTCTCGTCAGGCTTCCTGCAAACAAAACAGATCCTCGGTCAGCGTGAATGGCGCACTATGATAACAGCCAAAACGAACAGGGGTCATGCCCTTTTCCGCTCTACGAGCCAAACCGTTCGTATAAGAATGCAGTATAATGCTTCGGCTGATGGTGCTGAACCACTCGGCAATTTGGCACTGGAGCATCAATGAGTATTCAAGAACACGTTATTTTGGTAAACGACCAGGGAATGGTGATTGGCACTCAGGAAAAATATGCCGCGCACACGTTACATACCCCGCTGCATCTGGCGTTCTCTTCATGGCTTTTTAACGCAAAAGGCGAATGTCTGATCACCCGACGCGCCTTAAGCAAAAAAGCCTGGCCCGGCGTCTGGACCAACTCCGTGTGCGGCCACCCGCAGTCGGGTGAAGAGACAGTCCAGGCGATAATCCGCCGCTGCCGCTTCGAAGTGGGCGCAGAACTGACCGATATCACCGCCGTCGCCCCTGAATTTCGCTATCGGGAAACCGACCCGTCCGGGATCGTGGAAAACGAAATTTGCCCGGTATTCGCCGCACGCATTACCAATGACGTGACGATAAACGAAGATGAAGTGATGGACTATCAGTGGGTTGAGCTTGATGCGCTATTTCGCGCGCTGGACGCGACGCCCTGGGCCTTTAGCCCGTGGATGGTCATGGAAGCGACAACCGCCCGCGAAAAACTCATAGCCTTCGCGGCGCAATAAAAAAGCCCCTTTCGGGGCTTTTTTTACATCTTAACGTCTTACTTGACCGGGCGCATCGCCGGGAACAGGATCACGTCGCGGATGGTGTGGCTGTTGGTGAACAGCATCACCATACGGTCGATACCAATACCCAGACCCGCCGTTGGTGGCAGGCCGTGCTCCAGCGCGGTCACGTAGTCTTCGTCGAAGAACATCGCTTCGTCGTCGCCTGCCGCCTTCGCGTCAACCTGATCCTGGAAGCGCTGAGCCTGGTCTTCCGCATCGTTCAGCTCGCTAAAGCCGTTGCCGATTTCACGGCCGCCGATGAAGAATTCGAAGCGGTCAGTGATCTCCGGGTTCTGGTCATTACGACGCGCCAGCGGAGAGACTTCAGCCGGGTATTCGGTGATGAAGGTCGGCTGAATCAGGTGCGCTTCGGCCACTTCTTCGAAGATCTCGGTCACGATACGGCCCAGACCCCAGCTCTTCTCAACCTTGATACCGATGCTTTCGGCGATCGCTTTCGCAGAATCGAAGTTATCCAGATCGGCCATGTTGGTTTCCGGACGGTACTTCTTGATCGCTTCGCGCATGGTCAGTTTTTCGAACGGCTTGCCGAAGTCGAAGACTTCTTCACCGTAAGGAACCTGCGTGGTGCCCAGAATATCCTGCGCCAGGGTACGGAACAGGGATTCGGTCAGCTCGATCAGATCTTTGTAATCCGCGTACGCCATATAGAGTTCCATCATGGTGAACTCTGGGTTATGACGAACGGAGATCCCTTCGTTACGGAAGTTACGGTTGATCTCGAACACGCGGTCAAAACCACCAACCACCAGACGCTTCAGGTACAGTTCCGGCGCGATACGCAGGTACATGTCCAGGTCCAGGGCGTTGTGATGGGTGATGAACGGACGCGCAGACGCGCCGCCCGGGATCACCTGCATCATTGGGGTTTCCACTTCCATAAAGTCGCGGTTCACCATGAACTGGCGGATACCGGCCATGATCTGGGAGCGAATTTTGAAGGTCTTGCGGGATTCATCGTTAGAGATGAGATCCAGGTAGCGCTGACGATAGCGCGCTTCCTGATCCTGCAGGCCGTGGAATTTGTCCGGCAGCGGGCGCAGGGCTTTGGTCAGCAGACGCAGCTCGGTGCAGTGGATAGACAGTTCACCGGTTTTGGTTTTGAACAGTTTACCTTTCGCGCCCAGGATATCGCCCAGGTCCCACTTCTTGAACTGCTCGTTGTAGATGCCTTCCGGCAGATCGTCACGGGACACGTACAGCTGAATGCGGCCGCCAACGTCCTGCAGGGTCACGAAGGAGGCTTTACCCATGATACGGCGGGTCATCATGCGGCCCGCAACGGCCACTTCAACGTTCAGCGCTTCCAGCTCTTCGTTCTCTTTCGCGTCGAAGTCAGCGTGCAGTTGGTCTGAGGTGTGGTCACGACGAAAATCGTTCGGGAACGGCACGCCCTGCTCGCGCAGCGCTGCCAGCTTCTCGCGGCGGGTTTTCAGTTCGTTGTTAAGATCGACTACCGCGTCAGCGCCCTGTGCTTGTTGTTCAGACATGTTGGTTCCTCATAACCCTGCTTTCAAACTTGCTTCGATAAATTGGTCCAGGCTGCCGTCCAGCACCGCCTGCGTGTTGCGGGTTTCAACCCCGGTACGCAGGTCTTTGATGCGGGAGTCATCAAGGACGTAAGAACGGATCTGGCTGCCCCAGCCGATGTCAGACTTGTTGTCTTCCATCGCCTGTTTCTCAGCATTTTTCTTCTGCATCTCCAGCTCATAAAGCTTCGCTTTCATCTGCTTCATGGCCTGGTCTTTGTTCTTATGCTGGGAACGGTCGTTCTGGCATTGCGTGACCAGCCCGGTTGGAATGTGGGTAATACGCACCGCAGATTCCGTACGGTTAACGTGCTGGCCGCCCGCGCCGGATGCGCGGTAAACGTCGATACGCAGGTCCGCCGGGTTAATTTCGATATCGATATCTTCATCAACTTCCGGGTAAACAAACGCGGAGCTGAAGGAGGTATGACGACGGCCACCGGAGTCGAACGGGCTCTTACGCACCAGGCGGTGAACGCCGGTTTCAGTGCGCAGCCAGCCGTAGGCGTAATCACCGATGATCTTGATGGTGACGGATTTAATACCGGCCACTTCTCCTTCAGACTCTTCGATAATTTCGGTTTTGAAACCGCGCGCTTCGGCCCAGCGCAGGTACATGCGCATCAGCATGCTGGCCCAGTCCTGCGCTTCGGTACCGCCGGAACCTGCCTGAATATCGAGATAGCAGTCAGCGCTGTCGTATTCGCCGGAGAACATGCGACGGAATTCAAGCTGCGCCAGCTTCTCTTCCAGCACGTCGAGTTCTGCTACGGCTTCGTTAAAGGTCTCTTCGTCGTCGGCTTCGACGGCCAGCTCCAGCAAACCGGAAACATCTTCCAGCCCCTGGGCCATTTGATCCAGCGTATCTACGATAGCTTCGAGAGAGGAACGCTCTTTACCCAGCGCCTGTGCGCGTTCAGGTTCGTTCCAGACGTCCGGCTGTTCCAGCTCGGCGTTTACTTCTTCAAGACGCTCTTTCTTGGCATCGTAGTCAAAGATACCCCCTAAGAACGTCAGAGCGCTCCGTGAGGTCCTGAATACGGTTTTTTACCGGATTAATTTCAAACATGGTCTGTTTTCTTTTATGGACTTGTCAAAATGCGGTGATAAGAGCGGGATTGTACCGAATCCACGCCCTTTTTTATAGAGATTACTGCCGCTAAATTGGCCAGATATTGTCGATGATGATCTGAAGGGTGCGGTTGCCGCGAAACTCGTTGATGTCCAGTTTGTACGCCAGCTCGACCTCGCGCACGCCGTTGTCCGGCCATACCGCCGTGTCAACGTTAAAGGCAATGCCGTCCAGCAGCGGGCCGCCGCCGACCGGTTCAACCATCACCTTCAGATGACGCTCGCCGACGATGCGCTGCTGCAGCAGGCGGAAACGGCCATCGAACAGCGGTTCCGGGAACATCTGCCCCCATGGACCGGCATCGCGGAGCATTTGCGCCACGTCCATCGTCATCTCAAGCGGTGAAAGCTCGCCATCGGACACCACTTCCCCCTGCAGCAGGGCCGGGTCAATCCAGTCGGTGACCAGCTCGCCGAACAGGCGCTGGAACTCGTCGAATTTCGCCTCTTCCAGCGACAGGCCTGCCGCCATCGCATGGCCGCCGAACTTGATCATCAGGCCCGGATACAGCGTATCGAGACGTTCCAGTGCGTCGCGCATGTGCAGACCCTGAATCGAGCGGCCAGAGCCTTTCAGCGTGCCGTCGCCCGCGGGGGCGAACGCAATCACCGGCCGGTGGAAGCGCTCTTTAATGCGCGACGCCAGAATGCCGACCACGCCCTGATGCCACTCGGGATGGTACATCGCCAGGCCGCCCGGCAGCGTGTCGCCGCTGCGCTCCAGTTTTTCGCACAGGGTCAGCGCTTCGGCCTGCATTCCCTGCTCAATCTCTTTACGGGTCTGGTTCAGGGCGTCCAGCTCGTTGGCCAGCACGCGCGCCTCACCGATGTTGTCGCACAGCAGCAGCGCGACGCCAACGGACATATCGTCCAGTCTTCCGGCCGCGTTCAGGCGCGGCCCGAGCGCAAAGCCCAAATCGCTTGCCGCCAGCTTGAGCGGGTCGCGGTTGGCAATTTCCAGCAGCGCCTTGATCCCCGGACGGCACTTGCCCGCCCGGATACGGCTCAAGCCCTGCCAGGTCAAAATACGGTTATTGGTATCGAGCGGCACCACGTCAGCGACGGTACCCAGCGCCACCAGATCGAGATATTCGGCCAGGTTCGGTGCGGCAATACCGCGGGAGTCGAACCAGCCCTTGTCGCGTAACAGGGTACGCAGCGCCAGCATCAGATAAAACGCCACGCCTACGCCCGCGAGGGATTTCGACGGAAAATCACAGTCGCGCAGGTTGGGGTTAATAATCGCGTCGGCGGCAGGCAGCGTTTCACCGGGGAGATGGTGATCGGTAACCAGCACCGGGATCCCCAGCGCGTGGGCATGATCGACCCCCGCATGGGAAGAGATCCCGTTATCGACGGTCATGATCATCTGCGCACCGCGGGCGTGGGCTTGATCGACCACTTCCGGGCTGAGTCCGTAGCCGTCTTCAAAACGGTTCGGCACCAGATACGTGACGTTATCGCAGCCCAGCGCGCGCAGGCTGAGCACGCTCAGCGCGGTGCTGGTTGCGCCGTCGGCGTCGAAATCCCCTACTACCACAATACGCGTGTTCTCACGCAGGGCGTTGTAGAGCATTTCAGTGGCTTTTTCGATGCCGTTCAGCTGCTGCCAGGGCAGCATCCCTTTTACGCTACGTTCAAGATCCTCAGCACAACGCACGCCGCGGCTGGCGTAGAGGCGCTTCAGCAGCGGCGGGAGATCGTCCGGCAAATCAATCGGTTCAACCGCCTCGCGGCGGCGCAATTTTATCGGGGCTTTCACGCGGATTATTTACCACTAACCTGTTTCTGGTGCGCGTCGAGGAACTCTTTCATCTCTTTTGGTCCCTGATAGCCCGGAACGACGTACCCGTTGCTCAGGACAATCGCTGGCGTACCGCTCACGCCAAACTGCACGCCCAGCGCGTAGTGGTTAGCGATATCAATGTCGCAGGAGGCCGGCTTAACGCCTTTGCCGTTCATCGCGTCGTCAAACGCTTTGTTGCGGTCTTTTGCACACCAGATGGCCTTCATGTCCTGCTCCGGCTGGCTCTGCACGCCCGCGCGCGGGAAGGCCAGGTAACGCACGGTAATACCCAGCGCGTTGTAGTCTTTCATCTCTTCATGCAGCTTGTGGCAGTAGCCGCAGGTGATATCGGTGAAGACGGTAATAACGTGTTTTTCCTGCGCGGCCTTATAGACGATCATCTCTTTTTCGAGCGCGTTCAGGTTTTTCATCAGCAGCTGGTTGGTCACGTTGACCGGCTGCGCGCCGCTCACGTCGTACATTGGCCCCTGAATAATGTGTTTACCGTCTTCGGTGACGTACAGCACGCCGCTGTTGGTCAGTACCGTTTTCATCCCGGCGACCGGTGCTGGCTGAATATCGCTGCCGGTGACGCCAAGCTTAGCGAGCGACTGTTTGATAGCGGCGTCGTCAGCATGGGCGAAACCGGTAAAGGAGGCTGCCAGCAGGGTGAACAGCGCGAAACTCTTTTTCATAGTTGATCCTGTTACAATTCGTCGGCACTCACGCACGAGGGTGGTGCTGTTGGTGTAGCTGCCGCAGGCGTTCCGTCGCGACATGGGTGTAAATTTGCGTCGTGGAAAGATCGCTATGTCCCAGCAGCATCTGCACCACGCGTAAATCCGCGCCGTGGTTGAGCAGATGCGTCGCGAAGGCATGACGCAATACGTGCGGCGATAGCTTTTCACTGTCGATACCGGCCAGTGTGGCGTAATGCTTGATGCGATGCCAGAACGTTTGCCGCGTCATCTGCTGTGCGCGCTGGCTCGGAAACAGAACGTCGATAGACGCGCCGTTGAGCAGCCACGGGCGACCGTGCTCCAGATACGTTTCCAGCCAGTAAACCGCCTCTTCGCCCAGCGGAACCAGCCTTTCCTTGTTTCCTTTACCGATGACGCGCACCACGCCCTGACGCAGGCTGATGTCGCTCATCGTCAGGCCAACCAGTTCCGAAACGCGCAGGCCGGTAGCATACAATAGCTCAAGCATCGCTTTATCGCGTAACTCCAGCGGCAGGTCAACAGCCGGTGACTGTAATAATCTCTCAACTTGTGCTTCGCTGAGATCTTTCGGCAGCCGCTGCGGGAGCTTAGGGGATGCCAGCAGCGCGCTGGGATCGTCTTCGCGGATCTTCTCACGGTAGAGATGCTGGAACAGCCGACGCATGGCGCTGAGCAAGCGCGCAGAGCTGGTGGCTTTGTAGCCCCCTTCTACACGTTCACCGAGCAGCGCCTGCAGGTCGTCGCTTTGCGCGCTCGCCAGCGAGAGCTGCCGACGGGCCAGCCACTCCACCAGCATGGTAAGATCGCGCCGGTAGGCGCTGAGCGTATTCTCGGCCAGATTTTTTTCCAGCCACAGCGCGTCGAGAAACTGTTCAACGAGTGCGAGATCCTTTTCCACATCAGCCCCTTTGATTCTGCAGTCAGGCCATTATGCCTGATTGTGACCGGTTTCTGGTACACTACGCGCAAAGTCAAAGCATGAATTGAGATAAGTTACGCGATGAATATTGGTCTGTTCTATGGTTCCAGCACCTGCTACACCGAAATGGCGGCAGAGAAAATTCGCGACATCATTGGCCCGGAACTGGTGACGTTGCATAACCTGAAAGATGACGCGGTCGCGCTGATGGAACAGTACGATGTGCTGATCCTGGGCATCCCAACCTGGGATTTTGGTGAGATACAGGAAGACTGGGAAGCCATCTGGGATCAACTCGATTCAGTCAATCTCGACGGCAAGATCATTGCCATGTACGGCATGGGAGATCAGCTGGGTTACGGGGAATGGTTCCTGGACGCGCTCGGCATGCTGCACGACAAGCTGGCGCCGAAAGGGGTGTCGTTCATCGGCTACTGGCCAACCGAAGGTTACGAGTTCACCAGTAAAAAACCGATTATTGCCGACGGCGAGCTGTTTGTTGGGCTCGCGCTGGATGAAACCAACCAGTACGATCTTAGCGATGAACGTCTGCAAACCTGGTGCGAGCAGATCCTGGGCGAAATGGCAGAAAAGTTTAGCTAACGCGTATTACCCCTGCGTCGTCTGCTGCAACAGCATCCGGCGCAGGTCTCGCCACTCGGCAGCATCCATACTGTCAGCCGCCAGCCAAAGATGCTGGCAACGCCCGCCGTCCACCTTGCGTAGCCGTAACATCATGCCGCAGTTGAGCATCCAGGGCATACCGAGAATATCCCACTCTTTTCCCTGCCAGCGCAGGCGGGAATCCATCAGTAACTTGATCTCTCCCTGACGGGCATTAATGCGACGCTGGCTGCGTACGCTGTCAAAAACGACAAACGAAAGTAGCAGCAGCCACAGCGGCGTATAGCTCAGCGGCCACGGCATCAGTAACACAATGGCCGCAACCAGGCCGTGGAGCAATAAAGACATCCACTGCGAGCGCCACGAGACGCGAAGATCAGATTGCCACAGGACCACGTTCCCGATTCCGTGTTTGAATTAATTGCACCATCCGTTGCAACTCGGTGTCGGCGGGTTTGCCGTGGTTCATCAGCCAGTTGAATAAATCCGGATCGTCAGACTCAAGCAGGCGAACAAACAGACGCTTATCGTCGTCGCTTAAGGTGTCATACTCATATTCGAAGAAAGGCATGATGGAAATATCAAGTTCACGCATGCCGCGACGGCACGCCCAGTGAATACGGGCCTTGTTGTTAATATCCATGTTCAGTTTCCTGCATTACGTTTGGCACAGTCGGTACCCCATTCGGTGTTCTTTATTTCTCTACGGGGACACCAGCTAGTGTAACGTGTTTTTGACCGTTTCATTACTGGAATATTGCGATCAACGAGCAGGCTTCCAGAATAATCCCTACAAACACAGCGGATTACACTATTTTGCGTGGCGCTACGCAGAACCGGTTTATGGCACAAATGGCCTGTTGAAAGCGCTTGCATTGCCTGTAGGCTCTTTTACCATTAGGCATTATCAAAGCGTTAAGCAATTCAGGATATCGTTATGGCATTTACACCATTTTCTCCTCGCCAGCCCGCCGCCTCTGCGCGTCTGCCGCTGACGCTTATTTCTCTTGATGACTGGGCGCTGGCAACGCTCACCGGTGCCGACGCCGAAAAATATCTGCAGGGCCAGGTGACCGCCGACGTCAGCCAGATGACCGAACACCAGCACCTGCTGGCCGCCCATTGCGACCCAAAAGGCAAAATGTGGAGCAACCTGCGTCTGTTCCGCCGTCAGGACGGCTTTGCCTTTATTGAGCGCCGCAGCCTGCGAGACGCCCAGCTCAAAGAGCTGAAAAAATACGCGGTCTTTTCCAAAGTCACCATTGCCGCAGACGACGAACATGTCCTGCTGGGTGTAGCAGGCTTCCAGGCGCGTGCGGCGCTGAAAAACCTGTTCAGCGAACTGCCGGATGCCGAAAAGCAGCTCGTCAGCGAAGGCGCCACCTCAATCCTGTGGTTTGAACACCCGGCGGAGCGTTTCCTGTTAGTCACGGATGCGGCAACTGCCGAACGCGTGACCGAGGCGCTGCGCGGCGAAGCGCAGCTCAACAACAGCCAGCAGTGGCTGGCGCTGAACATCGAAGCGGGTCTGCCGATCATTGACGCTGCAAACAGCGCGCAGTTTATTCCTCAGGCAACGAACCTGCAGGCGCTGGGCGGCATCAGCTTTAAAAAAGGCTGCTACACCGGCCAGGAGATGGTCGCGCGTGCGAAATTCCGCGGGGCAAACAAACGCGCGCTGTGGACGCTGGCGGGACATGCCAGCCGCGTCCCTGAAGCGGGTGAAGATTTAGAGCTGAAGATGGGTGAAAACTGGCGCCGTACCGGCACCGTATTAGCCGCCGTACAGCTGGATGATGGACGTCTTCTGGTGCAGGCCGTTATGAACAACGACATGGAAGCGGACAGCGTGTTCCGCGTGCGTGACGATGTGAACACGCTGAGCATCGAGCCGCTGCCGTATTCACTGGAAGAGTGATGCTGTATCGCCCGGTGGCGCTGCGCTTACCGGGCCTACTTATCCCGTAGGTCGGGTAAGGCGAAGCCGCCACCCGACGAAAAACTACACCTGCCCCACATACAAATAAATCGCCAAAAAGTGGCACACGCTGCCGCCCAGCACAAAACCGTGCCAGATAGCATGGTTGTACGGAATGCGCTTGCAGACGTAGAAAATGACGCCGAGCGAATACACCACGCCGCCTAAGGCCAGAAGCGTTACGCCCCCTATCGACAGTTTGATTGCCAGCTGGTACACCACGATCAGCGACAGCCAGCCCATGGTCAGATAGGTGACCAGCGACAGCACCTTAAACCGGTGCGCGATGGTGAGCTTAAACAGGATCCCGAGCAGCGCCAGGCTCCAGATAACGATCATCAGCCCGCGCGACAGCGGTGAGTTGAGCCCCACCAGCAGAAACGGCGTATAGGTACCTGCAATCAGAAGGTAGATAGCGCAGTGGTCAAATTTCTTGAGCCACATCTTGGCCCGCTGATGCGGGATCGCGTGATACAGCGTCGAGGCCAGAAACAGCAGGATCATGCTCCCGCCATAGAGGCTGTAGCTGGTAATCGCCATCGCGCTGGCATTGGCGTCTACCGCCTGCACCAGCAATAACACTAAACCGACAATCCCAAACACCAGGCCAATGCCGTGGCTGATGCTGTTGGCTATTTCCTCAGCCAGCGAATATCCCTGTGCGATTAATGGTCTGCTCACCATACAAAACTCCGGGAAAACAAAAGATGATTATTCATCGCATCACTATGCTAACTGAGAATGATTCCAGTGAACACCTGTTAGCTAAAATAATTTCACATCAAAATTTATGACTATAAATCATAGGCATAAATAAATTTTTCACCTAACATTTGTTCACATTAAAATTTAACCATTAAGAATCAAGAGCATAAAAATGGATCCTGCCGTCTGGCCGCATGTTATGATGGATACATGAAGTCTGAATAAGAGTTATGCCACTGTGAGTATGTTCACCCACTCCGCCATTGCCAGTCTCAATAACCTGGAGATGATGGTCTACAACTATGTCATTAAAAACCGTGACAAAGTCATGTACATGACCATCCGCGAGCTGGCGGATGCGGCGGGTGTCTCGACGACCACCATCCTGCGCTTTTGCCGCAAGCTTAACTGCGAAGGCTACTCGGAGTTTCGCGTTCGCTTTAAGCTTTATCTTGAACAAAACGAGCCCCAGCAGGCGAATTTCGGCGCCAGCGAAATAATTAGCTTCTTTAAAAGCGTAAATAATGAAGAGTTCGACGCGTTATTAGATAATGCGGTCGATATTATTTTATCGTCGGAACGCATTATATTTGTCGGCGCAGGGACATCAGGCTCGCTGGCAAAATATGGCGCACGTTTCTTTTCTAATATCGGAAAATTCAGTAACCATATTGATGACCCTTATTTCCCGGTCACCAATGACATGGCGAAAAATGCGCTGGCGATTGTGCTCTCCGTCTCGGGTGAGACCGAGGAGATCCTGCGCTTCGCCAGCCAGTTTAGCCTGCATCATTGCAAGGTGCTCTCCATTACCAGCCACGAGCACTCGCGCCTCGCAAAACTGGCGGACTTTAATCTCTCCTGGCACGTTCCCCAGACGCGTATTGCAGGCGTCTACGATATCACCACGCAAATTCCCGTCATCTATATTCTGGAATCTCTCGGCCGTAAGCTGGCGAAGAAACTTGCAGAATAAAACATCCTGTTTTTTTGATGTGACAAATCACATTATGCCCAATTTGTTATATCGTGACATTTAATTTCGCTTTGCTAGACTCGATGCCAATAAGCCATTTATTGAGAATAGCAGCGATGAAAAAATTGACCTTACCAAAAGATTTTTTATGGGGTGGCGCGGTTGCCGCTCACCAGGTTGAAGGCGGCTGGAACAAAGGCGGCAAAGGGCCAAGCATTTGCGACGTATTAACCGGCGGCGCACACGGCGTGCCGCGCGAAATCACGCAGGACGTGGTGCCGGGAAAATACTATCCCAACCATGAGGCGATTGATTTCCACGGCCATTACAAAGAAGATATCAAGCTGTTTGCCGAGATGGGCTTCAAGTGTTTCCGCACCTCGATTGCCTGGACGCGTATCTTCCCGAACGGTGACGAAACGCAGCCAAACGAAGAAGGGCTGAAGTTTTACGACGACATGTTCGATGAGCTGCTGAAATACAACATCGAACCGGTGATCACCCTCTCCCACTTCGAAATGCCGCTGCACCTAGTGAAGGAGTACGGCAGCTGGACCAACCGTAAAGTGGTCGATTTCTTTGTACGCTTCGCGGAAGTGGTCTTCGAGCGCTACAAAAACAAGGTCAAATACTGGATGACCTTCAACGAAATCAACAACCAGCGTAACTGGCGCGCCCCGCTCTTCGGCTACTGCTGCTCGGGCGTGGTCTATACGGAACATGAAAATCCGGAAGAGACCATGTACCAGGTCCTGCATCATCAGTTTGTGGCCAGCGCCCTGGCGGTGAAGGCCGCGCGCCGCATCAACCCGGAGATGAAAGTCGGCTGCATGCTGGCGATGGTGGCGCTCTATCCGTTCTCCTGCAAACCGGAAGACGTGATGTTCGCCCAGGAATCGATGCGCGAGCGCTACGTCTTTACCGACGTCCAGCTGCGCGGCTACTACCCGTCCTACGTGCTGAACGAATGGGAGCGTCGTGGCTTCTCCATCAAAATGGAAGCGGGTGACGAGCAGATCCTGCGCGAAGGCACCTGCGACTACCTGGGCTTCAGCTACTACATGACCAACGCGGTGAAGGCGGAAGGCGGCACCGGCGATGCCATTTCCGGTTTCGAAGGCAGCGTGCCGAACCCGCACGTGAAGGCGTCCGACTGGGGCTGGCAGATTGACCCGGTGGGCCTGCGCTATTCCCTGTGCGAACTGTACGAGCGTTACCAGAAGCCGCTGTTTATCGTTGAAAACGGCTTCGGTGCCTACGACAAGGTGGAAGAAGACGGCAGCATCAACGATGACTATCGCATCGACTACCTGCGTGCCCACGTGGAGGAGATGATCAAAGCCGTCACCCACGATGGCGTCGATCTGATGGGCTATACGCCATGGGGCTGTATCGACTGCGTGTCGTTCACCACCGGCCAGTACAGCAAGCGCTACGGCTTTATCTACGTGAACAAGCACGACGACGGCACGGGCGACATGTCGCGTTCCCGCAAGAAGAGCTTCGAGTGGTATAAAGGCGTGATTGCCAGCAACGGCGAGGCGCTGTGATTTTTTGCCCGGTGGCACTGCGCTTACCGGGCCTACACGAATAGGAGGCCGGGCCGCCACCCGGCTTATTTCCCGCCCGCTAACTCAATAAAACTCCCCGTCACGTACGACGCCTTTTCGCTCAGCAGCCAGACAATCGCCTGGGCGACCTCTTCCGGCTGGCCGCCGCGCTGCATCGGCAGTAACGCTTTCACGCGGTCCACTCGCCCCGGTTCTCCGCCAGAAGCATGAATATCGGTATAGATCAGGCCCGGACGGACGCAGTTGACGCGAATGCCCTGCGCCGCCACCTCCAGCGACAGCCCCGTTGTCAGCGAATCCACCGCCCCCTTGGACGCGGCGTAATCCACATATTCACCCGGTGCGCCCAGGCGGGACGCCGCGGAAGAGACATTCACTATCGCCCCGCCCTTGCCGCCATGTTTGAAGGACATGCGTTTTACCGCTTCCCGGCAGCAGAGGAAGTAGCCCGTAACGTTGGTCGCCAGGACGCGGTTAATACGCTCGGCGGAGAGATTCTCGATGGTGGATTGCTCAAACAGAATCCCCGCATTATTGACCAGCGCGGTCAGCGGCTCGCCTTCACGATCGAGGCTTTTAAACATCGCCAGCACCTGAGCTTCATCACTGATGTCTGCCCGAACGGCAAAGGCTTTACCGCCCGCCTCAACAATCTGGTTGATCACATCCGTTGCGGCCTTAATGTTGTGATGATAGTTCACCGCCACGGTGTAGCCTTCGCGGGCCAGCTGCAGCGCAGTGGCCTTCCCTATGCCCCGGCTGGCGCCGGTCACAAGTGCAATGCCCATTTTCTTCTCCCAATAAAAAAGCCGGGTGGCGGCTTCGCCTTACCCGGCCTACGTTACTACATCAGCAATGTTACTGGTATTCGCTCATCGGCACGCAGGAGCAGAACAGGTTACGGTCGCCGTAGACATCATCAAGACGCTTCACGGTCGGCCAGTATTTGTTCGCCACGCCTGCCGGGAAGACGGCCAGCTCGCGGGAATAGCCGTGGTTCCACTCGGCCACCAGCTCGTGCTGGGTGTGCGGAGCGTTGACCAGCGGGTTATCTTCCAGCGTCCACTCGCCGTCCTGCACGCGGTCAATTTCCATGCGGATGGCCAGCATCGCGTCGATAAAGCGGTCCAGCTCGGCTTTACTTTCGGACTCCGTTGGCTCCACCATCAGCGTGCCCGCAACCGGGAACGACATAGTAGGCGCGTGGAAGCCGTAGTCGATCAGACGCTTGGCAATGTCCAGCTCGCTAATGCCGGTCTGCTCTTTCAGCGGACGAATATCGAGGATGCACTCGTGCGCCACGCGACCGTCGCGGCCGGTATAGAGCACCGGGAAGGCAGACTTCAGGCGCGTCGCAATGTAGTTGGCGTTCAGAATGGCCACCTGGCTCGCCTGCTTCAGCCCTTCCGCGCCCATCATGCGGATGTACATCCAGCTGATTGGCAGGATAGAGGCGCTACCGAACGGTGCCGCAGAGACCGCGCCCTGACGGGTCAGCATGCCTTCGATCTGCACAACGCTGTGGCCTGGGACAAACGGTGCCAGGTGCGCCTTCACGCCGATTGGGCCCATGCCCGGGCCGCCACCGCCGTGCGGGATGCAGAAGGTTTTGTGCAGGTTAAGGTGTGACACGTCCGCGCCGATAAAGCCCGGAGAGGTAATGCCCACCTGCGCGTTCATGTTCGCGCCATCGAGGTATACCTGACCGCCGAACTGGTGCACCACTTCGCACACTTCACGGATGGTCTCTTCGTACACCCCGTGGGTGGACGGATAGGTCACCATGATGCAGGAGAGCTTGTCGCCCGCCTGTTCGGCTTTCGCGCGCAGGTCAGCCAGGTCGATGTTGCCGTTCTTATCGCACGCGACCACCACGACTTCCATGCCCGCCATCTGGGCTGAAGCCGGGTTGGTGCCGTGAGCGGAGCTTGGGATCAGGCAGATATCGCGATGGCCTTCGTTGCGGCTTTCGTGATAGTGACGGATTGCCAGCAGGCCGGCATATTCACCCTGCGCGCCGGAGTTCGGCTGCATGCAGAGCGCGTCGTAACCGGTCAGCTTCACCAGCCAGTCGGAAAGCTGGTTAATCATCACGTGATAACCTTCCGCCTGCTCCGGCGGGCAGAACGGGTGCAGCTCGGAGAATTCAGGCCAGGTGATCGGGATCATCTCTGCCGCGGCGTTCAGCTTCATGGTGCAGGATCCCAGCGGGATCATCGCCTGGTTCAGCGCCAGATCCTTGCGCTCCAGAGAGTGCATGTAACGCATCATCTCGGTCTCGCTGTGGTAGCGATTGAAGACCGGGTGCGTCAGGATGGCGTCGTTACGCAGCATGCTGTCCTGAATGGAGCGGCTGTCGAGCGCAACTTCTTTGTCGAGCGCATCAATGTCCAGACCGTGCGCGTCACCCAGCAGCACGCTGAACAGGTTCAGGATATCGTCGCGGGTGGTGCTTTCATCCAGCGTAATGCCGACGGCGTTGTGGATGTCGCTGCGCAGGTTGATCTTTGCCGCGTCCGCGCGGGCCAGCACGGCGGCTTTGTCCGCCACGTCCACGCACAGGGTATCGAAGTAGTGGGCATGGCGCAGCTTAAGACCTTTTTGCTGCAGGCCGCAGGCCAGGATATCGGCCAGGCGGTGAATGCGGCTGGCAATGCGTTTCAGGCCTGCCGGGCCGTGGAACACGGCGTACAGGCTGGCGATGTTAGCCAGCAGCACCTGTGAGGTACAGATGTTGGAGTTCGCTTTCTCGCGGCGGATATGCTGCTCGCGGGTCTGCATCGCCATGCGCAGCGCGGTATTACCTGCAGCGTCTTTGGAGACGCCGATAATACGGCCAGGCATGGAACGTTTGAATTCATCTTTCGCGCCGAAGAACGCCGCGTGCGGGCCGCCGTAGCCCATCGGTACGCCGAAGCGCTGCGCAGAGCCGAATACGATATCCGCGCCCTGTTTGCCCGGGGCCGTCAGCAGCACCAGCGCCATAAAATCGGCGGCAACGCTCACAACCACCTTGCGGGATTTCAGCTCGGCAATCAGCGCGCCGTAGTCGTGCACTTCGCCGGTGGTGCCCACCTGCTGCAGCAGCACGCCGAAGACGTCCTGGTGATCCAGCACTTTGTCAGCGTCGTCGACGATCACGTCAAAGCCGAAGGTTTCCGCACGGGTGCGCACCACGTCCAGCGTCTGCGGATGCACGTCCGCCGCCACGAAGAAGCGGTTGGCATTTTTCAGCTTGCTCACGCGCTTCGCCATCGCCATCGCTTCGGCGGCGGCGGTCGCTTCATCGAGCAGAGACGCGGAGGCGATATCCATCCCGGTCAGATCCAGCGTCACCTGCTGGAAGTTCAGCAGCGCTTCCAGACGGCCCTGGGAGACTTCTGGCTGATACGGGGTGTAAGCGGTGTACCAGCCCGGGTTTTCCAGCATGTTGCGCAGGATCACCGGCGGCAGCTGCACGTTGGTGTAGCCCATGCCAATGTAAGACTTATAGCGCTTGTTCAGGCTGGCGATGGCCTTCAGCTCCGCCAGCGCGGCGAACTCCGTGGTGGCTTCCCCCACCTGAGGCGGCGTGGCTAGCTGGATGTCTTTTGGCACAATCTGGCCGATCAGTGCGTTTAATGAATCCGCGCCAACCGTCTTCAGCATCTCCTGCTGTTGCTGAGCATCCGGCCCAATGTGACGTTCAATGAAGGCGCCACGGTTTTCAAGCTGGCTTAAAGTCTGTGTCATGAGCGATGGTTCCTGAAACGTGCAGTGAATCGTAGTTATCTGTAACGCTGTTGCCCGGTGGCGCTAACGCTTACCGGGCCTACGTTGATCTCCAGGCCGGATAAGCGCAGCGCCATCCGGCACAACGTTATTCGTCTTCCAGTAGTGCTTCGTATGCGGTCGCATCCAGCAGCGCGGCAACCTGGGATTCGTCGCTGGCTTTGATCTTGAAGATCCAGCCGCCTTCATAAGGCTCGCTGTTGACCAGCTCCGGGGAGTCGCTCAGCGCGTCGTTGACTGCAACAATCTCACCGCTTACCGGTGCGTAGATGTCTGATGCCGCTTTTACGGACTCCGCCACGGCGCAGTCGTCGCCCGCGCTCACGGTCGTGCCCACGTCAGGCAGGTCAACAAACACCATGTCGCCCAGCAGCTCCTGCGCGTGCTCGGTGATCCCGACGGTGTAAGTGCCGTCCGCCTCTTTACGCAGCCACTCGTGTTCTTTGCTGTATTTCAGTTCTGCTGGCACATTGCTCATTGAAGTTCTCCTGATAAAAATAGTTAGGCGACCGGCTTACCGGCGCGAACAAAAATCGGTTTGGTCACGTTGACCGGCATTTCGCGGTTGCGGATTTGCACCACCGCCGTTTCGCCAATGCCCACCGGCACGCGTGCCAGTGCAATACTGTAGCCCAGCGTCGGTGAGAAGGTTCCGCTGGTGATCACGCCTTCGCGAGGATTGCCGTCAGCATCGGTAAAACGTACAGGCAGCTCGCCGCGCAGCACGCCTTTTTCCTTCATCACCAGACCAACCAGCTGTTCAGTGCCCTTCTCGCGCTGCATCTCCAGCGCTTCACGGCCAATAAAGTCACGGTCAGCCGGTTCCCACGCGATGGTCCAGCCCATATTGGCGGCCAGCGGAGAGACGCCTTCGTCCATCTCCTGACCGTAGAGGTTCATGCCCGCTTCCAGACGCAGCGTATCGCGCGCGCCCAGGCCCGCAGGCTTCACGCCCGCTTCCACCAGCGCACGCCAGAAATCAGCGGCCTTCTCGTTCGGCATCGCAATTTCGTAGCCCGCTTCACCGGTGTAGCCGGTGGTGGCGATAAACAGATCCCCCGCCTGCACACCGAAGAACGGCTTCATGCCCTCGGTGGCTTTACGTTGCTCATCGTTGAACAGAGACGCGGCTTTCGCCTGCGCGTTAGGCCCCTGCACGGCGATCAGCGACAGGTCATCACGGACGGTGATGTCGATGGCATACGGTTCGGCGTGTTGGGTGATCCAGGAGAGGTCTTTTTCGCGGGTGGCGGAGTTTACAACGAGGCGGAAGAAATCTTCGGTGAAGTAGTAGACGATAAGGTCATCAATCACGCCGCCCGAGGCATTCAGCATGCCGGTATAGAGCGCTTTGCCCGGCGTCTTCAGTTTGGCGACGTCGTTTGCCAGCAGATAACGCAAAAACTCCCGGGTGCGGCTACCGCGCAGATCGACAATCGTCATGTGGGACACGTCGAACATACCGGCATCGGTGCGCACCGCGTGGTGCTCATCAATCTGCGAGCCGTAGTGCAGCGGCATCATCCAGCCGTGGAAGTCCACCATGCGGGCGCCGCACAACACGTGTTGTTCGTACAAAGGAGTCTGTTGAGCCATCTTGTCCTCGTTGAAAAATTCACCGTGAAACCCGGTATCGGACCCGCGTTCGGGCACCGACGCAAACGTTCTCTTTTACCTGAACTTACCACCGAAAACGGCGGTTAACCATAAGGCAAAACAGGTCATCACATTAGCTTATGACCAAAAAACGCTGAAAAGCCTACAGAGTTATCCACTGGAAAAATGCGATTAACCCCGCACAAAATTAACAATGATCTAACAGGATTTAGCACATGGTGATATTTCGTGCGGAAAAACGGGCCGAATTTCCGTAACGAGAAAAACACGACATTAGATTATCTAATGCGAAAAATGACGTGAAATTAGAATATTTCAAACGAGGGGATTTCCCCGGCGCAGAGGCCGGGAAAAGAAAGTGTGACAGGGGTCTACATTAACGCAGCCAGTCCGGGAGGTCGTTCAGACCCATCGCCTGACGGAGGAGTTGAGGTTTAACACCCGGAAGGGTGTCAGCAAGCTTAAGGCCGATGTCGCGCAGCAGTTTTTTCGCCGGATTGGCACCCGCAAACAGCTCGCGGAAGCCCTGCATGCCCGCCAGCATCATCGCCGCGCTGTGCTTGCGGCTGCGCTCGTAGCGACGCAGGTAGAGATGCTGGCCGATATCTTTGCCTTCACGATGCAGGCGACGCAGCTCTTCTACCAGTTCCGCCGCGTCCATAAAGCCAAGGTTGACGCCCTGCCCGGCCAGCGGATGGATGGTATGCGCCGCATCCCCCACCAGCGCCAGACGGTGCGCCGCAAACTGGCGCGCGTAGCGGCCGGTTAACGGGAATACCTGGCGCTCGCTTTCAAGCGTGCACAGGCCAAGGCGGTTATCAAAGGCCACGCACAGCGCCTGGTTAAAAGCCTCCGGCGTCGCCTCATGCATCTGCCGGGCTTTTTCCGGCACCAGGGACCAGACAATTGAGCACAGGTGCGGATCGGCAAGCGGCAGGAACGCCAGAATGCCGTCGTTGTGGAAAATCTGGCGCGCCACGCCGCCGTGCGGCTCTTCGGTACGGATCGTCGCGACCAGAGCATGATGGCGGTAATCCCAGTACGTCAGCGGGATATCGGCTTTATTACGCAGCCAGGAGTTGGCACCGTCAGCACCGACCACCAGACGCGCGGTCAGCATGTCGCCACTCTGCAGGGTGATAAACGCCTCGTTTTCGCCCCACGCCACCTGCTGGATCTGCGCAGGCGCAATCAGCGTCACGTCGCTGCACTGCTGTGCTTTCTGCCAGAGCGCGTGGTGGATCACCGCGTTTTCAACGATGTGCCCCAGATGGCTATAGCCCATGCTTTCATCATCAAAAGCAATATGACCAAAGCTGTCTTTATCCCACACTTCCATGCCGTGATAGCAGCTGGCACGGTGCGCCACAATATCTGACCAGACGCCAAGGTGCGTCAGCAGCTTTTCGCTGGCCGCATTGATCGCCGAGACGCGGAGTTCCGGCGGCGCATCCGGTGCAACGGGCTGAGGCTGTTTTTGCTCCAGCACCGCCACGCGCAGGCCGCTGCCCTGTAATCCGCAGGCCAATGCCAGTCCAACCATTCCGCCGCCAACGATGGCGACATCAACATTTTGCACGGTGATAACTCCTTAACGCGCGACCCAACCCAGGGTCCGCTGCGCCAGCACGTCACGTGCCGGAATGAATAATTCCATCGCCATCAGCCCAAGGTTGCGACCCGCAACCAGCGGTGCCCAGCGATTGGCAAAAAGATGAACCAGACCATCGGTCACACCGATGGTGGCCTCTTTATCCGCCTGTCGGCGCTTCTGGTAATGACTCAGCACCGAATAGGCCCCACAGTCTTTTTGCTCGCCCCACGCCTGCGCCAGAGATTCGGCCAGGCTCATGACATCGCGTAAGCCAAGGTTGAAACCTTGCCCCGCGATGGGGTGCAGCGTCTGCGCAGCGTTACCGACAAGCGCCAGACGATGGGAGACAGACTGAGACGCCGTGGTCAGCGAAAGCGGGTAGACCGTCCGCTTGCCGGCATGGGTAATACGCCCCAGCCGCCAGCCAAAGGCTTTCTGCAGCTCGGTACAAAAACGTTCGTCGGACCAGGCCTTCACCTCTTCAGCCTTATCCTGCGGGTGACACCAGACCAGGGAACAGCGCCCGTCCGACATCGGCAGCATCGCCAGCGGGCCATGCTGCGTAAAGCGCTCAAAGGCCCTGCCGTTGTGGTCAGCTGCGGTAGAGACGTTCGCAATGACCGCCACCTGCCCGTAAGGCTGCTGGCGCCACTCCACGCCACACTGGGTGCCGAGCGACGAGCGCGAACCGTCCGCAGCGACCAGAAGCTGGCCTTCAAGGGCGGTGCCGTTTTCCAGGGTCACGCTGACCGACGCGTCACTCCGACTCACGCTGGCCACGCGCGCGGGGCAATGCAGCGTGACGCCCGGCGCGTCCTGGAGCAGGCGGAACAGACGCAATCCGACGTCGTGCAGCTCAACAACCTGACCCAGGGCATCAATCCGGTAATCCTGCGCGTCCAGCGTGACAAAGCCTGCATGTCCGCGATCGCTGACGTGAACGGTCCCGATCGCCGTAGCACGGTCGGCAATCGCCTGCCAGATCCCAATGCGGGAAAGCTGCTGGCAGGTGCCCTGCGCCAGCGCAATGGCGCGGGCATCAAAACCGGGGTGGTTCGACGCCTCTGGCGCAACGGCTTCTACCAGGTGCACCGGAAGCTGGCCCTGCGTCAAATGCGAAATGGCCAGCGCCAGCGTGGCCCCGGTCATGCCGCCGCCCACGATAATCACGCTCATGCGCGTGCCGCTGCCATCAGCGCCTCGATATCGTCAGCGTTTTTCACGACGCTGGCGGTCAGGTTTTCGTTACCGGTTTCGGTAATCACGATATCGTCTTCAATACGAATGCCAATCCCGCGGTATTCTTCTGGCACGTCGGCATCCGGCGCGATGTAGAGACCCGGCTCCACGGTTAACACCATGCCCGGCTCCAGCACGCGCGAACGGTCGGTGCCGTATGCGCCAACGTCATGCACGTCCAGCCCCAGCCAGTGGCTCAGGCCGTGCATGAAATACGGTCGATGCGCATTTTCAGCAATCAGGGTGTCGACATCCCCTTTCAGGATCCCGAGCCTGACCAGACCGGTAATCATGATGCGCACCACTTCGCCGGTCACTTCCTGCATGGAAGTCCCCGGACGATACAGTCTGAGCGCTGTCTCAAGGGATTCGAGAACAATGTCGTAAATCGCGCGCTGTGCCGGCGAGAATTTACCGTTCACCGGGAAGGTACGGGTGATGTCCCCCGCATAGCCCTGATATTCGCAACCGGCGTCAATCAGCACCAGATCGCCGTCGCGCAGCGCACTTTCGTTTTCGGTGTAGTGCAGAATGCAGCCGTTTTCCCCGCCGCCGACAATGGTGTTGTAGGAGGGATAGCGCGCGCCGTGGCGGTTAAATTCGTGGTGAATTTCGCCTTCCAGCTGGTATTCGAACATCCCGGGGCGGCATTTCTCCATCGCGCGGGTGTGCGCCAGCGCGCTGATTTCGCCCGCGCGGCGCATCACGTTCAGCTCTTCTTCAGACTTAAACAGGCGCATCTCATGCACTATCGGACGCCAGTCCGTCAGCGTGGCAGGCGCGGACAGGTTCTGCCGCGAGCCTTTGCGCAGCTTATCCAGCGCGGTGAAGACAATCTCATCGGCGTAGGCATATTCGCCCTGCGCGTGATAGAGCACGTCGAGACCGTTAAGCAGCTGATAGAGCTGCTGGTTGATTTCGCTAAACGCCAGCGCGCGGTCAACGCCCAGCGTCGCCGGTGCGGCCTCCTGGCCCAGGCGGCGACCAAACCAGATTTCGGCCGTCAGGTCGCGCACGCGGTTGAAAATCACGCTGTGGTTGTGGGTGTCATTGCTTTTAATCAGCACCAGTACCGCTTCTGGCTCGTTAAAGCCGGTGAAGTACCAGAAATCGCTGCTCTGGCGATAGGGATATTCGCTGTCAGCGCTGCGCGTCACTTCAGGCGCAGCAAAAATTAGCGCGACGCTGCCCGGCTGCATTTTCGCCAGCAGCGCCTGACGGCGGCGCGAATACTCTTGACTCGAGATAACCATGACACCCTCCTGTGCGTTATTTTTCTTAATGTAAGGTTGGCTTACGAACTTCCGGTGCGGTCGGCTGTGAGCGCGTAAAGTTGTCGTGGCACAGCAGTGCCGCCACGCGCACGTACTCGATGATCTCTTCGAGAGACATTTCCAGCTCTTCCTGGTCTTCGTCTTCATCGTAGCCAAGCTGGGCAATGTTGCGCAGGTCGTCGATCGCCTCACCCGCTTCGCCGGTTACTTTATCCAGCTTAGGCTGCGTGACGCCCAGCCCCAGCAGATAGTGGTTTACCCAGCCGGCCAGCGCATCGGCGCGATCGAACACGCTAACGTCGTCGCCGTCAGGCAGATAAAGCTGAAAAAGGAAGCCATCGTCTTCCAGCGAATCGCTGATGGCGGCGTGCATTTTACGCAGCGCTTCCGCCAGCTCGTGACCAAACGCCAGCCCTTCATTCGTGAGGTCGTGGATCAGCGGCTGCCAGGAGCTGTCGCTGTTTCCGCCGCACAGCATGCCACTGATCAGACCGTGCATTTCGGCAGGGGTTAAACCGACTCCCTGCTGGTTCAGTAACTGGTTTAAATCCTTGTAACCAGGCATTTCGTTCTGTATAGACATGCGCATTCGTCATCATTGGGGGGAAGTTTCATGATATGCTACCACTTTGGACCCTGGTGATACCAGAAAAGGGCTTGTATCTTCACATCAGGGTAGCTATAGTGTCGCCCCTTCGCAGCCCCTGGGGCAGTAAGCGAAGGCAGCGCAGTCAATCAGCAGGAAGGTGGCATGTCTGCACAACCCGTCGATCTCCAGATTTTTGGCCGTTCACTGCGAGTGAATTGTCCGCCTGAACAAAGGGATGCTTTGAATCAGGCTGCGGACGATTTGAATCAGCGGTTGCAAGATCTAAAAGAACGCACTAGAGTCACAAATACTGAGCAGCTGGTTTTCATCGCCGCGTTGAACATCAGCTATGAACTGACTCAGGAAAAAGCGAAGACCCGCGACTACGCGGCAAGCATGGAGCAGCGCATAAAAATGCTCCAGCAGACCATAGAACAAGCATTGCTTGATCAAGGTCGCAATCCCGAAAGACCGGGACCCAAGTTTGAATAACACTTCTCAGTTGACTATGGTAGAGTAACTGTGAAGACAAAATTTCTCTGAGATGTTCGCAAGCGGGCCAGTCCCCTGAGCCGATATTTCATACCACAAGAATGTGGCGCTCCATGGTTGGTGAGCATGCTCGGTCCGTCCGAGAAGCCTTAAAACTATGACGACACATTCACCTTGAACCAAGGGTTCAAGGGTTACAGCCTGCGGCGGCATCTCGGAGATTCCCTCTCTTTTCTTCTACCGACTACCATGACTCAATTCCCTGAAGTTTCGGCTTCACGCCAGGACATCCGTCAGCTCATTCGCCAGCGCCGTCGTGCGTTAACCCCAGAACAGCAAGCGCATTTTGCCCAGCAGGCCGCCGCCCGTATGATGGCGTATCCCCCTGTCGTGATGGCGCGCACGGTTGCCCTGTTTCTGTCGTTTGACGGCGAGCTGGACACCCAACCGCTGATAGAGCAGCTCTGGCGCGCCGGGAAGAAGGTATACCTGCCGGTGCTGCACCCGTTCAGCGAAGGCAATCTGCTTTTTTTGCACTATCACCCGCACAGCGAGCTGGTGGTGAATCGTCTGAAAATCACCGAGCCGAAACTCGATGTGCGCGACGTGCTGCCGCTGTCACAGCTGGATGTGCTGATTACGCCGCTGGTGGCGTTTGATGAGCAGGGACAGCGCCTGGGAATGGGCGGTGGTTTTTACGACAGAACGCTACAAAACTGGCAGCAGTATGGGTTGCAGCCGGTAGGCTACGCGCATGATTGCCAGGGCGTGGAGGCGTTGCCGGTGGAGAAATGGGATGTGCCGTTGCCGGCGGTAGTGACGCCCAGTAAAACGTGGCTTTGGTAGCATAAAGCCGGGTGGCGGCTACGCCTTACCCGGCCTACGTAAATCCTCACACATTGTAGGTCGGTTAAGCGTAAGCGCCCCCCGACACCACAGACCGCACCATCAGTAAAGCAGACGCGCGCGAATCGTCCCTGGAATGGCCTTCATGCTCAGCAACGCTTTCTCGGCCACATCGTCATCCGCTTCGATATCAATGACCACATAGCCCATCTGCGAGTTGGTCTGCAGATACTGCGCGGCAATGTTGACGTCCTGCTCGGCAAAGATCTGGTTGATCGCGGTGAGCACGCCTGGACGGTTTTCGTGGATGTGCAGCAGACGACGACCGCCGTGCAGCGGCAGAGACACTTCCGGGAAGTTCACCGCAGAGAGCGTAGAACCGTTGTCGGAGTATTTGCTCAGCTTACCTGCCACTTCCAGACCGATATTCTCCTGCGCTTCCTGCGTAGATCCGCCGATGTGTGGCGTCAGGATCACGTTGTCGAACTCGCACAGCGGAGAGGTGAACGGATCGCTGTTGGTGGCGGGCTCCGTTGGGAAAACGTCGATGGCCGCCCCTGCCAGATGCTTACGCTTCAGCGCATCGCACAGCGCAGGGATATCGACCACCGTGCCGCGCGCGGCGTTAATCAGCAGTGAGCCCGGCTTCATCAGCGCCAGCTCTTCTGCGCCCATCATGTTTTTGGTGGACGCATTTTCCGGCACGTGCAGGCTTACCACGTCACTCATGTTCAGCAGGTCAGACAGGTGTTGAACCTGGGTGGCATTGCCCAGCGGCAGCTTGCTTTCGATATCGTAAAAATAGACATGCATACCGAGAGATTCCGCCAGAATCCCCAGTTGGGTACCGATGTGGCCATAGCCGATGATACCCAGTTTTTTCCCACGGGCTTCGTAGGAGCCCGCAGCCAGTTTGTTCCAGACGCCGCGGTGTGCTTTAGCGTTAGCCTCCGGAATGCCGCGCAGGAGCAGCAGCAGTTCGCCAATCACCAGCTCCGCCACGGAACGGGTGTTGGAGAACGGGGCGTTAAAGACAGGAATACCGCGTTTTGCAGCAGCATTCAGGTCAACCTGGTTGGTACCGATGCAGAAGCAGCCGATAGCCACCAGCTTTTCCGCCGCGGCAATCACATCTTCAGTCAGGTGAGTACGGGATCGCAGGCCAATGAAGTGGGCATCACGGATGGACGCTTTCAGCTCTTCGGTATCAAGCGCGCCTTTGTGAAATTCGATGTTGGTGTAACCTGCCGCACGAAGGCTATCGATTGCTTTTTGATGCACGCCCTCGACCAGCAGGAATTTAATCTTGTCTTTCTCCAGTGATACCTTTGCCATTTACCCGACCCTGTTTTTGTCTGAACTGATGTTGTGCTGGATATAAATCCGCTGTAGCCAACATATCAAAAAAAACTATTGCAGCAATATGAACGTTTGCGTCAGTACGCTGAAGGAAAGTCATACAGCGCAAAATGGCAGAGGAAAATGCTATGGAAATTTACAAACGCGGAAGGATCGGCAAAAGAGGCATAAAAACGTGACACAAGTCACCGAATTTAGCGTTTCAAAAATTTTTTAGCGGGGGGAGGACTCCCCCCGTCAGATCATTTTACGATGGTTTTCACGCCGTCAGCGGTGCCGATCAGCGCCACATCCGCGCCACGGTTGGCGAATAGCCCTACGGTCACTACGCCTGGAATGCCGTTGATGGCGTTTTCCAGCGCAATCGCGTCAAGAATTTCCAGACCGTGAACGTCGAGGATCACGTTGCCGTTGTCGGTCACTACGCCCTGACGATATTCCGGACGACCGCCCAGCTTGACCAGCTGACGGGCAACCGCGCTGCGGGCCATCGGGATCACTTCAACCGGCAGCGGGAAATTCCCCAGAATGTCCACCTGCTTGGAGGCGTCGGCGATGCAGATAAACTTGTCCGCAACGGAGGCGATGATTTTTTCGCGCGTCAGCGCCGCGCCGCCGCCTTTGATCATCTGCATGTGGCCGTTGATTTCATCCGCGCCATCAACGTAAATCCCCAGACGATCCACTTCGTTAAGATCGAAAACGGTAATGCCGAGGCTTTTCAGCTTTTCCGTGGAAGCATCAGAGCTGGAAACCGCGCCCTCGATCTGCCCCTTCATCGTGCCCAGCGCATCGATAAAGTGTGCCGCGGTTGATCCCGTACCGACACCGACAATGGTACCCGGCTGTACGTACTGGAGAGCGGCCCATCCTACTGCTTTTTTCAGTTCATCCTGCGTCATGATCGTTTTGCCTGTGGTGTGAAAACTCAGGGCGCATTATAGAACACGTCGAATGGAATTCGTCTGCCACAAAGGGAAAATTGTGTCATAGTGCAGAATAAGCAAAATTAAGGAGCCAGCCAGAGCAATGAAACGTCCGGACTACAGAACACTACAGGCACTTGATGCAGTTATTCGTGAACGAGGCTTTGAGCGCGCGGCGCAAAAGCTTTGCATCACGCAGTCCGCCGTCTCTCAGCGTATCAAACAGCTTGAAAACATGTTCGGCCAGCCGCTGCTGGTGCGTACCGTGCCGCCACGTCCAACAGAGCAAGGGCAAAAGCTCCTCGCTCTGCTGCGTCAGGTTGAACTGCTGGAAGACGAGTGGCTGGGTGACGAACAAACGGGCTCTACGCCGCTGCTGCTCTCTCTGGCGGTCAACGCCGACAGTCTGGCAACCTGGCTGCTGCCGGCCCTGGCGCCGGTCCTCGCGGACTCCCCTATCCGTCTGAATTTGCAGGTTGAAGACGAAACCCGCACCCAGGAGCGCCTGCGTCGCGGTGAAGTGGTTGGGGCGGTCAGTATTCAGCCTCAGGCGCTGCCAAGCTGCCTTGTCGATCAGTTAGGCGCCCTGGACTATCTGTTTGTGGGTTCAAAAGCCTTTGCGGAACGCTACTTCCCCAACGGCGTCACCCGCGCGGCGCTGCTGAAAGCCCCTGCCGTGGCCTTCGACCATCTGGACGATATGCATCAGGCGTTCCTGCAGCAAAACTTCGACCTGCCGCCGGGCAGCGTGCCGTGCCATATCGTGAACTCGTCAGAAGCCTTCGTTCAGCTTGCACGCCAGGGCACGACCTGCTGCATGATCCCGCACCTGCAGATTGAGAAAGAGTTGAAAAGCGGTGAGCTGATTGACTTAACGCCGGGGCTTTATCAGCGTCGGATGCTCTACTGGCACCGTTTTGCGCCGGAAAGCCGCATGATGCGCAACGTCACTGACGCGCTGCTGGCGTACGGGCATAAGGTATTGAGACAGGATTAAAAAGAAAAGCCGGGTGGCGGCTACGCCTTACCCGGCCTACAGATTACTGAGCCGGTTTCGGCTGTGCTGCAACAGGTTCAAGCTGGAACACCACATCCACCTGATCGTCGAACTGGATTGTCGGCTGCTCGTAAGTTTCCTGAGCGGATACCGGCGCTGCGTCAGCCTTCATCATACGAACCATCGGGCTTGGCTGGTAGTTAGAGACGTGGTAACGCACGCTGTAAACCGGACCGAGCTTGCTCTTAAAGCCAGAAGCCAGCTGTTCCGCCTGGTGAATGGCATCATCAATCGCCGCTTTACGCGCTTCGTCTTTGTACTTCTCCGGTTGCGCAACGCCCAGCGACACGGAACGGATCTCGTTCAGGCCCGCCTTCAGCGCACCGTCCAGCAGCGAGTTAAGCTTATCCAGCTGACGCACGGTCACTTCAACGGTACGCACCGCACGGTAGCCTTTCAGGATGCTTTTGCCATTCTGGTAGTCGTAATCGGGTTGAGTACGCAGGTTCGCAGAGTTGATATCTTTTTTACCGACACCGTTCTGCTCGAGGAAAGAGAGGTATTGCGCAACGCGATCGTCAGCCTGCTTCTTGGCCGTCGCTGCATCTTTCGCCGCCACATTCACCTCAATTGCCAGGGTTGCAACATCGGGTACCGCGTCCACGCTTGCGGTGCCTGACGTGACGATGTGCGGGCCATCCGGCAATTCGCTTGCCTGCACCGACACCGCACCGAAACTCACTAATGCCGCCAGGGCCATCACTTTAAACTTCACTGTCATTCCTCCATGTTGCGAAGAGTGCCCCAATAACAGGGCGCATGCCAGCAAGCTTAGCGGGTCTTATTCAGTTGTCCATAAGACAAGGATTAGTTGAACAATTCCTGGACATGATGAATCCCCTCTTTCGCCAGCTGGAAAGCGATAAACCACATCACCAGGCCGACCAGGGTATTAATGATGCGCTGGGCTTTGGCCGTACGCAGGCGGGGCGCCAGCCATGCCGCCAGAATGGCGAGACCGAAGAACCACAGGAAAGAGGCGCTGACCGTACCGAGCGCAAACCAGCGTTTCGGCTCAACGTCCAGTTGACCGCCCAGGCTGCCCAGCACGACGAAGGTGTCGAGATACACATGCGGGTTAAGCCAGGTCACCGCCAGCATGGAGACGATAATCTTCCAGCGGCCCTGCTTCATAACCTCCGCGCTCGCCAGTTCGAGGTTGCTGCTCATCGCCGTTTTCAGCGCGCCGAATCCGTACCAGAGCAGAAACGCCACGCCGCCCCAGGTGACCAGCGCCAGCAGCCACGGAGACTGCATCAGCAGCGCGCTGCCGCCAAAAATCCCGGCACAGATCAGCAGCAAATCGCTTACCGCGCACAACAGGGCAATCATCAGATGGTACTGGCGGCGGATGCCCTGATTCATCACGAACGCATTTTGCGGGCCGAGGGGAAGGATCATGGCTGCACCTAAGGCAAGCCCTTGAAAATAATAAGATAGCATGATGATTTTCTCGCAGAGTTGTTCTGGAAGCTGACTATACTGCGCGAATCACATTAGATGAAATGGATAATATTAATTGGGTATTAGCGGAGCTTATGAAGGTAAAGCCCGGTGGCGCTAGCGATTACCGGGCCTACAACGTCGGGGGATTACTCGGCGGCTTTCTCGCGTTTAAGATTCACGTCCATCTGCGGATACGGGAAACTGATGCCGTTGGCGTCGAAGTCGCGCTTAATGCGTTCCAGCACGTCCCAGTACACGTTTTGCAGATCGCTGCTTTTACTCCAGATACGCACCACAAAGTTAATGGAGGAAGCGCCGAGTTCATTCAGGCGAACCGTCTGCTCTTTGTCTTTCAGAATGCGATCGTCAGAAGCAATGATGTTGGTAATCAGCGACTTCACCTGATCGATGTCGGAGTCGTATGCCACGCTGATAATCAGTTCGTTACGACGCACCGGCTCACGGGAGAAGTTGATGATGTTGCCCGCGATAATTTTCCCGTTCGGCACAACCACGATGCGGCCATCGACGGTACGCATAGTCGTTGAGAAAATCTGCACCTGCAGCACGGTTCCGGCAATGCCGCCAAGGTCAACGTATTCGCCGGAGCGGAACGGACGGAAGGTCACCAGCAGCACGCCTGCCGCCAGGTTTGAAAGCGAGCCCTGCAGTGCCAGACCAATGGCCAGACCGGCGGCACCGAGAACGGCAATGACGGAGGCGGTTTGCACCCCCACACGGCCCAGCGCGGCAATCAGCGTGAAGGCGATAATGCCGTAGCGCACCAGTGCGGAGAGGAAGTCTGCCACCGTGGCGTCAATGTGACGGGCCAGCATTACGCGGTTAACCGTATTCGAGACAATACGCGCCACGATCATCCCGACGATGATGATGGCAATCGCCGCGACGATGTTCACGGCATAGCTCAGCAGCAGGGCCTGGTTGCGCACCAGCCAGTTACCGGCATTATTGATGCTGTCTACAACATCGAGTTGTTCCATTTATTCTTCCTTTTGTTAAACCAAAACACAAAATCCATCCCCCATGGAGACAGGCAGGTCAGTAAAGGGTAAACAAAAAGCACCGGCTTTGCCAAACAGATCACAAAAACAGGGCTGGCAGAGTATTGAAAAAGCATAAAAAAAGGCCCGCATTTGCGGGCCTTCTGATGCTGTTAGCAGCTCAAATTACAGAACGTCGATCGCGTTCAGTTCTTTGAAAGCCTGCTCCAGACGGGTCACCATGGACGTCTGCGCTGCGCGCAGCCATACGCGTGGATCGTAGTATTTCTTGTTCGGCTGGTCTTCGCCTTTCGGGTTGCCCAGCTGGCCCTGCAGGTAAGCTTCGTTCGCTTTGTAGTACTGCAGGATACCGTCCCAGGTTGCCCACTGGGTGTCGGTGTCGATGTTCATTTTCACAACGCCGTAGCTTACGGAGTCTTTGATTTCCTGAGCAGAAGAACCGGAACCGCCGTGGAAGACGAAGTTCAGGCTGTTGTGCGGCAGGTTGTGTTTCTTGGAAACGTATTCCTGAGAATCACGCAGGATAGTTGGGGTCAGAACCACGTTACCTGGTTTGTAAACGCCGTGTACGTTACCGAAGGACGCTGCAATGGTGAAGCGTGGGCTGATTTTGCTCAGCTCGGTGTAAGCGTAATCAACGTCTTCTGGCTGGGTGTAAAGTGCAGAAGCGTCCATGTGGCTGTTGTCCACGCCGTCTTCTTCACCGCCGGTGCAACCCAGTTCGATTTCCAGGGTCATGTCCATTTTGGCCATGCGCGCCAGGTACTTGGAGCAGATTTCGATGTTTTCGTGCAGTGACTCTTCAGACAGGTCGATCATGTGAGAAGAGAACAGTGGCTTACCGGTTGCCGCGAAGTGTTTTTCACCCGCGTCCAGCAGACCGTCGATCCACGGCAGCAGTTTCTTCGCGCAGTGGTCAGTGTGCAGGATAACTGGAACACCGTAGTGTTCAGCCATCTGGTGTACGTGGTGCGCACCAGAGATAGCACCCAGGATTGCAGCACCCTGAGGAATGTCAGTTTTCACGCCTTTACCTGCGATGAACGCAGCGCCGCCGTTAGAGAACTGAACGATAACTGGAGCTTTAACTTTAGCAGCAGTTTCCAGTACGGCGTTGATGGAGTCGGTACCCACGCAGTTAACTGCTGGCAGAGCGAAGTTGTTTTCTTTAGCTACCTGGAACACTTTCTGTACGTCATCACCAGTGATAACGCCAGGTTTTACGAAATCAAAAATTTTAGACATGTTGCTTAGTCCTGTATCTTCGGCCGTTAGAAAAGGTGCGAGCTCTTAAAAGCGCGCTGAAAATTGGGCAGGTTTCCCTGCCCTTGAATGGCTTACTTCTTAGCGCGCTCTTCGAGCATTGCTACTGCTGGCAGTACTTTGCCTTCCACGAATTCGAGGAATGCGCCGCCACCAGTGGAGATGTAGGAGATCTTGTCAGCGATACCGAACAGGTCGATTGCTGCCAGGGTGTCACCACCGCCTGCGATAGAGAACGCTTCGCTGTCTGCGATTGCGTTAGCCACGATTTCAGTCCCTTTGCGGAAGTTCGGGAATTCGAACACGCCAACAGGACCGTTCCACAGGATAGTTTTTGCGTTTTTGAGGATTTCAGCCAGTTTCTGTGCAGAAACGTCGCCCAGGTCCAGAATCTGCTCTTCGTCTTTGATGTCGTTTACAGATTTCAGGGTCGCGGTTGCGGTTTCGGAGAACTCGGTCGCGACGCGAACGTCAGTTGGAACCGGGATATCACAGGTACCCAGCAGGCGTTTGGCTTCGTCAACCAGGTCTGCTTCGTACAGGGATTTACCGACGTTGTGGCCCTGAGCGGCAACGAAGGTGTTCGCGATACCACCGCCAACGATCAGCTGGTCAGCGATTTTAGACAGAGAATCCAGAACGGTCAGTTTGGTAGAAACTTTAGAACCACCAACGATAGCGACCATCGGACGAGCAGGCTCTTTCAGTGCTTTACCCAGCGCTTCCAGTTCGTCAGCCAGCAGAGGACCGGCACACGCTACGTCTGCGAATTTACCGATACCATGGGTAGACGCCTGAGCACGGTGAGCCGTACCGAATGCATCCATCACGAATACGTCGCACAGTGCAGCGTATTTTTTGGACAGGGTTTCGTCGTCTTTCTTCTCGCCTTTGTTGAAGCGAACGTTTTCCAGAACAACCAGTTCACCGGCTGCAACGTCAACGCCGTCCAGGTAATCTTTCACCAGGCGAACCGGGTTGGACAGTTTGTCTTTCAGGTAATTAACCACTGGCAGCAGAGAGAACTCTTCGTTGTACTCGCCTTCAGTTGGACGACCCAGGTGGGAGGTGACCATCACTTTCGCGCCCTGCTTCAGAGCCAGCTCAATGGTTGGCAGAGATGCACGTATACGCGCGTCGCTGGTCACTTTGCCATCTTTAACCGGTACGTTCAGATCGGCACGGATGAAAACGCGTTTACCAGCCAGATCCAGATCGGTCATCTTAATTACAGACATGGTGAATCCTCTCGTTGATTCTTAAAGTTTTGCAGACGCACGATGCGCCTTACCTGAAACCTTGAGCAGCCATTGCTAACGTGGTGTCGAGCATTCGGTTAGCAAAGCCCCATTCGTTATCACACCAGACCAGCGTCTTGATAAGGTGTGCGCCACTGACCCTCGTTTGCGTGCCATCGACGATGGCGCTGTGCGGGTCGTGGTTAAAATCTACTGAGACCAACGGTAATTCCGTATAGTCAACTATACCATGAAATGCCCCCTGTGCCGCTTTTTGCAGCAACAGGTTGACTTCACAGGCTTTTACCGGTTTTTTCACCGTCACGCTAAGGTCGATCGCGGTGACGTTGATCGTCGGGACGCGCACGGCAATCGCCTCAAAACGATCGTTGAACTGCGGAAAAATTCGCGTGATCCCAGCAGCCAGCTTTGTATCCACCGGAATGATTGACTGGCTCGCTGCACGCGTGCGCCGTAAATCCGGGTGGTAAGCGTCAATGACCTGTTGATCGTGCATGGCGGAGTGAATCGTGGTCACGGTGCCGGACTCAATGCCATACGCATCGTCTAACAGTTTGATGACCGGAATAATGCAGTTGGTGGTACAGGAGGCGTTGGAAACAATGCGATGTTCGGCTTGCAGCTCATGCTGGTTGACGCCAAACACGACGGTCGCGTCGAGGTCGTTACTGCCGGGATGAGAAAACAGGACTTTTTTCGCACCTGCAGAGAGATGCGCTTCGCCATGTTCGCGATTGCCATACACACCGGTACAGTCAAGCACCACATCCACACCCAGTTCACGCCAGGGTAGCCCGGAGATGCTGTTCTCATGCAGCACACGAATAGCGTCATCACCCACAAAAAGCTGATCTCTTTCCTGGCGTACATCCCAGGCAAAGCGTCCGTGGCTGGTGTCATACTTCAACAAATGCGCCATGCCCGCAGCATCCGCCAGTTCATTGATTGCCACCACGGTCATTTCCGCCCGACGTCCGGATTCATACAAAGCACGAATCACATTACGCCCGATGCGACCGAAGCCGTTAATCGCTACGCGTACGGTCATAGATCTCCTGCAAAGCAATCCCTGAGTTTGAGGTGGCTGAAAGAGTAATCCAGCTACGCCCGAAGGGGAATCCTTGCTGTCACAAACTGCGATTGATTGGTCATTTGTCGAACATTTAATCGACTGAAACGCTTCAGCAAGAATAAGCGAATCGGGGAATAAAAGGAATGTCTGTCCAGATGAATAAGCGAGCTATATGACTTGCGTCACATTTTAGGTGGAATAATGCTTACAAAAAAGCCGGGTGGCGCGCTAGCGCTTACCCGGCCTACTTTCGAGCCATTTGTAGGCCCGGTAAGCATAAGCGCCACCGGGCAAAATGGTGATTACAGCAGTTCTTTCGCCTTCGCGACAACGTTCTCAACGGTGAAGCCGAACTCTTCGAACAGCAGTTCTGCCGGAGCAGATTCACCGAAGGTGGTCATACCGACGATAGCGCCGTTCAGACCCACGTATTTGAACCAGTAGTCAGCGATACCCGCTTCCACTGCCACACGCGCGGAAACCGCTTTAGGCAGTACGGATTCACGGTAAGCAGCATCCTGCTTGTCGAACGCGTCGGTAGACGGCATGGAAACCACGCGCGCCTTCACGCCTTCGGCAGTCAGTTTTTCCCATGCAGCAACGGCCAGTTCAACTTCAGAACCGGTAGCGATGAAGATCAGCTCTGGCTGGCCCGCGCAATCTTTCAGCACATAACCGCCGCGCGCGATGTTCGCCAGCTGCTCTGGGGTACGTTCCTGCTGCGCCAGGTTCTGACGGGAGAGGATCAGCGCGGTAGGACCGTCCTGACGCTCAACGCCGTATTTCCACGCCACCGCGGATTCAACCTGGTCACATGGACGCCATGTGCTCATGTTCGGGGTCACGCGCAGGGAAGCCACCTGCTCTACCGGCTGGTGAGTTGGACCGTCTTCGCCCAGACCGATGGAGTCGTGGGTATAGACCATCACCTGACGCTGTTTCATCAGCGCCGCCATACGCACGGCGTTACGCGCATATTCCACGAACATCAGGAAGGTAGAGGTGTACGGCAGGAAACCACCGTGCAGGGAGATACCGTTGGCAATCGCTGTCATACCGAATTCACGTACACCGTAATGGATGTAGTTACCGGCAGTGTCTTCGTTGATTGGCTTAGAACCGGACCACAGGGTCAGGTTAGATGGCGCCAGGTCAGCGGAGCCGCCGAGGAATTCAGGCAGCAGAGGACCGAACGCTTCAATGGCATTCTGAGACGCTTTACGGCTCGCGATTTTAGACGGGTTCGCCTGCAGCTTAGCGATGAATTCGTTCGCTTTCGCGTCGAAGTCAGACGGCATGTCACCTTTCATACGACGGGTGAATTCAGCCGCTTCCTGTGGGAAGGCTTTCGCGTAAGCAGCGAACTTCTCGTTCCATGCCGCTTCTTTTGCCTGGCCTACTTCTTTTGCATCCCACTGAGCATAGATCTCAGATGGGATTTCGAATGCAGGGTATTTCCAGCCCAGCGCTTCGCGGGTCAGTGCGATTTCCGCGTCGCCCAGCGGCGCGCCGTGGGAGTCGTGCGTACCCGCTTTGTTCGGAGAACCGAAGCCGATGATGGTTTTGCACATCAGCAGGGACGGTTTGTCCGTCACAGCGCGCGCTTCTTCTACTGCACGTTTAATCGAGTCAGCATCGTGGCCATCAACGCCACGCACAACGTGCCAGCCGTAGGCTTCGAAACGTGCAGCGGTGTCGTCAGTGAACCAGCCCTCAACGTGACCGTCGATGGAGATACCGTTGTCGTCATAGAACGCAACCAGTTTACCCAGCTTCAGGGTACCTGCCAGGGAGCACACTTCGTGAGAAATGCCTTCCATCATGCAGCCATCGCCCATGAACGCGTAGGTGAAGTGGTCAACGATGTCGTGGCCAGGACGGTTGAACTGCGCCGCCAGGGTCTTCTCAGCAATCGCCATACCCACAGCGTTAGCAATACCCTGACCCAGCGGGCCGGTGGTGGTTTCTACGCCAGCGGTGTAGCCCACTTCCGGGTGACCTGGAGTTTTAGAGTGCAGCTGGCGGAAGTTTTTCAGCTCTTCGATAGGCAGATCGTAGCCGGTGAGGTGCAGCAGGCTATAGATCAGCATAGAGCCGTGGCCGTTTGACAGCACGAAGCGGTCGCGGTCAGCCCATGACGGGTTCTGCGGGTTGTGGTTCAGGAAATCGCGCCACAGAACTTCGGCGATATCAGCCATACCCATAGGGGCCCCTGGGTGGCCGGATTTGGCTTTCTGTACTGCGTCCATGCTCAGCGCACGAATAGCATTAGCAAGCTCTTTACGTGAGGACATTTTAACTCCAGATCGGACTGTTAAAGGCCATGCCCTTGACGACAGCGCGTTTTGGGCTACGCCGGAAAAAAGTGCCAACAATGTAACCCAAGCCGCAAGTCATGTACATGGAGCATTCTTTTGCTTGTTAAGAAATCTCTGGATCATGCTCGCATGTTGCGCAATCTGCTCGCCCGGCCCTGTAGATATTCCTTATACTTAGCCCAACACCGGCTTCGCTGACGGTGCACTTTTCGGATTTTATTCAGATTAACGAGTACGGAAGCAACCTCATGAAAATGCGTGCAATAGTGCTGGCCCTGGGTACAACGCTCCTGCTGAGCGGCTGTCAGAATATGGACTCTAACGGTCTGATGACGTCAGGCGCAGAGGCCTTTCAGGCCTATTCCCTGAGCGATGCGCAGGTAAAAGCGCTGAGCGACCAGGCCTGTAAAGATATGGACGGAAAAGCCACGCTTGCGCCGGCTAACAGTACCTACACGCAGCGTCTGAATAAGATTGCTTCCGCGCTGGGCGATAACATCAACGGCCAGCCGGTGAACTACAAGGTGTACATGGCGAAAGACGTCAACGCCTTCGCGATGGCAAACGGCTGTATCCGCGTTTACAGCGGGCTGATGGACATGATGACCGACAACGAAGTGGAAGCGGTTATCGGCCATGAAATGGGCCACGTTGCCCTGGGCCACGTGAAGAAAGGGATGCAGGTAGCCCTGGGCACCAATGCCATCCGCGCAGCGGCAGCCTCTGCAGGCGGTATCGTTGGCAGCCTGTCGCAGTCACAGCTGGGCGACGTAGGTGAAAAGCTGGTGAACTCTCAGTTCTCCCAGCGTCAGGAGTCCGAAGCGGATGACTACTCCTACGATCTGTTGCGCAAACGCGGCATTAATCCATCCGGTTTAGCCACCAGCTTCGAAAAGCTGGCCAAGCTGGAAGCGGGACGTCAAAGCTCCATGTTTGACGATCACCCTGCCTCAGAAGAACGCGCACAGCATATTCGCGACCGTATGGCCGCAGACGGAATTAAATAATTTCAGAAGGAGGCAGTTTTGCCTCCTTTTTATTTCGCATGAATTGTTAACTTAACAGCACGTATCGATAACACTCCTGAAAGCCCCGCCAAATCTGCCCTGTCACATCGAAACACCTGGTCACATAATTATTGCAAAGGTCACTTTTTCCGGTAATTATCCCCCCTGCAGTTATTCAATTAATATATCCAGACAGAGACGTTCCCTCCGTGAAAAAAGAATTATCATTAATTGCTTTAAGTTTATTTGCCGCATTACCTGCCGCTGCAAGCCAGCAATCCGACAGCCAGGGTTTTATTGACGACAGCCATCTGGACCTGTTTTTACGCAATGCGTATATCAGCCGTGATTATCATCAGGGCCAGCAGGATAAAGCCGAATGGGGTCAGGGGATCATCGCCACGTTTGCATCCGGCTATACCGAAGGACCGGTTGGCTTTGGTGTGGACGGTATTGCTCAATACGGCGTGCGCCTGGACGGCGGCCGCGGCAAGAGCGGCGCGGGCGGCATCGACTTCTTTAAGCAGGAAGACGACGGCCGGGCAAAATCCGATCTGGCAAAGTTTGGCGCAACCGCCAAAATGCGCATCTCGAATACCGTACTGAGCTACGGGAATCAGCGACCAGAATTGCCTATCGTGAATGCCGACAGCTCCCGCCTGCTGTTTGAAAGCTATACCGGTGCCATGCTGACCTCAAAAGAGATCGATGGTCTGGAAATCAATGCCGGTTATTTCACGGACGAGCAGCGTAAAAGTGACGACCGCCACGACAGCGGGCTGAAGAGCCTCTCCTTCGGCGGCGCGAGCTACCAGTTCAACGACCAGTTCAGCGGCGCGCTTTACGCCTCTCACAATGAAGAGGTGATGAACAAGCAATATCTGGGCCTGAACTTCAAACAGCCGTTCAGCACCGGGCAGCAGCTGGTGCTCGACTTCAACGGTTATAACTCCCGTCTGGACCAGAGTTATGCGGACAGCCTCGACACGGGCCGCAGCAACGCTATCTGGAGCCTGGCGGCGAGCTACATCTGGGATATTCACACGTTCAAAGTGGCGTACCAGCAGAGCAGCGGCAGCACCGGCTACAACTACGGCGGCTACCGCGACCAGGGCGGCGTGGGTGATGGCGGTAACACCATCTGGCTGGCAAACTCCTACTGGTCTGATTTTAACGGCGAAGATGAACGTTCCTGGCAGGCATCCTACGGTCTGGACTTTGGTGGCCTTGGCCTGCCGGGTCTGAGCTGGACCACCGCCTACGTGCGCGGGGACAACATCAAAACCGCAGAAACCAGCAACGGCAAAGAGCACGAGTGGTTTAATCAGATCCAGTACCAGGTGCAGGAAGGCCCGGCGAAGGATCTGAAACTGAAACTGCGCTATTCCGTACTGCGCGTCTCCAGCAACGCCAGCGATTATAACGTGGGCGGGGACGAGATCCGCGCTTACGTGGAATACCCGTTTAACGTCTTTTAAAGGCAATAAAAAACCTCTCCAGGGAGAGGTTTTTTTTACGCCAGAAGAGGCTTATTCGCCTTTTTTGGCTGCCTGGATGTAGAGCATTTCCAGAGCCAGGGTCGCTGCGGCCAGCGCAGTGATCTCGGACTGGTCATACGCAGGCGCCACTTCCACCACGTCCATCCCGACAATGTTGAGATCCTTCAGGCCGCGCACCAGCTTGATGGCACGGTCTGAGGTCAGGCCGCCGATCACCGGCGTACCGGTACCCGGTGCAAATGCCGGATCCAGGCAGTCGATGTCGAAGGTCAGATACACAGGCATATCACCCACGATCTGCTTCACCTGCGCGAGGATGTCATCAACACCGCGATCGTTAACCTGACCCGCATCCAGCACGGTGAAGCCGTTGTCTTTGTCGAATTCAGTGCGAATACCGATCTGCACGGAGTGGTTCGGGTCGATCAGACCTTCATTCGGCGCGGTGAAGAACATGGTGCCGTGGTCAAACTCACAGCCGTTGGCGTAGGTGTCGGTGTGGGCATCGAAGTGCACCAGCGCCATTTTACCAAAGTGCTTCGCGTGGGCGCGCAGCAGCGGCAGGGTCACGAAGTGGTCGCCGCCGAAGGAGAGCATGCGCTTACCGGCAGCCAGCAACTTCTCGGCGTGGGCCTGCAGCTTTTCGCTCATCTCACGCGCGTCGCCAAAGGCGTACACCAGGTCACCGCAGTCCACCACGTTCAGACGCTCGCGCATGTCGAAGTTCCACGGGAAGCGGTTGTGCTCCCAGGCCAGGTTAGTGGAAACCTGACGGATCGCCGCCGGGCCATGGCGGCCACCCGCACGGCCTGACGTTGCCATGTCGAACGGCACGCCGGTGATCACCCAGTCCGCATCACTGTCGTACGGCTGGAAGTTCATCGGAAGGCGTAAAAAACCAAACGCGTTAGATACCAGAGAGTTATCGTACTGATGACCTAAAGTGCTCATGTCCTGTCCTCGTATCATAGATAGACGATCGTTGCTAAAGGTGAAAAAAAATCCCTTCCGCGTCGTTAAGCCCGACGAGGAAGGGATCGTTTCATATCGTAATGCTGTATGGCGCTAAGAATAGCGCCAGAATCCATTAAATTCAAGCGACTCATAAATACAACATATATAGACAACCCATCCTATTCACCAAATAAAATCATAGCCATAAAAATATTATAATCTTTACAATCCATATATTTTCCAAGTGAATATTTAATTCATCCCACCATCTATTTCGCCCTTGTAATTCAAAGAAAAAAACACCTCATACCATATTCATACATACATAAACAGCATGAGACAGTCTCAATTCGGAATTTATTTAGTTTCATCCTGTGGTTTTCTCTTTTTTTACTCCCTACAATCCCGCCGCTTTATTAAAATTTATGTCTAAATGGAATTATCTATGAACAAATATTTAAAAATTGGTCTTTTTACCATTCTGGCGGGAGCGGGTTCTGCAGCAGCGGCAGAAGATGGCACAATTACCTTTGACGGAACGATCAGTGACGCCACCTGTATTATTACAGGCGGTGACGCACAGGGTGAATCCACCTCTCCTGATTTCACCGTGCATCTGCCAAGCGTCAGCACCACCGCGCTGGCCACTGCGGGTCAGCGCGCGGGAGACACGCCATTCTTCATTAAACTGAGCGGCTCAAATTGCACCAACAACAAAGTCGCCAGCGTCTTCTTCGAACTGGCACAGAGCACCAATATCAACACCGCGACCGGTAACCTGAAAAACACCGTTACCACGGGTGGTGCCGATAAAGTTGAAATCGGTCTGTTAGATTCCAGCAAAGCTGTTTTGGATCTGAATACCGCAAACAATAACCCGAAAACAGCGGTCATTTCGGGTAATACCGCTCGCTTCGACTACTGGGCGCAGTACGTTGCCACCGGCGGTGCGGCAACGGCCGGTAAAGTCACCACTGACGTCATTTATTCCATTAAGTACCAGTAAGACCTTTGAGCAGTGGGAGTGATCCCACTGCTTTCCCTGCCACATTTAGGAACGTTGAGCCTGATGGTCAGTAATATTCTCAAAGTAATGTTAATGGTGACATTGACGTGGTTCCCCTGCGCCAACGCCACTATACAAATTTTAACAACTCGTGTGGCATTCAATGCAAACGAGAGTGAACAAACCGTTCGCGTGAATAACCTCAGTAAAAACCCGGAGCTGGTGCAGGTCTGGCTTTCCAGCACCGACAAAACCGATGGGACGGAGAAGGAGAATCTTCCATTCTTTATCAACCCTCCCGCTGCGCGCGTTAACGGTCAGAAAGGGAAAGTTTTCCGTATATTCCAGACAGAGGAAGCCGCAGGAAAATACCCGAAAGATCGCGAAACCCTGCTCTGGCTAAACGTACTGGATATTCCACCTGAACTGCCGGAAGAGGCGGATCGGAATCAGATAAAAATGGCGTTCCGCACGATGATCAAATTTTTCTATCGCCCTGCGGGCCTGAAAGGCAATCCCATGCAGGCGGGCGACGATCTGAAGTGGGAACTGCGTAAAGTGGCAAAGGGCTACGACGTGGTGGGAACCAATAATTCGCCTTTCCACGTGAGCATGACGAGCGTGTGGCTAACGAATGCCGACAATAAAGACATTGAGATCCCCGGTGACATGATTGTCCCTTATGGAACGCTGGTTTATCACTTTCCGCAGGTGAGCGCAGTGAGTGGACGCGGCATATTTAAATACAATTATATCACTGATTTAGGCGCATATATTAAGCGCACTTATAACTTTTAACTTTTTATACGTTCTACCTTTCGGAAGATCAAATGTCCGCACGCCATAATAAATACAGGCTTCTCAAAAAAGCGAAAAGTACCCTTGGCCAGATAATGATTCTGGCATTGTGCATTTCAGGCCAGGTTAACGCAGAAACAGAAAAAAAAGCGGTAAACTTTTCTCGCGGCTTTATGAATTTCTATGACAGTGGATTAGACCTTAGCCAGTTCGACGGGGTAGATAAAATCCAGCCAGGTGATTACAAACTGGAAGTATTTAGCAACTTGCGGAAATTAGGGACCTGGCCCATTTCATTTATTCCGGCAAACAATACGCAGGGCGTAAATGCCTGCATGACGCCGGAAATGATTATCCGCTTTGATGTCGACACCAGCAAACTGCCGGAAAACTGGAAGACGGGCCGCTGCCTGATCCTCGAAACGCTTATCCCCGGCGCGACCGTCACCTACAACCAGGATGATGAGCGCCTGGATGTCACCGTTCCGCAGGCGATGCTGCTCAATACACCAGAGGGTTATATCAGCCCTGAACTATGGGATGACGGTGAACCTACCCTCATGGCCTCCTACGCGCTGAGTGGTTCAAGCACGCGCAACCGTGAGTTAGGTGAAACCAGCAACTATCTCTTTGGTAACCTGCAAACCGCTATGACGCTCGGTGCGTGGCGTTTTGTAACCTATGACACCCTGAACCTCGGCAATGATATTGAGGATGAAGGGGTCGATCATCTGCAGGCATTTGCCAGCCGGGGAATTGCGGCCTGGCAATCTGAAGTGGTGCTGGGCGATCTCAACACCAGCGGGGAGATGTTTGATACAACGGCCATTCGCGGCGTCAGACTCGCCACCGACGATCGCATGCTGCCGGATTCCGTGCGCAGCTATGCGCCTGTCGTTCGTGGTTTTGCCAACAGCAACGCGACGGTCACCATCAAGCAGTCCGGCAGTACCCTCTATGAAAAAGTGGTTCCCCCAGGCGAGTTTGCCATCAGCGATCTCTATGCAACGGGCTACAACGGCGATCTGGAAGTCACCGTCAAAGAGACCGATGGCACCATCAATTCCTTTACCGTCCCCTACTCCAGCGTTCCGCAGCTGCTGCGCGAAGGCTATTTTCGCTATTCGGTCTCCTCGGGTGAAATCCGCAACACATTTCTTGCCGATGATCCGTGGATGACGGAAGGCACGCTTCAGTACGGTTTGCTTAATAATCTGACCGGTTACGTAGGCGCTCAAACCGCGTTTGATGGCGATTACAACGCCCTGCTGGGTGGTGTGGCTATCAATACCCCGCTGGGGGCATTAGGCCTGGACGTTACCCGCTCTTATACGAACTTTAACTCCAGCACCGGGAGCGATGACTGCGGCTCACTGTGTGACATGTCCCTGCGTATCAGCCTTGCTAAAAATCTTTCCGAAACCGGGACAAATTTCAGCCTGGTGGGTTACCGCTACTCCAGTAAAAATTACTACTCGCTGTCGGATGCCGTCAGCGTGAAGCAGGCGCTGGAGCATGGTAACGACCGATATTTACCCGAACGCTATCGTGAACGCCTGGAAGCAAACATCAACCAGATGCTGCCTGCGGGTTGGGGAAGTTTCTACGTCAGTGGTTTCATCGGCAACATCTGGAACGATGAACTGGGCCGCACGGAAAAATCCAACTACGCGCTGGGATACAACAACCGGTTTGGCTCGTCGACCTGGGGCATTTCGCTTGGCCGAACCAACAATGAAGACGGTGGTCACGACGATACGATCTACCTGAGCGTATCTATGCCGCTCGGCCATCGTTATGAAAAACAGGCTCGCCTGGGAGCAAACTTTAGCTACAACAGTGATGAGGCCACCATCCGCACCTCGCTCAGCGGCTCGGCCGGCGAGCGATCGCAGTATGGCTTTAGCGGCTACTTCAGCGAGTCCAGCAGGCCAGAAACCAACTTCGGTACCAACCTGTCTTATGTGGGCGATAGCGCTTCCGGCGGCGTCGCGTTCAGCCAGTCCCTCCATAGCTTCATGGGCGGTTTGAACATGAACGGTGGCGTGGTTGTGCACCGTGGCGGTGTCAATTTGACCCCAACGTTAGGCGACACCATTGGCGTGATAGAGGCCAAAGGCGCTGAAGGGGCAAGAGTTTACCCTGATTCAAATGCGGTCATTAAAGATAACGGCTACGGGATTGTCGGCTATCTGACGCCTTACAGATACAACGATGTCTTCATTGATCCAAAAGGTACATCAATGAGTGTCGATGTAGAGGATACGCGTAAGAGCATTGTGCCAACCGCCGGTGCCGCCGTGCATATCAAAATGGAAACACAGCAGAAGCAACAGACCTTTGTGCGCTTCACACATGCCTCCGGGCAAAAGATCCCCTTCGGCGCATCCATTACCGATGGTAGCAATACCACGCTCGGTATGGTCGGACAGGGTGGCCTGGCAATGCTGACCTTACCTGAACCTGGCAAGCCGATCGTTATTAAATGGAATAGTAATAAGGTGATGAAAGCGTGCTCAGCAGAAGTCAATCACCTTTCTGATAACAGAAACACCCGCAACATGAATAAAGCCGCCTCCTTTAATGCGATAGATATTCTCTGCAAAGGCCTTTAACAGAAAATGAATAAATACATTACTACTCTGCTTTATCTCGTTTTATTATCCGTTTTATGGATGTTTACCCTTGAAGCAAAAGCCTCTGCGTGCAGACTCGAAGGCGTGGAAAAGGTTTTAAATATTACAGACGACATTACGTTAAACCCTGCGGATAAAGGCTCCACTGGAACGGTCTTATGGTCGAAAACGTATACTGCACCTAACATCAAATATATCTGTGATGAATCAACGCAAACGCAGTGGCACACCGCTTACAGCCGAAATTATCTCTCTTCCTCGGTAGATAAAGTCTATACAACCGAAATTCCGGGTATCGGTATTCGGATGAAATGGCCAGCCAACGCAGGGAACACCTGGGTGCCGGGTAACTCCGGCTCTCCGGTGACCTGCAGCCCGAGCTGTTCTATCGACAACAGCACCGTATTGGTAGAGTTCGTGCAGACAGGTAATATTAATCAGGGAGAATCCGAGATCCCTGCCGGCGAAATGGTTAACGTAAAAGTCAAACCTTTGCTCACGCCAGAGGATGCGCTTCGTATTCTTACTATCAATTTCTCAGCGCCAATTAAAGTAAATACGCGTTCATGTTCCATTTATCCCTCGTCGACCAACGTCGATTTGGGAACCTACAGTATTGCCTCATTCCAGAATACGCTAAATTATCAAGGTGATAAAAAGGACTTTTCTATTACCATCACATGCCCGGAACAGGCACAAGTTGGCTTAACTTTCTCTTCCCTGATCAATACCAAATTCGCATCAATGAACGGTCTTTTGGGCGTCGAGACCGGCGAAGGCTACGCGAAAAATTTCGCGATTATGGTTTACGAAAAATCCAGCCCTTATGTCTCATCGGCCCTTGTTCTTGGAAAAGAATACCCTTTCCAGGTTTCATCCCGCTTAACTAAAAACTATCAGGCCCAGATATTCGTTCCTGCCGAGGTTAATCGCGAAAACTCATTAAGTGCTGGCAGGGTGGTCGGCGCAATTCAATACACCATGGCTTTAAGATAATTATCAAGGAGAGATTCGTGCTTCAGCGTTTTTCAAAATATGCACTTTTATTAGTGCCGTTCATTCCTGTGGCTCATGCTACGGCGGCACTCCCTGGTCAGCAAAATAAACAGGAACTGGATCGTCTCGAAAGACAAACCAGCCAGGCATTAATAGAAGAAGCCAAGCGGACCGAGCAGTTAATCCAGCAACAAAAAAAAATGCGCGAAGCCGGAGATGAAACCCTGGCCAGCAGCGACTCGAACTGGAAATTTCAGGTCAATCATATTGTCATCCTTGATGATACGCAGTTTGACAACTCACCGCAGCGTCAGGCGATTATCGATCGCTATGAGGGCAAAATGCTCGGTCGAACAGAAATATTTGAACTGGCCAAAGAACTGACCGATTTTTATATTTCTCGTGGTTATGCCACGACGCTGATTGGTGTTGAGCCCGGTAATATCAAAACGGGCACACTCTCTCTGCGGGTGATGTGGGGAAAAATACACGATCTTAAGGTTAACGGGCAAGCGCCGTCCTTACGTGAACGCACGCGCATGTTCACTGCCTATCCTTTTGCGAAAGACAAGATTCTGAACATGCAGGATGTCGATCAAATGGTCGAAAACCTGCTGCGCGTTTACCCTAACGACAATATTGAAATTCAACCGTCTGTTATAAACAGCTATTCCGATCTTAATCTGCTGCACGTGCCTGCATTCCCTCTTTCGGTCACCGCGGGTCTTAACAACTCTGGCTTTAAGGCTGACGGCTGGCAGCAGTATTATGGCAGCGTAACCGCTAAAAACATTGCCGGCATCAATGATATTTTCAACGTTTATTATTCATGGAATAACCTGAAGAATAACCAGGATAATCAGGATTCGTGGTCAACGAGTTACAGCATCCCACTGGGTTATTGGTCGTTTGACGCGCTTTATTACAAATCCAGCTACGACAAAACGCTTGCCGGCAATAACGCCAGCTACGCTTCTGACGGAGATTCTGACCGTGCTTCTCTGCGTGTCAGCCGCATGCTCGGCCGTAACGCCACGGGTAAAACCAGCTGGTGGGCAAAAGTTGAAAGACGTAATAGCAACAACAGCATTGAAAACCAGCGTATAGACGTCAGCTCTAAAACCTATACCTCGATTTCGTCGGGCGCTACCTGGGTCGGCGCTCTGATGAACGGCTGGTTCTATGGCGATGTGGGCGTGACGGCAGCGGTTCCCTGGTTTGGTTCCGCCTGGAAAAACGATGCCGACCTTAAAGGGTTTGACCTTGATTACGTCAAGTACAACGGCATTGCCAGCTGGACGCGTCCGCTTTTTCAGTCTGGCCGTTTAGGTGGCGTGTATGAACTCAACGCAGGGTTCCAGTACACCCCGAACGTACTGGTTAGCGATGCAAAATTAACGCTGGGCGATGAATTCACCGTACGCGGCTTCAAGGACGATAGCCTGCTGGTTGATAGCGGCGGCTGGATCGCCAATACCCTGCAGTTTCCATTCGATGTTGGCGTCGGCGGTATCTATCAGCTTATTCCCTATGTAGGTTATGACCTGGGCTTTGCCAAAGATAATTGCCCTAAAGGCGTCAACGTATGTGATAGCCAATTCATGATGGGTGGCTCTGTCGGGATTAAAGCTACCGGTAGCCATTTTTCAACGTATGTCCTCGCGGGCTGGCCTATAAAAAAACCAGATTCACTGGAAGAGAATACCGTCGATAACACGGTCGTTTATTACAAGATGGAAGTAACGTTCTAATTTAAGGAATTTTTATGAGCAATAATAAAACCTCAAAAACGAAGCTAACCGCAGGGAATTTGCATAAACACCTTTGCCCACTTTTTATTTCAATAGCGGGTATTCTCGCAGCTAATGCCGAAGCCGCAACGGTGCCGGATGCCAGCCAGAGTAAAGGGCCAACAATGGGTCAGGCGGCTAACGGCACGCCAGTCGTGAATATCACCGATCCGAATGCGAAAGGCGTCTCGCATAATAAATTCGACCAGTTTAACGTTGATAAAAATGGCCTTATTTTTAACAACAGCATGCAGGATGGTGTGTCTAAGATCGGGGGTTACACGGTTAAAAACGCCCAGCTTGAGCATGAAGCAAAAGCAATTATCAGTGAAGTGACGGGAGCCCAGGCGTCCTATATTAACGGGACGATGGAAGTCTTCGGCAGAAAAGCGGACGTGATCGTTGCTAACCAAAACGGTATTAGCGTTAACGGCGCCACCACCATTAATGCCAACAGCCTGACGCTGAGTACCGGTAAGGTGCAGATGAAAGAGGACGGCAACTATAAACTAGCTGTTGAAAAAGGCACCGTGTCTCTCACAGGGCAAGGCATTTCTACCGAAGGGCTAAGCTACTTCGACATTGTCAGCCGAAGTGCAAAACTGGAAGGTGAAATTGCCGGTCAGGCGGACGTTAAGGTAGTTGCCGGGCAGAACGATTACGATCTCTCCAGCCGCCAGCACACGACTCGCGCCACGGGTGACGGCCATACGCCGGATGTCGCGATTGACGGTCGGGCGATGGGGTCAATGTACGGTGGTAAAATTCAACTTATCAGCACCGAATCCGGCGCAGGCGTCCGTCATGAGGGCAGTATTATTGCCACGGGTGACATTGAGATCAGTGCGAACGGCGACGTGACGCTGACAGGTTTACGCAGCGATAAAAATGTCACTGTCAGCGGCAACAATATTGCCCTGAACAAAAACAGCAGCGGCACCGGAAGTACAGAAGCGCAAAATAATATTATCCTGCATGCGCTCTCTGGCATGACGGTGAATAACGACGTTATCTCCCGTAACGGCACGATCCGAATTGATGCCTCAACCCTGCTGCAAAATACGGCTGCTATCATTGCGCAAAACAGTGCCACAACAGCGGTACCCGCCATTCAGATTAATGTTGCCGGGCAGTACACCCTTTCCGGAAAACTAAAAGCGCTGGATGCTAACGGCGCTGTCATTTCCGGTGGCGTCGTGACGTTAAAAAATGGCGATTTTGTCGTCATCCAGAATGGCCAGCAGGTGCCCTTCAGCACCCTCGTCTCCGATGCGGAGATCGTCAGCAACAGTGGTAATGTCAACGTTACCGCGGGCAGCATGACTAACAATGAAGGCGTTATTCTCGCGAAGAAAGGGACGCTGCAGTTCAACCTGACCGGTGCGTTTGAAAACAAGGGTTCCGTCAGCGCCACAGGGGATATCTGGATTGCATCAGGTTCGATGAAGAACAATGGCATCCTGTATGCCAGCAACGCCCAGACGCTGTCTGTCGGCCATCTCGACAACGCAGGCCGCCTCTACGCGGATAAAAACCTGGTTATGACCGCCAGCGCCCTGAACAACAGTGGTCATATTGGCGCTAATAGCGGTGAGATGCGCATTAAGGTCAACGGTGAGGTTTCAAACAGCGGCACCCTGAGCGGTAACGATGCGCTGATCTTCATTGATGCCGACGGCAACATCGTCAACGACGGCACCATTGCCAGCAACAAGCATGACGTGACGCTGGCATCCGGCGGCGACACGCTCAGCAATACCGGACGTATTGCAGGACGTAATGTCTCCACCCAGACCCGTAAAGCCAGTGCAAACGTCAGTAACAGCGGCACCATCAGTGCCAGCGAGAAACTGACCATCGCAACCGCGAATCTGAAAAACCAGGCCGGCACGCTGAGTGCGACCACTGACATGCAGCTTGATGTCAAAAAAGAGCTACAGAATAGTCAAAAAGGCAGCATTATTGCCGGGAAGAACCTCACCATAAAGGGTGACGGCGCGCTGGCAGTACACAATGACGATGGGCTGATCCAGGGCGATAATATCAATGCCAGCGGAATTTCCACCCTCTCTAACACCCATGACGCGCTGATCGCGGCAAGAGAAAACCTCTCCGTTACAGCGACATCGTTGCTTAACGACGCCTCAACCATTCAGGCCGGTAGCCTGACGCTCGATCGCGTCAGCACCGTCGATAACCTTAACGCCGCCACGCTGTATGCCAGCAAGACGCTGCAACTTACCCATCTCAACACGCTGAATAACACCGGCAGTTTTGTGATTTCTGACGGCACGCTGTCACTGTCCGATGTGAACACCCTCAATAACACTGAAGGTGCAACGCTATTCGGTGCTGGAAATACCACGCTGAGAAACGTAGGTACCCTTAATAACAGCGGCGCATCGATGATTAAATCGGATAATGCGCTCTCGATCGCGACGACCACGACGCTTAATAACAGCAGTGATGCAGTGATTGCCTCTGAGGGCAATCTGAATATCAGCGGCGTGAAGACGTTAAACAACCGCTCGGTGATCATCGGCAATGGCAATATCGCGATCGATGCCGTTGAGGAGCTGAAAAACGACGGTGTGGTTCAGGCAGGTCTGAACCTGATTATTCGCAACGTCAAAAACCTGGCCAACACAGGTGAAGGGCATGTTTTAGCTGCACTGCGTAACCTGACGATTGAAGACGTTGAGTCGCTCATCAACAGCGACGGCGCGGTCATCTCCGCCAATATGCAGACGGTGCTGAACGCCATCGGCGTTCTGACCAACCGCACGGCCGGTGTCATTCAGGCTGTAAACGGCCCGCTGGAGATTGTCGCCAACACGTTGAGCAACATTGGCAGCCTCACCGCAGAGGACGGGCAGCAGTCGGTGTCCACTCTCGTGGCGGGCGGCGACATTACGATCAATGCGCAAAACATGCTTAACACCGAACAGGCGGTGATTGTGTCGACGCAAAGCGATCTGTCAGTTAATGTCGCTAATAATCTGATCAACGCCAATGCAGCGGTACTATCGGGTGCCAACAATACGAACCTTAACGTAGCGGGCGGGACGATTAGCAACGAAAAAAATGCCCTGATCGCCGGGAATAACATCACGATTAATGCCTCGCAGCTGAATAATCATGATTCCGGCACGACCTCTGCCAGAAACGACCTCAACATCCATACCGGTTCATTCAATAACATCAATGGCATCCTCGAAGCGGGTCACGATTTATTGCTCAAGGTAAAAGACTCCATCGCGCTGAATGACAATAACCGCAGTATTCGTGCAGGTCATGATATGACGCTCAGCACGGAAGGTACGCTGTTCAACAACACCATGATGGAAGCCATCGGCAACCTGACGCTCCAGGCAGACGGTAAGGTGATCAACAGCAAGTCTGTGGTCACGGGGGGTGATTTACGCATCATCGCTAATGAGGTAATGAACAACAGCAACAGCCTGCTCTGGTCGTTAGGGAAGATGGATATGAATGCCCACGACGGTGCCTTTGTTAATGACTATAACGGTAACGTGCTGAGCATGGGTGACATGTCGCTCATCGCGAAAACGATTATCAACTCCGCCGGGATCATTCGCTCCGAACAGAACATCAATATTGATGCGGCCTCTCTGGAAAACCAGAGCACCTATACGGGTGGCACCATTTCGCAAACCCAAACGCAGGATGCCGTGGGTCAATGGGCCGGTATTGATAATGTGATGACGCAGGTCAGGATTACCACGGTTCTGCACATCCCGGTTCTGGCGTCAGATATCGCTATGAGTAAGCTCGGCGAAATCAGCGCCGGGAAAGATATTAATATTAACCAGCGCGGCATTTTCGACGAAAAAGAGGTTAAAAATAACGGCGGCCTGATCCAGGCGGGACGTGATATCACCATCACGGGTAATCTGCTGAACTCGCCAACCTATACCTCCGAATCCATGTATGACTATCTGAATCTCATCCTTGAGCAACCGATAGTACTGACCGACTACTGGAAGGTGGCAGCAGAGCACTACACGACGCTGACCTTCAACTCGCTCTATCAATACCTTGATTTCATCTTTGGTGACGGCGCACCTGCAACCAAAAGCGGTACCCAGGATCCAAACAGAGAGCGTAGCTATAAATCGCTTCTCGACGCCGCGAATGACTCAACCCAGCTCAACTACGTCATGAGCAAAGTGTTTGGTGAAACGTGGAATTCGCAAGATTACGCGACCCTGAACACGGCATGGCATAACCTGGTAAGCAATGACACCAGCATTACCCCTCTGAAGACGAATATGATCTACTTCGTGCCTTCAGAAAAAGGTGAAATCACGGCGGGTCGTAACTTTACGCACAATGGCGGCACGCTGGATAACGGCCTGGCTAACGCTGGCACAATCAAAGAAAACGCCAAAATTGAGAATATCGACGTGGGTGACTACACCATCGACACCGCCGTCGCGGGCTATGATGTTGCCATCAATACCAAAAAGCTGAATGAACTGGCCATGGGGATCAGCCCACTGCCGACCATCAAGGATTTGGTCTCTCTGCCGGGCATGTTTGAAGTCACTGACGAATTCAAAAAAGCCTCTGAGGCGGCGAAAAACGGTACCGAATACAGCGGCCCGGCCAACCACATCATTCCGATTTTCGAAACGCGCCCGGAAATGATCGATCAGAGCAAGTACAGCGGCTCTGACTACTATTTCGACAAGGTGGATTACACTACCACCGAAACCGTTAACGTCATTGGCGATAACTACTTTATCTCCGAACTGATTCGTCGAGAGATCAGCCGCTCCGTAGGCAGCATGTTTGCGATACGAGACGGTCTTGAAGGCGATGCGCTGGTACAAAACCTGATGGATAACGCCGGTATTGCGGCGAAAAACAGCGATCTAAATCTGGTGGTGGGGCAGCCTCTGAGCGAAGAGCAGCGCAATGGGCTAACCCAGGATATCGTCTGGTTCGTGAGCCAGAACATCAAAGGGACGGAAGTGCTGGTGCCGGTGGTCTACCTTTGCCCTGAAACCCTTAGCCAGCTGGCTAACGGTGATATCAGTAAAGGCACAGCGTCCATTGCAGCCGGGAATAGCCTTTCAGTTGATGCCACCGCTATTAACAACGTGAACGGTACCCTCTCCTCTAAGGGTGACGTCACGCTGAAATCCAAAGAGGATATTAACAACATCAGCAATGCGACAGATGCTGGCATCTCGGCAGGCGGTAACGTCTCAATGACGTCGGAAAATGGCAGCATTGCCTCAAACGGCGCGGCAGTGAACGCCGGTGGCGACATTGACATGAAGGCTGAAAAGGGCGACATCACCCTGACCGCATCTGTCGGACACGGCGAAGACGGCAAGCAGAAGATTCATGCGCACGATGATGGCGTCACCGCAGGCGGCAGTATCAACATGCAGGCGAAAACCATCACTTCCAACGCGGCTGATATTACGGCAGGCCAGGACGTGAATATGAAGGCGAGCGAAGGTGACGTCACTTTCAACGACCTGCATCAGATTGATTCTAACCGTACCATCAATACCGAGATCAACGGTCTGTCCAGCTATACCACCACCGACACCAAAACGGTGACCGGCGAAGCTATCGGCGCAACCGTCAAGGCTGGCGGCAATGTGCAGATTGATGCCAGCAAGAATGTGGTCATCGAAGGCGGCAGCATTGACGCGAAAAGCGGCTCCATCAACGCGGCAGAAAACGTTGAGATAAAGACGTCTGAAAACGTGTCCGCTGAGGAACACACCACACAGTCTCGCCAGTTTGTTGCTGAGGCCGGCATCAGCGGCGCCGGTAAATCCGCCTCGGCTTCCTACGGCAAAAACGACGGCACCACAAAAAATACCACCTCTGGCGACTACACCAGCGCAGGCGGTAATTCTGAAACCTCCGCGATTGGTGCCAAACCGGGCCGCGCACCGATCACCGATACTGCCGGTTTCAGGGTGGGTATGGAAGACACAACCGATACCGTGTCGACCCAGAGCAAGCAGAACACCAACGCGTCCATTAATTTTACCGATTCCGGTTCCGTAAATGCAGGAAAAACGGCGGATATTGGCGGCGCTGACCTCTCCGCCGGAGATAAGCTCAGCATTAACGCGAAGGATGTCGCAAGCACCAAATACGAGGATGAAACCAAAACCACCGTCACACATAAAGACCGCTTTGTCGGTGTTTCAGGTGAGGCCCACAGTGCGGTAGTTGATGCGATCGACAAAACCGGGAATCTCATTGATAAATCGCAGCAAGGCCAGTCGATTAACAGCGGAACCACGACGGCGGAAGTGCTGGGCGATGTGTCCAACATCATGCTAAACGATCTTGCTGGCGGCTCCGTCACTTTCGGCGGGAACACGACAAAAACGAAAGAAACGCGCACCGCAACGGCGGAGAATACCACCAATATTAATGCTAAAAACGTCAGCATTAATTCGACCAACGATACCACGCTCAACGGCGTGAACGTGAACTCGCAGAATACGGAGATCAATGCGGGTGGTAATGTGGACATTAACGCAGCGAAATCAACAACCTCTTACACCAATGAAACCGAAAAACACAAAGGCGGTCTTACCGCAGGCGTGGGAGTGGATATAACTGGCGCAAGCGGCGGTATTTCAGTCGATTACAACGGCAGTACGGAACACGGCTCGGGTAACTCTACGTCGTATAAGAACAGTACTATCAACGGCAACACGGTGACAGTGAACGCTGGCGGTGATATGAACATGAAGGGCGCTAACATCGATGCAGAAAAAGCGGATGTTAACGTTGCAGGCGATATGAATATCACCTCCGTGCAGAATACCGAGCACACCGAAAGCAGCCGCGGTAACTGGGGCGCTTCTGTGGGCATCTCCGTCTCGGCAGCGGGCATCATCCCGAACGCGTCCGTCAACGGGGGCGGCGGCTCTGAAAGTTACGATTCGTCTAAAACAGCGAAGCAATCCGGTATCAATACCAGCGGCGAGCTGAATGTGAAAACCGGAGGCGACCTCAATATGACCGGGGCTAATCTGGTATCTCAGGATGGCACCGGATCGGTGAACGTTGCGGGTGATATCAATGCGAAAACGCTGGAAGACCACGTTGAGCAGGATGGTCTGTACGGCGGTGGCGGCATTGGCCTGAGCAATGGCGTAGTGCCTTCCGGTAACATCTACGTCGACACCGTGGATGAAATTCACTACAACGAAACGCAGAAATCCACTATCGCCGTGGGTGACACCACCAGTGCGGCAGTGAATGGCGATCTCAATACCCATAAAGATGAAATGTCGGTTGTCACGCGTGATGAGAAAGAAGCAGGAAATAACATTTCCTACACGCTTGCCGATCCGGGGATTCGTAAGAAGAAAAGCGGCGCTGACGCAGACAGCGATACTCCAGTGAAGCCGGATGACGGCCATACGGACGATGGCGGCTGCCCTCAGAAGTGTACGCCGACTAAGCCAGGCTCAACGCAGCAGCAGACGACAACCACGACGCGTACAACGTCTGATTCTCAGCATATGACGATTGAGAAAACGACGGCGACAACGACCTCCACGTCCGCCTCTTCGGTGGTCCATAAGGAGGCCGTCGCGTCTGAAACCGCACGCAGTGAAGCCGTGCCAAACGTTGCGCCGTCAACGTCCCAGCCGCTGACGCCAAAAGCGAAACCAGAAGCCACAACGGTTACGCCAAAAGCGAAACCAGAAGCCACAACGGTTACGCCAGTGAAGAAATGGGCCGTACCGGAAACTAACTATCCGGTGCTCTCTCCTGGCTCTGCAACGGGTAAAACCGGTAAAGATATGCCGAAAACACCGGACCACAGGAAGTGGAATGGCGACATGACCAACGGCGTTGCGCCATCCAGCAACACCAAAGGCGATGACGTCAAGCTCTCGCCGGGTTCGTCCACCGGTCAGACCGGGATGGATATGCCGAAAACGCCGGAACACAAGCAGTGGAATGGCGACATGACCAACGGCGTTGCGCCATCCAGCAACACCAAAGGGAATGACGTTAAGCTTTCTCCGGGGTCGTCCACCGGTCAGACCGGGATGGACATGCCGAAAACGCCGGAACACAAGAAGTGGAATGGCGACATGAGCAAAGGTGCGATGAACGCGCGTCCACAGTGGAAGGCGTTGCAAATCGATCGACCGATTGATATCTATGCTCCGGTAACCATTACCTTCACCGACGAGCAGTACAGCTAAAACAAAAGGGTCTGACTTTCGTCAGACCCTTTTTTAACGCCCCTTTCGAACGTTATTCGTCTTCCAGATACGTATATCCGTACAGACCCGCTTCAAACTCTTCCAGGAACTGCTGCTGCAGCGCATCGTCCAGCCCGGTGTTTTTCACCTGGTCGCGGAACTGCGTGAGCAGGGTTTTCGGATCCAGCTGAACGTATTCCAGCATGTCCGCCACGGTATCCCCTTCGTCAGACAGCTCAACTTCCACGCTGCCGTCAGGGAAGACAAACACGTCAACCGCCTCGGTATCGCCGAACAGGTTGTGCATGTTGCCGAGGATCTCCTGATACGCGCCGACCATAAAGAAGCCCAGCATTGGCGGGTTCTCCGGGTCGTATTCCGGCATTGGCATCGTCGTGGCGATACCGTCGCCGTCCACGTAGTGGTCGATGGCGCCGTCAGAATCGCAGGTGATGTCCAGCAGCACCGCGCGACGTTCCGGGGCGTGATTCAATCCTTCCAGCGGCAGAACCGGGAACAGCTGATCGATACCCCAGGCATCCGGCATCGACTGGAACAGCGAGAAGTTGACGTAAATCTTATCCGCCATACGCTCCTGCAGCTCGTCGATTATCGGACGGTGGGCGCGGTTGCTCGGGTCGAGCTGCTTCTGCACTTCATGGCACATATTCAGATAGAGCTGCTCTGCCCACGCGCGCTCCTGCAGGCTGAAGGTGCCTGACGAGTAGCCGACGTGGATATCGTGCAGATCCATCTGGCTGTCATGCAGCCATTCGCGTAGGGAGCGACGCGTGCCCGGCTCGTGCATTTCCTGCCAGGTTTCCCACATGCTTTGCAGGGAACGCGGGGCATCGTCTGCCGGCGGCGTCGCTTCGGTGGTTTCGCTGCGCTCAACGCCGATAATGTTAGAGACCAGCACCGTATGGTGCGCGGTCACCGCGCGACCGGATTCGGTAATCACCGTCGGGTGCGGCAGGCCGTGCTCTTCACAGGCATCGCCAATCGCCCAGATGATGTTGTTGGCGTATTCGTTCAGGCCGTAGTTCACCGAGCAGTCGGACTGCGAGCGGGTTCCTTCGTAGTCCACGCCCAGGCCACCGCCCACGTCGAAGCACTGAATATTCACGCCAAGCTTGTGCAGCTCAACGTAGAAACGCGCTGATTCACGCACGCCGGTGGCGATGTCGCGGATATTGGCCATCTGCGAGCCGAGGTGGAAGTGCAGCAGCTGAATGCTGTCCAGACGACCGCGCTCGCGCAGGATCTCCACCAACTGCAGCACCTGGTTCGCCGCGAGGCCGAACTTGGATTTTTCACCGCCGGAAGACTGCCATTTACCGGAACCCTGCGACGCCAGACGCGCACGCACGCCAAGGCGCGGCACCACGTTCAGACGCTCGGCCTCTTCCAGCACGATGGCGATTTCAGTCATCTTCTCGATAACCAGATAGACCTTGTGGCCCATCTTCTCGCCTATCAGCGCCAGACGAATGTATTCACGGTCTTTATAGCCGTTACAGACGATCACTGAACGGGTCATCCCCGCATGCGCCAGCACGGCCATCAGTTCGGCTTTTGAACCTGCCTCCAGCCCCAGCGGCTCGCCGGAGTGGATCAGCGATTCAATCACGCGGCGGTGCTGGTTTACCTTGATCGGGTAAACCAGGAAGTAGTCGCCTTTATAGCCGTAGGATTCACGCGCGCGTTTGAACGCGGCGTTAATCGAACGCAGGCGATGTTGCAGGATCTGCGGGAAGCAGAACAGTGCAGGCAAACGCTGGCCCTGAGCCTCACGGGCTTTCACCAGTTTGGCGAGATCCACGCGCGCTTCAGGGACGTCGGGATCCGGGCAGACGCTGATGTGGCCCAGTTCGTTGACGTCGTAGTAGTTATTGCCCCACCAGGCAATATTGTAAGTGCGCAGCATCTTGCTGGCTTCCTCGGAGCTCATCGCAACCTCCTGCATAGAACGTAGTACACCCTGTTCGCCCGCTGACGAAGGCGAAAAAGAAGACATGTCGTCAGACATAGCGAACCTCAACTCTTTGTATTAAGTGTAAAACAGTTGACTACTATCGCAGCGTTATACGGCGATAACAACCCATAAACGGCTCCGTTTCCCAGCAGAGTATGCTGAAATCCAGACCGTGCGACCGGTTTCTTATTCATATCATTGTAAAACACGTATCCGAACTCTGTATGACAAGGTTCGGCGAAACCACGAGAAAACTCTTGTATTAACAAGAGCGCCCTTGTTCAGTTTTCACAAAGCGTGACCGGCCCTGGAATCCTGAGAAGCGCCGAGATGGGTATAACATCGGCAGGTTTGCAGACTAGAAATGCGGGTTGCGGGAATCAAATGCGCGCCAGAACGGCTGCGCTGAATTAGCGGAAAACGATGGTTCATTATCTCGTATCACCTCCACGGCCGCCTCTGCTGAAACGGACCCCAAGCCAAAGCTAAAAGTTCACTGCTTTACCCGGCTGGAAGTGGCGACACGATGAGTTCATCGAGCGCTTATTTTATATGAGCCGCGCGCCGCGTTTTATACCGAGAAGGGGGCTAAAAAGCAAAACAAAAATGCGCGTGTTGCCAGCACCGTCAGGAATTTTTGCCAGCAGCAATTTCAACTGAGTGAGAGATGAGTCAAAAAAAACTGGAAATCGGGTGAAGAAGTGACCTAAAATAGCCATCCAGATGTTAATCCATCTATACTGATTAACACTCATACTGCCAGTGTCAAAAACCTGTAGGCCTTGGTAGAATTATCTCCTTTGGCTATTCCACACAGCAGCTTGAGCTAACCAAATTCCTCTTAGGTGAAATAAAACATGGCAAAACACCTGTTTACGTCCGAGTCCGTATCAGAAGGACATCCTGATAAAATTGCTGACCAAATCTCCGATGCGGTGCTGGATGCGATCCTCGCGCAGGATCCAAAAGCACGCGTCGCGTGTGAAACCTATGTCAAAACCGGCATGGTTCTGGTTGGCGGTGAGATCACCACCAGCGCATGGGTTGATATCGAAGAGATCACCCGTAACACGGTGCGTGAGATCGGTTATGTGCATTCTGATATGGGCTTTGATGCCAACTCCTGCGCGGTACTGAGCGCGATTGGCAAACAGTCTCCGGACATCAACCAGGGCGTTGACCGTGCCGATCCGCTGGAACAGGGCGCGGGCGACCAGGGCCTGATGTTCGGCTATGCAACCAACGAAACCGACGTGCTGATGCCAGCGCCGGTCACCTACGCACACCGTCTGGTGCAGCGTCAGGCTGAAGTGCGTAAAAACGGCACCCTGCCGTGGCTGCGCCCGGATGCGAAGAGCCAGGTCACCTTCCAGTACGACGACGGTAAAATTGTCGGTATTGACGCGGTGGTTCTGTCTACCCAGCATGCCGAAGATATCGATCAGAAATCCCTGCAAGAAGCAGTGATGGAAGAGATCATCAAGCCGGTTCTGCCAACCGAATGGCTGAGCAGCGCCACCAAATTCTTTATCAACCCAACCGGACGCTTTGTTATCGGCGGCCCAATGGGTGACTGCGGCCTGACCGGTCGTAAAATCATCGTTGATACCTACGGCGGCATGGCGCGTCACGGTGGCGGCGCATTCTCCGGTAAAGATCCATCAAAAGTGGACCGTTCTGCAGCGTACGCGGCACGTTATGTGGCGAAAAACATCGTTGCTGCCGGCCTGGCTGACCGCTGTGAGATTCAGGTTTCCTACGCCATCGGCGTGGCTGAACCCACCTCCATCATGGTGGAAACCTTTGGTACCGAGAAAGTGCCTTCAGAACAGCTGACCCTGCTGGTGCGCGAGTTCTTCGACCTGCGCCCATACGGCCTGATTCAGATGCTGGATCTGCTGCACCCAATCTACAAAGAAACCGCTGCATACGGTCACTTTGGTCGTGAACATTTCCCATGGGAAAAAACCGACAAAGCCGCCCTGCTGCGTGAAGCTGCCGGTCTGAAGTAATCGACTGTCATCGCTTTTAAAAGGCCAGCCTTCGGGCTGGCCTTTTGCATTTGTGCGATCATCCTTGCCCGGCGGCGCTTCGCTTGCACGGGCCTACGAGTTTTGGGCATTTGTAGGCCGGGTAAGGCGCAGCCGCCACCCGGCTGAAAGGTGTACCATTTGGAACCGATTACACCGCACCGGCAGCTCTCCGCTTTCAGAATATTCTCTTTGCATGATCGCCATTCTTCTGCTGTTACATTCCCTTTCAGTTAAGTCTGAAATATCTCCTTTCGCGATGCGCCTCACTTCATTTACCTCTATATTTTCAAAGCTTTAATTTTATTTACGGTTGCACACGAGTGTAACCGATTACACCAATGTGATTAATCTCACATATTTTTACGGGTCGCTCACCTACCCTTACCATCAATAAAACTGATAACCCAACTGGAGGGCATAATGCCTGACAATAAAAAACAGGGGCGTACGTCCAACAAGGCGATGACATTCTTCGTCTGTTTCCTCGCCGCCCTGGCAGGATTACTTTTTGGCCTGGATATCGGCGTGATTGCCGGTGCATTACCTTTCATCACTGACGAGTTCCAGATTAGCGCTCACACCCAGGAATGGGTGGTCAGCTCCATGATGTTCGGTGCGGCCGTTGGGGCCGTCGGCAGCGGCTGGCTCTCCTTCAAACTCGGACGTAAAAAGAGCCTGATGATTGGCGCGATCCTGTTCGTGGCCGGCTCACTTTTCTCTGCTGCTGCACCTAACGTTGAGGTTCTGCTGGTTTCCCGCGTGCTGCTCGGTCTGGCCGTGGGCGTGGCGTCCTATACCGCCCCACTGTATCTGTCGGAAATCGCGCCGGAGAAAATCCGCGGCAGTATGATTTCGATGTACCAGCTCATGATCACCATCGGTATCCTGGGCGCGTACCTTTCCGATACCGCGTTTAGCTACAGCGGCGCATGGCGGTGGATGCTCGGCGTGATCATCATCCCTGCGGTTCTGCTGCTGATTGGCGTCTTCTTCCTGCCGGACAGCCCGCGCTGGTTTGCTGCAAAACGTCGCTTCCACGATGCCGAACGCGTGCTGATGCGCCTGCGCGATACCAGCGCGGAAGCGAAAAACGAGCTGGAAGAGATCCGCGAAAGCCTGAAGGTCAAACAGTCCGGCTGGGCGCTGTTTAAAGAGAACAGCAACTTCCGCCGGGCGGTGTTCCTCGGCGTGCTGCTCCAGGTGATGCAGCAGTTCACCGGGATGAACGTCATCATGTACTACGCGCCCAAAATCTTTGAGCTGGCGGGTTACACCAACACCACCGAGCAGATGTGGGGGACCGTCATCGTGGGTCTGACCAACGTGCTGGCGACCTTTATCGCCATCGGTCTGGTGGACCGCTGGGGACGTAAGCCAACCCTGACGCTGGGCTTCCTGGTGATGGCGGCCGGTATGGGCGTCCTCGGTACCATGATGCATGTGGGCATTCACTCCCCAACCGCCCAGTACTTTGCGGTAGGCATGCTGCTGATGTTTATCGTCGGGTTTGCGATGAGCGCCGGGCCGCTGATCTGGGTGCTGTGCTCTGAGATCCAGCCGCTGAAAGGACGTGATTTTGGTATCACCTGCTCTACCGCAACCAACTGGATTGCCAACATGATCGTCGGCGCAACGTTCCTGACCATGCTCAATACCTTGGGCAATGCCAATACCTTCTGGGTCTACGCCGGTCTGAACATCTTCTTTATTGTGCTGACCATCTGGCTGGTTCCAGAAACCAAACACGTGTCTCTGGAACATATTGAACGTAACCTGATGAAAGGTCGCCCGCTGCGCGAAATCGGCGCCCACGACTGATCCTCTTGCGGGAGGCGCCTCTTGCGCCTCCCCGCTTCCCGCTTTATGCTCTGCCCCTATGAAAGCTCCCCGTCTCCCCATCGCCATTCAGCAAGCCGTTATGCGCAGCCTGCGGGAAAAACTCGCCCAGGCGAACCTGAAGCTTGGTCGCAATTACCCTGAACCCAAACTCGTCTACCAGCAGCGTGGCACCTCGGCCGGTACCGCCTGGCTGGAATCCTATGAGATCCGCCTGAACCCGGTTCTGATGATGGAGAACCAGCAGGCGTTTATTGATGAGGTGGTGCCGCACGAGCTGGCGCACCTGCTGGTGTGGAAACACTTCGGACGCGTCGACCCCCACGGCAAGGAGTGGAAGTGGATGATGGAAGCGGTGCTCGGCGTTCCGGCGCGCAGAACCCATCAGTTCGAGCTGGAATCGGTGCGCCGCAATACCTTCCCCTACCGCTGCCAGTGTCAGCAACATCAGCTTACCGTCCGCCGCCATAATCGCGTGGTGCGCGGCGAGGCAACCTACCGCTGCGTGAAATGCGGCGAGCCGCTGATTGCGGAGTAATGACCTGAACTTTCAGGAACTTTCCTGATCTGACTGATTGCATACAGGAACAACATTCGTTACGTTGCGGGCTCGTTTTGACACGGAGTGTAAGATGTCCCGTAATTTTTCTCTCGCGGTCGCCTTTCTGACGACGGCGCTCTCAGGCCACGCCCTGGCCGACGGTATCAACAGTTTCTCTCAGGCCAAAGCGGCCGGTGTAAAGGTCAACGCTGACGTACCGGGCGATTTCTACTGCGGCTGTAAAATTAACTGGCAGGGTAAAAAAGGGGTCGTTGACCTTGAGTCCTGCGGCTACAAGGTGCGTAAAAACGAAAACCGCGCCAGCCGTATTGAATGGGAACATGTCGTTCCGGCATGGCAGTTTGGCCACCAGCGCCAGTGCTGGCAGGATGGCGGACGTAAAAACTGCGCCAAAGATCCGGTATACCGCCAGATGGAAAGCGACATGCATAACCTGCAGCCCGCGGTGGGCGAAGTGAACGGCGATCGCGGCAACTTCATGTACAGCCAGTGGAACGGTGGCGAAGGTCAGTACGGCCAGTGCGGTATGAAGATTGATTTTAAAGAGAAAGTCGCCGAGCCCCCTGCCCGCGCGCGCGGCAGCATTGCCCGCACCTATTTCTATATGCGCGACCGTTACGATCTCAACCTCTCCCGCCAGCAGACCCAGTTGTTCAACGCCTGGGACAAGCAGTACCCGGTGACGGAGTGGGAATGCCAGCGCGACGAGCGTATCGCCAGAGTCCAGGGGAATCACAACCCTTACGTCCAGCGGGCTTGCCAGGCGCAAAAGAGCTAACCTACACTAGCGGCAATTCGCTTACATCGTATGACACATGGAATTTCTGACTATGCGCATTCCCCGCATTTACCATCCTGAACTGATTACCGCAGGCCGTGAAATCGCCCTGTCTGATGACGCCGCCAACCACGTTGGCCGCGTGCTGCGCATGGGCGCCGGCCAGGCAATACAATTGTTCGACGGCTCTAACCAGGTTTTCGACGCGGAAATCACGCGGGCGGATAAAAAAAGCGTACACGTGAACGTCCTGCGCGGTGAAGTGGATGACCGGGAATCACCGCTGCATATCCATCTGGGCCAGGTGATGTCGCGCGGCGAGAAAATGGAGTTCACGATCCAGAAATCCATTGAACTGGGTGTAAGCCTCATTACGCCACTTTTTTCTGAGCGCTGTGGCGTTAAACTGGATGCGGAACGTCTGAACAAAAAGATCCAGCAGTGGCAGAAAATTGCCATCGCGGCTTGCGAACAGAGTGGCCGCAACCGTATTCCGGAGATCCGCCCGGCGATGGATCTGGAGGAGTGGTGTGCAGAAGAGGACAGTGGGCTGAAGCTCAATCTTCATCCGCGCGCCAGCGCCAGCATCAATACGCTGCCGCTGCCCGTTGAGCGCGTTCGCCTGCTGATTGGGCCTGAAGGCGGCCTGTCGGCGGACGAAATTGCGATGACGGCACGTTACCAGTTTACTGATATTCTGTTGGGACCTCGCGTTCTGCGCACTGAGACAACGGCACTCACGGCCATTACCGCGCTACAGGTACGGTTTGGCGATCTGGGTTGACGCATTATTGGAGAGAAAGATGATCAAGCTCGGCATCGTGATGGACCCCATCGCAAACATCAACATCAAGAAAGATTCCAGCTTCGCCATGCTGCTGGAAGCGCAGCGTCGCGGCTATGAACTCCACTATATGGAGATGAACGATCTTTACCTGATCAACGGTGAAGCCCGCGCGCGCACCCGCATCGTTAACGTCGAGCAGAACTACGACAAATGGTATGAATTTGGCACAGAGCAGGACATTGCCCTGGCCGATCTCAACGTCATTCTGATGCGTAAAGATCCGCCGTTCGACACCGAGTATATCTACTGCACCTATATCCTTGAACGTGCAGAAGAGAAAGGCACGCTGATCGTCAACAAGCCGCAGAGCCTGCGCGACTGTAACGAGAAGCTCTATACCGCCTGGTTCTCTGACCTGACGCCGGAAACCCTGGTGACCCGCAGCAAAGCGCAGTTGAAGGCATTCTGGCAGAAGCACGGCGACATCATCATGAAGCCGCTGGACGGGATGGGCGGCGCGTCGATTTTCCGCGTGAAAGAAGGCGACCCGAACATTGGCGTGATTGCCGAAACCCTGACCGAACTGGGCACCCGTTACTGCATGGCACAGAACTATATTCCGGCGATCAAGGACGGCGACAAACGCGTGCTGGTGGTGGATGGCGAACCGGTCCCTTACTGCCTGGCGCGTATCCCGCAGGGTGGCGAAACCCGTGGTAACCTGGCGGCCGGCGGTCGCGGTGAGCCGCGCCCGTTGACCGAAAGCGACTGGGAAATTGCCCGCCGCGTTGGCCCAACGCTGAAAGCCAAAGGCCTGATCTTCGTCGGACTGGATATCATCGGCGATCGTCTGACCGAAGTGAACGTCACCAGCCCGACCTGCATTCGTGAAATTGAAGCGGAATTCCCGGTCTCGATCACCGGAATGCTGATGGACGCCATCGAAAAACGCCTGCAGAAATAACCCACCAATGAGTGACAGCGCCCGGGTTTCTCCGCATACTGGTCGCTGTCGCTTTTTAAACCAGGAAACAGTACCTCTGACAATGAATTTACAGCATCACTTTCTTATTGCCATGCCTGCTCTCCAGGACCCGATTTTTCGCCGCGCCGTGGTTTATATTTGTGAATACAATGAAGACGGCGCGATGGGTATTATCATTAATAAACCGCTGGAAAATCTTCAGGTTGAAGGGATTCTGGACAAGCTGAAAATCCCGGCTGAAGCGCGACTGCCGGAGATCCGGCTTGATAAGCCCGTGATGCTGGGTGGACCTCTTGCAGAAGATCGCGGCTTTATCCTGCATACGCCGCCGGTGTTCTCTTCCAGTATCCGCATTTCGGATAACACCGTCATCACCACCTCGCGTGACGTGCTCGAAACGCTGGGCACCGCAGAGCAGCCTTCTGAAGTGCTGGTGGCGCTGGGCTATTCGTCGTGGGAGAAAGGCCAGCTTGAGCAGGAGATCCTCGATAACGCCTGGCTCACCGCCCCTGCGGACATGAATATCCTGTTTAAAACGCCGATTGCCGATCGCTGGCGCGACGCGGCGAAGCTGATTGGTATTGATATCCTGACCATGCCTGGCGTAGCGGGGCACGCCTGATGAGCGGAACGCTTCTGGCCTTCGATTTTGGCACTAAAAGCATTGGCGTCGCCGTGGGGCAGCGCATCACCGGTACCGCGCGTCCGCTTACCGCCCTCAAGGCCAACGACGGTACGCCGGACTGGAACCTCATTGAGCGTCTGCTCAAAGAGTGGCAGCCGGATGACGTGATTGTCGGATTACCGCTCAACATGGACGGTACCGAACAGCCGCTGACTGCCCGGGCGCGTAAGTTCGCCAATAAAATCCATGGCCGCTTTGGCGTCTCCGTCAAGCTGCACGATGAGCGTCTCAGCACCGTCGAAGCGCGTGCGGGTCTGTTTGAGCACGGTGGCTTCCGCGCGCTCAGTAAAGGCAGCGTGGACTCCGCTTCTGCCGTCATCATCCTCGAAAGCTATTTCGAGCAGGGCTTTTAAGCACAGGGGCCTACAGCCGCCCCTGCGCCCGTCTCTCCGCCTGGCTCTGGTCAAAATTCTGCATGCCTGCCTGCTGACCGGTTTGAATGATACCGGGCAGCTGCCACGTTTTTCCTTCGCGAATGAGATTCGCCGCCGCCGCGGTATTCACCAGCAGCTCATACAGCGCGACGCGCCCGTCCTGTAAGTCAGGAACCAGCTTCTGCGCAAGCACCGCCCGCAGGCTGCCGGCCAGCTGGTTACGCACCGGATCTTTCTCCTGCGCCGGGAACGTATCGACCAGCCGCTCAATCGCCTGCGATGCCCCGCGCGTATGCAGCGTCGCCAGCACCAGATGCCCGGTCTCCGCTGCCGTTAGCGCCAGGCGGATCGTTTCGCTGTCGCGCAGCTCTCCCAGTAAAATCACGTCCGGATCCTGGCGTAAGGCACTGCGCAGCGCGTCGGCAAATGACGGGCTGTGCTGACCGATCTCCCGCTGCTGGATCAGGCAACGTGCGCTCTGATAGATAAACTCCACCGGATCTTCGAGCGTGAGAATATGGCCGTCAGTATGGTGGTTGAGAAAATCGACCATCGCCGCCAGCGTCGTGGATTTGCCGCTGCCGGTCGCCCCCGTCACCAGAATCAACCCGGACGCATTGGTTAACAGTTCCGGGATGGCCCTCGGCGCGCCCAGTGAAGCGAGCTGCGGACAGCTACGCGGCAACAGCCGCAGCGTCACAGAGACTCCGCGCATCTGCTTAAAGGCACTGCCGCGCAGGCGCTGGCCTCCCGCCACCGTCGCGGCAAAATCCACCTGCCCGTTGGCCCACCATATCCCCTGCTGCTCATCGTTGAGCCACGCTTTTAACAACGTCCCGAGGTCCGGAGAAGGAAACGGTGCCGGTTCAAGGCGGCCCGTTCTGCGCCAGCGGGGTGGCGAATCACTGCACAGGTGTAGATCGGAGACGTTATGCTTTACACTAAGGGCCACAATTTCTTCCACATCCATAGACTACTCCTCGGAAAATGAACGACATTGCGCATAACCTGGCACAGGTCCGGGACAAAATCTCAGCCGCCGCAACGTGTTGCGGCCGGGCTTCAGAAGAAATTACGCTGCTTGCAGTCAGCAAAACCAAGCCTGCGAGCGCCATCGCAGAAGCCATTGACGCAGGCCAGCGGGCGTTTGGTGAAAACTACGTCCAGGAAGGCGTGGATAAAATTCGCTACTTCCAGGAACAGGGGAAGACGGATCTGCAGTGGCACTTTATCGGCCCACTGCAGTCGAACAAAAGCCGTCTGGTGGCGGAGCACTTCGACTGGTGCCATACCGTTGACCGTCTGCGCATTGCGACACGCCTGAACGACCAGCGTCCGGCAGAGATGCCAGCGCTTAACGTGCTGATTCAAATCAACATCAGCGATGAAAACAGCAAGTCCGGTATTGCGCTGAGCGAGCTGGATGCGCTGGCAGCCGAGGTGGCCGAACTGCCGCGCTTAAGCCTGCGTGGTTTGATGGCAATCCCGGCGCCTGAGTCAAGTTATGAAAGGCAGTTTGCCGTGGCACAGCAAATGGCTGTAGCATTTGAGGCGCTTAAAGCGCGCTATAACACGGTAGACACGCTTTCTCTGGGCATGTCGGATGATATGGAAGCCGCCATTGCGGCAGGCAGCACGATGGTGCGCATCGGCACGGCAATTTTCGGTGCGCGCGACTACTCAAAATAATAAGGAAACCTGAGGAACGCCATGAAGACGTTGACTTTCCTGCTCTCAACGGTCATTGAGCTGTACACGATGGCGCTTTTGCTGCGCGTCTGGATGCAGTGGGCCCGCTGTGATTTTTACAATCCGTTCTCGCAGTTTGTCGTGAAAATCACGCAGCCTGTTGTCGGACCGCTGCGCCGTATTATCCCGGCCATGGGGCCCATCGACAGTTCGTCTCTGCTGGTGGCGTTTATTCTGAGCGTTATCAAAGCGATTGTGCTGTTTATGGTCTTCACCTTCCAGCCGATTATCTGGATTGTCGCCGTCCTGATTTTGATCAAAACCATCGGTCTGCTGATCTTCTGGGTGCTGCTGGTCATGGCGATCATGAGCTGGGTGAGCCAGGGCCGTAGCCCGGTGGAGTACGCCTTGATTCAGCTGACCGAGCCGCTGCTGCGCCCGATCCGTAACCTGCTTCCGTCTATGGGCGGCATCGATTTTTCGCCGATGATCCTGGTTCTGCTGCTCTATGTGATCAACATGGGGGTCGCTGAACTGCTGCAGTCCACGGGCGATATGCTGCTGCCGGGGCTGTGGATGGCGCTATGAGTGCCGTAAGCACCTGCGCTGACGGGCTGGTTTTACGGCTGTATATTCAGCCGAAAGCCAGCCGTGACGGTATTGTTGGACTGCATGGCGACGAGTTAAAAGTCGCCATCACTGCCCCGCCGGTTGACGGCCAGGCGAACGCGCATCTGACCAAATATCTGGCAAAACAGTTTCGCGTCGCCAAAAGCCAGGTCATCATTGAAAAAGGCGAACTGGGGCGACATAAACAGGTAAAAATCCTTAATCCGCAATCTATCCCGACGGTAGTCGCGGCTCTGACAGAACAGGACTAAACCATGCAGAAAGTTGTTCTCGCGACCGGCAACGCCGGTAAAGTGCGCGAGCTGGCCTCGCTATTAAATGATTTTGGTCTGGACGTGGTCGCCCAGACCGATCTTGGCGTGGATTCCGCCGAAGAGACGGGACTGACGTTTATCGAAAACGCGATCATTAAAGCGCGCCACGCTGCGCAGGTAACTGGCCTCCCCGCGATTGCCGACGACTCCGGCCTGGCCGTAGACGCCCTCGGCGGCGCGCCGGGGATCTACTCTGCCCGCTATTCCGGCGTTGACGCTACCGACCAGCAGAATCTGGAAAAGCTGCTTGTCGCCCTGAAAGACGTCCCGGACGAACAGCGCACCGCGCAGTTCCACTGCGTGCTGGTCTATCTGCGTCACGCGGAAGACCCGACGCCGATCGTCTGCCACGGCAGCTGGCCGGGCGTGATTACCCGTGAAGCGGCTGGCAACGGCGGCTTTGGTTACGACCCGATTTTCTTTGTCCCTTCCGAGGGCAAAACCGCTGCGGAACTGACCCGCGAAGAAAAAAGCGCGATATCCCACCGCGGACGCGCGCTGAAACTGTTACTGGAAGCACTGCGTAATGGCTAATTTGCCACCTCTGAGTCTTTATATTCACATCCCGTGGTGCGTGCAAAAATGCCCGTACTGCGATTTCAACTCGCACGCGCTGAAGGGCGAAGTGCCGCACGATGACTACGTTGCGCATCTGCTGGCCGACCTGGATGCCGATGTACCTTACGCACAGGGACGTGAAGTTAAGACCATTTTCATTGGTGGCGGTACGCCGAGCCTGCTGTCAGGCCCGGCGATGCAAACGCTGCTGGACGGCGTGCGTGCGCGCCTGAACCTGGCAGCGGATGCTGAAATTACGATGGAAGCCAACCCCGGCACCGTTGAGTCCGACCGTTTTGTCGACTACCAGCGCGCGGGCGTGAACCGCATCTCCATCGGCGTGCAGAGCTTTAGCGAGCCGAAGCTGAAGCGCCTGGGGCGTATTCACGGCCCGGAAGAGGCGAAACGCGCGGCAAACCTGGCGACCGGTCTTAATCTTCGCAGCTTTAACCTCGATCTGATGCACGGCCTGCCGGATCAGTCTCTGGACGAGGCGCTGGACGATTTGCGCCAGGCCATTGCGCTGAATCCCCCTCATCTGTCGTGGTACCAGCTCACCATCGAGCCCAACACCCTGTTTGGCTCGCGTCCGCCGGTGCTGCCGGATGACGACGCGCTGTGGGATATCTTCGAGCAGGGTCACCAGCTGTTAACCGCTGCGGGCTATCAGCAGTACGAAACGTCGGCATATGCAAAGCCGGGCTATCAGTGTCAGCACAACCTGAACTACTGGCGCTTTGGCGACTATCTGGGCATTGGCTGCGGCGCGCACGGCAAGGTGACCTTCCCGGACGGGCGTATTCTGCGTACTGCCAAAACCCGCCACCCGCGCGGGTATATGGAAGGCCGCTACCTGGAGCGTCAGCACGACGTCGAGGCGGCGGATAAGCCGTTTGAGTTCTTTATGAACCGCTTCCGTCTGCTGGAAGCCGCGCCGCGCGCTGAGTTTGCGCTGTACACCGGGCTGCCGGAGTCGGTGATTCGCCCGCAGATCGACGAAGCGCTGGCGCAGGGGTATCTCACGGAATGTGAGGAATACTGGCAGATCACCGAGCACGGCAAACTGTTCCTCAATTCCCTTCTTGAGCTGTTCCTCGCCGAAGAAGCTGAAGGCTGATTCAGGATTTTGCATCCCGTTCTGCCAGCTGAGGGAAAGGCTGGCAGAGTGTGGGGATGGAAATTACGCGTTCATATGCAAAACAGCTCAGACGCGAGCTGACAACGGAAGAAAGGCGGCTTTGGTATCTACTGCGCAGCCGCCGTTTCGAAAATTATAAATTTCGCCGACAGCATCCGGTAGGAAACTACATACTGGATTTCGCCTGCTGCGAAGCACGTCTGGCAGTTGAGCTGGATGGCGGACAGCATGATGAAAATCAGGAATACGATCATCAAAGGACGTTGTGGTTAAACCAAAAGGGCTGGCACGTTATTCGATTCTGGAACAACGAACTTTGGAATAATGAAGAGGCTGTGTTGGAAAAGATCCTTGAGACACTGCAAATGCTGCAACCCTCACCCCGGCCCTCTCCCTGAAAGGGAGAGGGAGCAAACCATCCCCTCGCCCCTTTGGGGAGAGGGTTAGGGTGAGGGGCCCAGCGCGCAGAGACCTTACTTCAGCGTCCCCACCAGCGCCTTCCGGCTATCTTCCAGCGACACCACGCGCTTACACACGTCTTTGCCGAACTGCTGGAAATCATCTTCCTGGTTTTTCCACTCGTTCTGAATGGAGGTTTGCAGGCCGCCCAGACTGCCCAGCACGCCCTGCAGCGGGTTACCGCCGCCTTTCAGCACCGCTTTGGCGCCCATCTCGTTGATGCTGTCCTGCAGGATGCCGCCCATCGCCTGGTTCACCAGCTGCTGCCCGTCAGCACGGACCTGATCGATCGCCTTATAGTGGAACGTCAGGCCGTCGGAGCGCGTCTCGATAATGCGGTTCATCTGTTCTTTAAGCTGCTTGTCCAGCTTCGTCAGGCGGGTGCGCATGTTACTGCTCTCACCCACCTCTTTGGTGATGATCTTATCCAGCGCCACGCGGCTCTTTTCGACGCGCGTCAGGGCACCTTCATTAATCCACGGCAGCGCGGTACGCAATTCGGACTGGTAGTCTTTCGCCTGCTCGCGCTGTGCGGCAGTCAGGTTGTACTGCTTGCCGTTATAGGTGACGTTCCCTTCTGGCGTAATTACCAGATTGCCGTTCTCGCCTTTGACCTGCACGGTTTGCGGGCTTAACACCACGTCATCACGCGGGGTGACGCTACATTGATAATCCGCATGGGCGGTGAATACGGTTGCCATCAAAGCAACTGCCAGCAACGTTTTGCGCATCTTAAACACTCCCTCAGACAAAACGGGCCAGCTAATGCTGGCCCTTGACTGCTTAATTAGTCCCACCAAACGTCGAAAAGTTCGCTGACGCGGACATCTTCGAGCTTGTGGTCTTCAAGCCATTTACGGACCAGGGCCTGATGTTCTTCGGTGCATTTACCCACTTCCTGGGTGCAGATCAGACCTTCCCAGGCCAGATAGCCGCTACCGTCGAAGGCCAGTTTGTTTGGCTCGATCACCTCGTTGATGAACGCATCCACGTCCTGATCGATCTGCTCAACGCTGGTGCCTTCCGGGAAACGCCACGCAACGGAGAAGCCCACTTCCTGGAATTCTTCGATGTGCATCTTTTTACGCAGACGACGGCTACGATTCTTTGCCATTATTTCACCCTCTCGAACATTAAGTCCCATACACCGTGACCAAGACGATGGCCACGCTGTTCAAATTTCGTTACCGGACGCGATTCCGGACGCGGTACATAGTCGTTATTCGCAGACTGGTTTTTATAACCGTCGAGCGACGACATCACTTCCAGCATATGTTCCGCATACGGTTCCCAGTCGGTCGCCATATGGAAGACACCGCCCAGCTTCAGCTTGCTTTTAACCAGCTCGGCAAACGGCGCCTGAACGATACGGCGTTTATTATGACGCGCTTTATGCCACGGGTCAGGGAAAAAGAGCTGAACCATGGTTAAAGAATTGTCAGGAATCATTTTGTGCAGCACTTCCACCGCGTCGTGACACATCACGCGCAGGTTCTCAACGCCCTCTTCATGGGCCGTTGCCAGACACGCACCGACGCCCGGGGAGTGGACTTCGATACCGAGGAAGTTCTGCTCCGGGCGCGCTTTCGCCATGGTCACCAGCGAGGCGCCCATACCGAAGCCAATTTCCAGCGTGACCGGCGCGTCGCGGCCAAACAGCTCGGCAAAATCCAGAGGCTGCTCGCTGAACTCAACGCCCATCACCGGCCAGTAGTTGTCCAGCGCGTGTTGCTGACCTTTTGTCAGGCGGCCCTGACGACGGACAAAGCTGCGAATACGGCGCAGCGGGCGACCGTTTTCATCAAATTCCGGTGAAATGACGTCGTTTTTCATAAAAGAGTTGTCTGCTTGTGAGAATGTTCGGGAAACGGGCATTATCCAAAGTTAAGGCTTCTATGCAAGCATGGGAAAGATCCGGTTTACAGCAGATTGACGCTGTGCTGCAATCTGCGTCCCTGATTATGCGAATCGATGACCATGCAAGCCTCTCAATTTTCAGCCCAGGTGCTGGACTGGTACGACAAATACGGGCGTAAAACCCTGCCCTGGCAAATTGAAAAAACGCCTTACAAAGTATGGCTCTCCGAGGTGATGTTGCAACAAACGCAGGTCGCCACGGTGATCCCTTACTTCGAGCGTTTTATGGCGCGCTTCCCGACGGTCACCGATCTGGCGAACGCCCCGCTTGACGAGGTGCTGCACCTGTGGACCGGGCTTGGCTATTACGCCCGCGCGCGCAACCTGCACAAGGCCGCACAGCAGGTCGCGACGCGCCACAACGGTAAATTCCCGGAAACTTTCGACGAGGTGGCGGACTTACCCGGCGTCGGGCGTTCGACCGCAGGCGCTATTCTCTCCCTGTCTTTAGGCAAGCATTTCCCGATCCTCGACGGCAATGTGAAGCGCGTGCTGGCACGCTGCTATGCCGTTGACGGCTGGCCGGGGAAGAAGGATGTTGAAAAACGCCTTTGGGAAATCACTGAAGCGGTTACCCCAGCCAACGGCGTCGAGCGTTTCAACCAGGCGATGATGGATCTCGGCGCCATGGTCTGCACGCGCTCAAAACCTAAATGCGAGCTCTGCCCGGTGAATAATCTTTGCGTGGCGTATGCCAACCATTCCTGGGCGCAGTATCCGGGCAAGAAACCCAAACAGACGCTGCCGGAGCGCACCGGCTATATGCTGCTGATGCAGCACGGCGATGAGGTCTTCCTCGCCCAGCGTCCGCCGAGCGGTCTGTGGGGTGGTCTATACTGCTTCCCACAGTTTGAAGATGAAGACTTGCTGCGTGAATGGCTTAAACAGCGCGGGATTGCTGCCGATAACCTGACGCAGCTGACCGCGTTTCGCCATACCTTCAGCCATTTCCATCTGGATATTGTGCCGATGTGGCTTCCCGTGTCCTCCGTCGCCTCGTGCATGGATGAAGGCACCGCTCTCTGGTATAACTTAGCGCAACCGCCATCAGTCGGACTGGCGGCTCCCGTGGAGCGCCTGTTACAGCAATTACGTGCCGGTGCAATGGTTTAGCATCGACAAGAAAAAGAGGAATGAGTATGGCCAGAACGATTTTTTGTACTTTCCTGCAGCGTGACGCTGAGGGCCAGGATTTCCAGCTTTATCCGGGCGAGCTGGGTAAACGCATTTACAATGAAATCTCCAAAGAAGCCTGGGGACAGTGGCAGAAAAAGCAGACCATGCTGATCAACGAGAAGAAACTCAGCATGATGAACCCGGAACACCGCAAGCTGCTGGAGCAGGAGATGGTGAGCTTCCTGTTCGAAGGTAAAGACGTGCACATCGAAGGCTATACGCCACCGGAAAAATAACATCGAGCGGCTGTTGCCCGGCGGCGCTTCGCTTGCACGGGCCTACGGTTTTGTAGGCCGGGTAAGCGCAGCGCCACCCGGCGAAAGCAACGACTAAGCAAACACAACACGCACTCCCGGAATGATGAAAAAACTTTTAGCGCTAGCCCTTGTTGCGCCGTTGCTTGTCTCGTGTTCGTCAAAAAAAGGCGATGATTACAACGAAGCCTGGATCAAGGACACCAACGGTTTTGACATTTTGATGGGGCAGTTTGCCCACAACATCGAGAACATATGGGGATTTAACGAAGTTCTTATTGCCGGACCTAAGGACTACGTTAAGTACACCGACGCCTATCTGACCCGTAGCCACATCAACTTTGATGAGGGGACGATCACGATTGAGACCATTGCCGGCACAGACCCTGCCGCTCGGCTCCGTCAGGCAATCATCAAAACCCTGCTGATGGGTGACGATCCGGGCTCAATCGATCTCTACTCCGATGCCGACGATATCACCATCTCGAAAGAGCCGTTCCTGTACGGTCAGGTCGTCGATCAGACCGGCCAGCCCATTCGCTGGGAAGGCCGCGCCACGAAATTTGCCGACTACCTGCTGCAGACGCGCCTGAAGAGCCGCTCTAACGGTCTGAAGATCATCTACAGCGTCACCATCAACCTCGTCCCGAACCACCTCGACAAGCGTGCGCATAAGTATCTGGGCATGGTGCGTCAGGCCTCGCGTAAATACGGCGTGGATGAGTCGCTGATCCTGGCGATTATGCAGACCGAATCCTCGTTTAACCCGTATGCGGTAAGCCGTTCCGACGCCCTGGGGCTGATGCAGGTGGTGCAGCACAGCGCCGGTAAAGACGTGTTCCGCGCGCAGGGGAAATCCGGCACGCCGAGCCGCAGCTATCTGTTCGACCCGCAGAGCAACATTGATACCGGCACGGCCTATCTGGCGATGCTGAACAATGTCTACCTCGGCGGCATCGACAACCCGACGTCGCGTCGCTATGCGGTGATCACCGCCTATAACGGCGGCGCGGGCAGCGTGCTGCGCGTCTTCTCAAATGACAAAGTGCAGGCCGCAAACATCATCAACAGCATGGCGCCAGGGGATGTCTACGCCACCCTGACCACCCGCCACCCGTCCGCGGAATCCCGTCGTTATCTGTATAAGGTGAATACGGCGCAGAAGAACTACCGTCGCCGGTGATCCGCACACCTTCTCCTGCAAGGAGAAGGTGTTCTGCTTCCCCCCACCCATACGAAAATGTTATTTGCATCACAATCCAAACTGCAAATTAATGTGGATTGCATTTTTTTGCGGGAGGTAACAAAACATATCGTTGCCAACTGATAGAATTGCATCAAATAACAACCCTGAATGTTTCTATAACAACATATCTCCCGCTCACTTGTGAGGAAAGTAACATGAACCTTAAGCTGCAGCTTAAAATATTGTCGTTTCTGCAGTTCTGCCTGTGGGGTAGCTGGCTGACTACACTCGGCTCCTATATGTTTGTGACGCTCAAGTTCGATGGTGCGTCAATCGGTGCCGTCTACAGCTCGCTCGGTATTGCGGCTGTCTTCATGCCAACGCTGCTGGGGATCGTGGCGGATAAATGGTTAAGCGCCAAATGGCTGTACATGCTTTGCCACCTGGTGGGCGCGGGGACGCTGTTTATGGCAGCCCAGGTGACCACGCCGGGGGCGATGTTCATGGTGATTCTGCTCAACTCGCTGGCCTATATGCCAACGCTTGGGCTGATCAACACCATCTCCTACTACCGCCTGAAGTCCGCGGATATGGATATCGTGACCGATTTCCCGCCAATCCGTATCTGGGGCACCATCGGCTTTATCATGGCAATGTGGGGCGTAAGCTTCGCGGGCTTCGAACTGAGCCATATGCAGCTGTATATCGGTGCGGCGCTCTCCGTATTGCTGGCGATCTTCACCCTGACGCTGCCAACCATTCCGGTGTCTAACCAGCAGAAAAACCAGAGCTGGAGCACCATGCTCGGCCTGGATGCCTTCGCGCTGTTCAAAAACAAACGCATGGCGATCTTCTTCATCTTCTCCATGCTGCTGGGCGCGGAGCTGCAGATCACCAACATGTTCGGCAACACCTTCCTGCACAGCTTCGATAACAACCCGCTGTTCTCCGGCAGCTTTATCGTTGAGCATGCGTCGGTGATGATGTCCATCTCTCAGATCTCTGAGACGCTGTTCATCCTGACCATCCCGTTCTTCCTGAGCCGCTACGGCATCAAGAACGTCATGCTGATCAGTATCGCGGCGTGGATGCTGCGCTTCGGTCTGTTCGCCTACGGCGACCCAAGCCCGTTCGGCACGGTGCTGCTGGTGCTGTCGATGATTGTTTACGGCTGCGCCTTCGACTTCTTCAACATCTCCGGCTCGGTGTTTGTGGAAAAAGAGGTTAAACCTGAAATCCGCGCCAGCGCGCAGGGTATGTTCCTGATGATGACCAACGGCTTCGGCTGTATTCTGGGCGGCGTGGTGAGCGGTAAAGTGGTTGAGATGTACACCACTAACGGCATCACCAACTGGCAGCCGGTGTGGCTGATCTTCGCGGCGTACTCGCTGGTGCTTTTCTTCGCGTTCATCGCGCTGTTCAAGTACAAGCACGTGCGTGAGCCGCACGGTGCGCAGCCAATAGCGCATTGATTGTTGTGCCCGGTGGCGCTGCGCTTACCGGGCCTACAAAACCAGACCGTAGGCCGGGTAAGGCGAAGCCGCCACCCGGCTATTTTATTGCAGAGAGCACCCACCCCACCGACAGCAAATCCGCGCTGCCGCCCGGGCTCAGGTTCCGTTCAATCAGTGCGTTATCCATTCTGATCAACGCCTCGCGGTCCCAGCCGTTATCCAGCAGTTCCCGCGCGTAGCCCTGAACGTAGCGCAGCCCTTCCATGCCGCCGCGCGACACGAGATTACTGTCCTGATTGACCGCCATCAGGCGCAACAGCAGGCCGTGAAGTGAATGTCCTTTCCACGAATCTAAAGCCTTACGCACCGTCGCAAAGCCGCTCTCCGCCTCACCGCGCGCGCCGGTTAAGCCGTACTGCTTAAACTGCCGCTCGCCCGCCGTCGCCTGTCCGCTGCGTGCGGCCAGCTCCCGCGACACCAGCCCGCGGCAGATGTTACTCACCTCACAGCAGAGGCTCTCTGCGGAGACATTTTTCACACGCCCGGCGGCGAAGCACAGTAACCCCAGGGCAAAAATGCCGCCCTTGTGGGTATTCACTCCGTTCGTCGCGGCATACATCGCCTGCTCGCAGGCCAGCCCCATCGGGCGGAGAAGTCGTAGCTGTTCCCCAGCCGGTTTATCCGCATGCGCGCTGCCCAGCTCGGCAAAGCGCGAAAACCACGGCGTAATCGCCGCAATGCTGCGGACAAACAGCGCGTGGTCCATATCGCGATGGGAACCGTTGTTGAGCCTGTCCACCAGCCCCGGCTTGGGCGTCAGCTCCAGCTCCTGCCACAGCGCCGCTTCGGCAAGCGCGGGCACGTCAGCCGGGCGCGGTTTAGTCGCGAGCAAACCAGTCATCGATCGTCTTCTCCACGCGGGAAACCACCTGCTCAACGGGGTGATTGCGCGAACGGGAACAGGCGTGGGCGGGCGCGTCGCAGATCAGGCAGCGCCTGAGATTCCCCCCCAGCGACTGACGCCCGACGTGGCCGTGCTGAGGGCAAATCACGTCCAGATCCCACAGCCTGCCGAGCGGGTGCGTCTGCTCCAGATCCGCACAGTGCGCCTTAATTTCCACCGCCGGATGGGCCACGCACCACAGGGCTTCGGGCCCGGTCAGGAGCCACAGCACCTGGCGGTCCAGCACCTGCCAACGGTTTTCCCACAGCAGCTGGTCGCACATCTGCAGCGCCACGCCCATGGTATTGCGGTAGCGCAGGCAGTCCTTGATTTCCCCTGGCGTGACCAGCGTGAGGGAGATCACCGGTTGTTGATAGTGCTCAAGCATGTCAGCCTGGCGCGCTGCGCGGCGCTCTTTCGCCGCCAGCAGTTCGTCAAGGCTGACACCCGCCCGCACGGGTGTCGCTAAAGTCATACGTCCTCCTTCACCTGTCGCACGGTGTCGATCACGCTGCCGTCGCGGTAGCGGATCACTCCGACGATTTTGTCGGTAAATTCAATCGGTTTCGGGACGCCGGTCAGGGAGATCGCCCGCTCGTACAGCGCGTTGATATCCACAACCTTCAGCCCGGCCTCCAGCAGCCGCTCGCGGATTTCCGGGCGCGCCGGGTTGACCGCGATGCCGTGATCGGTAACCAGGACATCGATGCTCTCCCCCGGCGTAAGGCGCGTGGTAACGCGCTTCACCACCGTCGGAATGCGGCTGCGCAGCAGCGGCGCGACCACAATGGTCAGGTTCGCCGCGGCGGCCACGTCGCAGTGCCCGCCGGACGCGCCGCGCATCACGCCGTCTGAGCCGGTGATGACGTTGACGTTGAACTCGACGTCGATCTCCAGGGCGCTGAGGATCACCACGTCGAGCTGGTCGCAGCTTGCCGCCTTGCTGCCGGGGTTGGCGTAAACGTTGGTGGAGATCTCCACGTGGTTCGGGTTGCGCGCCAGCGAGGCCGCCGCCTGGCCGTCAAAGCACTGGGTATCGAGCAGCTTTTCGATGAGCCCCTTCTCGTGCAGATCCACCAGGCTGCCGGTGATGCCGCCGAGCGCAAAGCGCGCCTTCACGCCGCTGCGCTCCATCTTCTCTTCCATAAAGCGGGTGCAGGCCGTGGCCGCCGCGCCGGAGCCGGTCTGCATCGAGAAGCCCGGTTTGAAGTAGCCGGAATGCTCGATCACATCCGCCGCATAGCGGGCAATCATCAGCTCGCGCGGGTTGCTGGTGACGCGCGCTGCGCCGACGCTGATTTTCGCCGGGTCGCCTACGCTCTCCACCTGCACGATGTAGTCCACCTGGTCCTGCACCAGGCTGGCGGGCATATTGGGGAACGGCACCAGCTCTTCGGTCAGCAGCACCACCTTACGGGCAAAGTGCGCGTCCACCATCGCATAGCCCAGGGAACCGCAGCACGATTTACCGTGCGTGCCGTTGGCGTTGCCAAACTCATCGCTGCACGGCACGCCGAGAAACGCCACGTCGATATTCAGCTCGCCGTCCTGGAGCAGCTTCACGCGCCCGCCGTGGGAGTGAATTTGCACCGGCTCGTCCATCAGCCCGTGGGAGATGGCATCCGCCAGCCTGCCGCGCATGCCGGAGGTGTAAATCCGGGTGATGACGCCGCTTTCGATATGCTCGATCAGGGCGTCGTTACAGGTCATCAGCGAGCTGGAGGCCAGCGTCAGGTTTTTGAAGCCCATCCGCGCCAGCAGCGCCACGACGGTGTTGATCACCCGGTCGCCTTCGCGAAACGCATGGTGGAAGGAGATGGTCATCCCGTCCTGCAGGCCGCAGCGTTTAACCGCCTCTTCAATGGAGGCACACAGCTTGCGGCTGTGCTTCGCGTCGCTGTCCGCCAGCCACGGCGTGGCGCTGTGGGCGGTATCAAACGGTTTTAAGTCCCGCAGATGGGGAAAATTCACGTGAAGAAGTTCAGTCTGATTCATTGTCTTATCCTTACCGACGCACGCCGGAGGCCGCCGCGCGCTCCAGCACCACCTGCGCGTGGTTAATAATCGGTGCATCCACCATTTTGCCGTTGAGCGACACCACGCCCAGGCCGTTACGCTCGCCCTCTTCTGCCGCCTCAATCACCCTTCTGGCGTGATCCACCTCTTCCTGGGTCGGGGCGTAGGCGTTGTGCAGCAGGTCAATCTGGCGCGGGTTAATCAGTGATTTGCCGTTGAAGCCCATCTTGCGGATCAGATCGACCTCGCGCAGGAACCCGGCCTCGTCGTTAACGTCTGACCACACCACGTCGAAGGCGTCGATACCCGCCGCGCGGGCGGCGTGCAGCACGGCACAGCGGGCGTAGAACAGCTCGGTGCCGTCGCCGCGCTCGGTCTGCATATCCATCACGTAGTCAAAGGCAGCCAGCGCAATGCCGATGAGGCGCGGAGAGCTGCGGGCAATCGCCACGGCGTTGATGACGCCAATGGCCGATTCAATCGCCGCCATCACGCGGGTGGAGCCGACCTCGCGGCCGCACGCCTGCTCGATGCGCTCGAGGTGGCCCTCCAGCTCGTAAATGTCGTCCGGAGTATCGGTTTTCGGCAGACGGATCACGTCCACGCCGGCCCGCACGGCGGCTTCCAGATCCAGCAGACCAAACGGCGTGCTCAGCGGGTTAATGCGCACCACGGTTTCGATATCCTGATACATCGGGTGCTGCAGCGCGTGGAACACCAGCATGCGCGCCGTATCCTTCTCGCGCAGGGCAACGGCGTCCTCAAGGTCAAACATGATAGAGTCGGGACGGTAGATAAAGGCGGTGGAGAGCATGGCGGCGTTAGCGCCCGGCAGGAACAGCATGCTGCGGCGGAGTTTGCTCATTTCAGCGCCCCCCAGTTGATGGCCTGTTCATCGGCGGCACGCAGCAGCGCGCTTTGCAGGCGGGCGCGGATCACACAGTCCAGCGCCCCTTTGTCTTCAATAATGATTAATCCCTGGTGCACGTTCATGGCGCGCAATGTGTCGTTGACCACCTGGCGAATCTGCTCGCCAAACTGCTTAATCACTTCGCTGTGGATGACGATCTCCAGCTCGCCGTGAGCGGGAGCAATTTTCACCATCAGGTCGCTGGACTCCTGCGTTCCGGCCAGCGCCTCCCTTACAATTTTCATGATAAATTCCTGGTAGTTAAGCGACTTCCGCACTCGCACGGTAATGCGTTTCGAGATGCGTGAAGGTGGAGTCCGGGACAATCTCCCGGATCCGGGAAAACTGCTGTGTCTTCAGTAAGCGGCGCACTTCGGACGCCGATATGGCGTTGCCGGTGGCCTTGATGCGCGGCATTTCTACCACCTCGATATGCGAGGCCAGCAGGTCGTGCAGCGTCTGGTTGTACTGGCGGGTGATATCGCAGAACGGCTCCGAGCCGATGAAGCGGTGCGTAATGCCGAGCGCCGGGGCGATAAAGTCCCGGAAGATCAGCACGTCAATCTCGCTCCACGCCTGCTGCACTTTGTCGGTCTCCTTCAGGAAGTAGGCCGGAAACGTGGCGCGAGAGATGATGTACTGCGAGCCTTCATGCACCACCACGTTCGGCAGATGCGCCACGCCCGCGCGCACCATCTCGAGCCGCGCGCTGAACGGGAAGAACGATGCGTCTTCACGCACCACGAACAGATGCAGGGCATCGCACCGCTGCGCCGCCTGCTCCACCAGATGGCGGTGGCCGAGGGTGAACGGATTGGCGTTCATCACGATGGCGCCAATCTTCTCCCCGCACTTGCGGCTCGCGCGAAGAGAACGGCAGTAGCGCGCGAGCCCCTGCGGCGTATTTTCCATCAGCACGGCGTTGTTCCCGCTCTGGGCAATCGGCCAGAAGCCGCTGCGGGCAAAGCGCTCCCGGTTGCACGGCCGGGTGCAGAGGAAGAGGTGAAAATGGCCGCGCTCCAGCGCCGCATTTTGCACCTCCGCCAGCAGCCGCGCGCTGAGGTTCTCGCCGCGAAGCTGCTCGTTGACCGCCACGCACTTGATGACGTTGGCGGCAAGCCCTGCGCAACCCACCAGCTGCGGGCCGGACCAGGCTTCGACGAACAGCGTGATGTCGTTGTCCAGGCCAAGGCCGCTGTCTGCCAGCAGATAACGGATCTGACTCAAGCGTTCCGGGTGTTTCGCCACCAGCGTGTGGCGAAAATCGATGGGTTGCGAATGCATGCTGCCGCCTTACTTAATGTGCTGCCGCAAGCCCGACGGCTGGCGCTTCCACGATCACGTTGCTGAGATGACCGATATGCTCGATCTCCACCTCAATGCGATCCCCCTCTTTCATAAACAGCGGCGGGTTACGCTTTTTACCCACCCCGCCCGGGGATCCGGTGATGATCACATCGCCAGGACTCAAGCGGGTGAAGGTACTGATGTATTCGATCAGCTCCGCCACCTTGTGGATCATGCTGCTGGTGTTGTCTTCCTGCACCATGCGGCCGTTCAGCCAGGTGCGGATTGCCAGTTGGTGCGGATCCGGGATCTCGTCCGCCGTCGCCATCCACGGGCCAAACGCGCCGGTTTTGCGCCAGTTTTTACCGGCGGTAAACCAGGTGTGCTGCCAGTCGCGGGCGGAGCCGTCCATGTAGCAGCTGTAGCCGGCCACGTGGCGCAGGGCGTCGTCGCGGCTGATGTTCTCCCCGCCTTTACCGATGATCACCGCCAGCTCGCCTTCGTAGTCGAATTCGCTGGAGTGGCGCGGCTTCAGCACCGGCTCGTTGTGGCCGGTCTGTGAATCCGGGAAGCGAACAAACAGCGTCGGGGCCGGGTTGTGCTGGTCAAACTCCTTGCGCTTGTCGGCGTAGTTCATGCCCACGCAGAGGATTTTTTCCGGCTGCTCAATCACCGGTAAGAAGGTGATGGCGCTCATCGGCACGTCCACGGCATCGTTCAGGTAGCGGGTGGCCTGCGCCAGCCCGTTGCCCTGCAGCAGCGCTTTAAGGTCGCTGTAGCGGTCGCCCAGACGGCGACCTAAATCAATCACGCCGTCGGCCTGGACAATGCCGTAGCTGCGTTTTCCCTGGTATAAAAAGCTTGCGAGTTTCATTGTTCTTTCCTGAAAACTTAAACGAGGAAGTTGCCCAGAATCAGCAGAGAGATGGAGACGTTAATCGCCCCGCCGATACGGGTAGCAATCTGGGCGAACGGCATCAGGCTCATGCGGTTGCCTGCGGTCAGGATCGCCACGTCGCCGGTACCGCCCTGGCCGCTCTGGCAGCAGGAGACGATGGCGACATCAATCGGGTGCATGCCAATCTTTTTGCCGACGAAGAACCCGGTCGCCACCAGCGCGGAGACGGTGCTGATAATCACCAGCAGGTTGGTCAGCGTGAAGGCGGCCACCAGTTCATGCCATGGGGTGATGGCCACGCCAACGGCAAAGAGAATCGGGTAGGTCACAGAGGTCTGGAAGAACTTGTACACCACCTGCGAGCCTTCCAGCAGGCGCGGAGAGGCGCCGTTGCAGAGCTTCACCAGCACCGCCATAAACAGCATGCCGACCGGCGCAGGCAGGCCGATCAGCTTGTGGCCGAGCATGCCCAGCATGTAGAGCAGCACCGCCAGCAGCGCGCCGGAGGCGATGGTGGTCACGTCCGCTTTGCCGGAGAACGCAGGCTGAGAGACGGTGGCATCGGCATTGGCGCGGTTAGGCATCAGCTGGCCTTCACCGGTCAGGTGCGGATAACGCTTGCCCAGCTGGTTCAGGCAGCCGGAGATGATGATCGCAGTCAGACCGCCGAGCATGACCATCGGCAGCACGCGTCCGAGCGCCACGCCCTGGTCCATATGCAGCAGGGTGGCATAGCCGATGGAAAGCGGGATTGCCCCTTCCCCGACGCCGCCCGCCATGATCGGCAGGATGATAAAGAAGAAGATCTGGAATGGCTCAAGACCCAGCGCCAGGCCGACGCCCATCCCCACCAGCATGCCGACGATTTCGCCGCACAGCATCGGGAAGAAGATGCGCAGGAAGCCCTGAATCAGCACCGTGCGGTTCATGCTCATGATGCTGCCGACAATAATGCAGCAGATATAGAGGTAGAGAATGTTGGTGGATTTGTAGAACTTGGTCGTGGACTCGACCACCACGTCCGGCAGCAGGCCATAATAGACCAGCGCGGAAGGGATAAAGGTGGCGCAAATCGCCGCCGCGCCGAGCTTGCCGACAATCGGCAGGCGTTTGCCAAACTCGCCGCAGGCAAAGCCGAAGAAGGCCAGCGTTGCCACCATGACCACGATATCGCTCGGCAGTTTTCCGCCCAGGCAATCAATGGCGATCAGCGCGCCCGCCAGAACGAACAGCGGCAGAGGAATAATCCCGATTTTCCAGGTATCCATAATATGCCACCAGCGCTCTTTAAGCGAAGGCCGCTGAATTTCAATCGGGTCGTGGGTAACAGAGAAAGAATCGTCAGTTGTGCTCATAATAAGCCCCTTGGTTATTTTGTGCGTTCAGCTTAGAGTCACAAAGGCTTACTTTATGTGAGGAATGGCATATTAAAAGCGAAGTTTTAATGGCAGCTATGGTTTTAATGGTTTCTTTTATTTAATGTGATTTACGCCTTATTTATGGCCGTGGTTTTTATGGTTTCTTTTCTGAATTGAACAAACAAATAACATTTATTCGTGCAGCCAGAGGCCACCCGTCTTTGGGATGATGCTTTTACAACGCCCGCTGTGCAAGGGATCACAAGTTTTCGGCAAAGCGGACGTCCGCGCGAAAAAAGATGATATATTGGCGTTCTTTGTCGCTACCTTGCGTGAGAGTTATGAAAGTCTCTTTCCAGATAAAGCTGTTTATTTCGCTGGTTGCCTTTTTCTCAGTGCTTTTTGCGTTACTGGGCGGATATTATTATGCCGATGTCGGGAAACAGCTTTATCAGGAAATGAGCACGCGCGCCAAAATACAGGCTGAAGAGATTGCGCTTATTCCAACATTGCGACATGAAGTTGAACAAAAGAATATCATCGCCATCCATGATTTTATGCAGAAGATTTCTGCGCACAGTGACGCCAGCTTTATTGTGATTGGTGATAATAAGGGCCAGCATCTTTTTCACTCCGTCTTCGCCGACAGAGTGGGCACCACGCTGGTAGGCGGTGACAACGAAGCCGTATTACAGGGTAAAAGCACCACCACCATCCGCAAAGGCGGGTTGGGTATTTCGCTGCGCAGTAAGGCCCCCATCTTCAACGCTGCCGGACAGGTGGTCGGCATTGTTTCGGTCGGCTATCTCACCAGCTACCTGGACACCATTACCGTCAGTAAAGTGGTCAATATCCTGATTGCCGCCGTGCTGCTGCTGATTGCTCTCTTTATCTTCTCCTGGTTCTTTACCCGCAGTATTAAGAAGCAGATCTTCTCCCTCGAGCCGCGCGAGATCGGCCTGCTGGTGCGCCAGCAGAAGGCGTTGATGGAGTCTATTTATGAAGGGGTGATTGCCATTGACGATCAAAGGCGGATTGAAGTCATCAACCAGGCGGCGCGCAAGCTGCTGGGGCTGAGCCAGCCGGCCCGCGAGCTGCGCGGGCAGCTGATAAGCCAGGTGATCGATCCGGTCCCGTTCTTCGACACGCAGACGATGCTGGCGAAAGATACCCATGATGAGATTTGCCGTTTTAACGATCTCACGGTGATTGCCAGCCGGGTCCACATCATGCTTGAGGGGTCGCTGCAGGGCTGGGTGATCACCTTCCGCGATCGCAACGAGATCGACTCGCTGAGCGCCCAGCTCAGCCAGGTCAAACGCTACGTCGATAACCTTCGCATCATGCGTCATGAGCAGTTAAACCGGATGACCACCCTCTCCGGTCTGCTGCATATGGGCCGCTATGAGGAGGCGATTGGCTACATTCAGGCGCAGTCTGAACACGCTCAGGAGCTGCTGGACTTTATCTCTTCGCGCTTCAGCTCCCCGACCCTGTGCGGCCTGCTGCTGGGGAAAGCCGCCCGCGCGCGGGAGAAAGGGGTCGAGCTGAGTTTCGACCCGGCCTGTCGGCTGGACAGGCCGTTCCTGCCGCTGGGGGAACAAGAGCTGATTTCGATTATTGGCAACCTGCTGGATAACGCTATCGAAGCGACGCAGCGGTCGCCGCTTCCCCACGCCCCGGTGGAGGTGCTGATAAAGCTCAGCGATCAGGAGCTGATTATTGAAGTGGCCGACCAGGGCGTTGGCATCAAGCCGGAGATCCGTGAGCGGATCTTTGAGCGCGGCATCACCACCAAAACGCGCGGCGATCATGGGATTGGTCTGTATCTGATCGAAAGCTATGTCACACAGGCTGGCGGCGCGATAGAAGTTGCCGATAATATCCCGCGCGGCGCCATTTTCTCCCTGTTTATCCCGGCCACGGGAACCGCCCGGCAACTGGAAGACACCGACTATGCAACATGAACTTATCGACGTACTGATTGTTGAAGACGAGAACGAGCTGGCGCAACTGCACGCGGAGCTGATAAGCAAGCATCCGCGTCTGAGGCTGGTGGGCATTGCCTCGTCGCTGGCTGCGGCCCAGGCAGAGCTTGCAAGCAAACAGCCGCAGCTGGTGCTGCTGGATAACTATCTGCCGGACGGCAAAGGGATCTCGCTGATCAATAACCCCATGCTGGCCCGCGCCAACTGCTCGGTCATTTTTATCACTGCCGCCAGCGATATGGACACCTGCAGCCAGGCGATCCGCAACGGCGCGTTCGACTACATCCTCAAACCCGTCTCCTGGAGGCGGCTCAGCCAGTCGCTGGAGCGGTTTGTGCAGTTTGCCGAACAGCAGCGCGTCTGGAAGATTGTCGACCAGCAGAACGTCGATTCGCTCTATCAGCTTCAGGCGAAAAACTACCGCCAGGACAACGGCAGCAAGGGCATTGAGGAAAATACCCTGGCGCGGGTGCAGTCGCTGTTTAACGACAAGGCAACGCACTGCTTTACCGTGGATGAGGTGGTGAGCGAGACGGGACTGAGTAAAACCACCACCCGTCGCTATCTGGAGCACTGCGTAGAGACCGGGTTTCTCAGCGTGGAGATGCTGTACGGCAAGATTGGGCATCCGAGGAGGATGTACCGGCGCGCAGAAGCCTGAAGCGATATTGTAGGCCCGGTAAGCTTGCGCCACCGGGCAAATCGCCGGGTGGCGCAAGCTTACCCGGCCTACGTTCGGGGGAGAGTCTACTTCAACACATACCCATACAGCCGCTTAATCCCGTCGGCATCCTTCTCGCTGTAAACGCCCTGCAGCTCCGGCGAGAAGCCCGGCAGCAGGTTGATGCCCTCCTCCAGCGCCAGGAAGTAACGCTGTACCGCCCCGCCCCAGACTTCACCCGGCACCACGCACAGCACGCCCGGCGGATAGGGCAGCGCCCCTTCGGCAGCAATCCGCCCTTCGGCGTCCCGTATGCGAACCAGCTCCACGTTCCCGCGAATATACGCCTGATTGGCATCCTGCGGGTTCATCAGCACCTCAGGCAGGCTCTCCTTGCGGAACATCGCCTTCTGCAAATCCTTCACGTCGAAGCTGACGTAGAGATCGTGCATCTCCTGACACAGCTGGCGGAGGGTATAATCCCGGTAGCGCACCGGGTATTTCTGGAAGATCGTCGGCAGCACGTCGGCCAGCGGGGTGTCGTCTTCAATATGTTGTTCAAACTGTCCCAGCATTGCCACCAGTTGCGCCAGCTTGTCGCTGCTTTCAGCAGGCGTCAGCAGGAACAGGATCGAGTTAAGGTCGCATTTTTCCGGCACGATGCCGTTTTCACGCAGGTAGTGCGCCAGAATCGTCGCCGGGATCCCGAAATCGGTGTACTCCCCGGTTTCGGCATCAATGCCCGGCGTGGTCAGCAGCAGCTTGCACGGGTCAACAAAGTACTGCTCGCTCGCATAGCCCTCAAATCCGTGCCATTTGGCCCCCGGCTCGAAGCTGAAGAAGCGCAGCTCGCTGGCAATGGCGTGCGTCGGATGATCCTGCCACTGCCGCCCCGCCACCACCGGTGGGATAAACGGCTTGATCATATGGCAGTTGGCGATGATGGCCTTGCGCGCCTCAATGCCCAGCTCCACACACTCGGCCCACAGCCTGCGCCCGCTTTCCCCTTCGTGGATTTTCGCATTGACATCCAGCGCCGCGAACAGCGGGTAAAACGGGCTGGTGGAGGCATGCAGCATAAACGCATTGTTAAGACGCTTGTGCGGGCAGAAACGCGCCTGGCCGCGGATATGGTTATCCTTTTTATGGATCTGCGAGGTTTGCGAGAACCCGGCCTGCTGTTTGTGCACCGACTGGGTCACGAAAATGCCCGGATCGTTCTCGTTCAGTTCCAGCAACAGCGGGGACGTTTCCGCCATCATCGGAATAAACTGCTCGTAGCCTACCCAGGCGGAGTCAAAGAGAATGTAGTCGCACAGATGGCCGATCTTGTCGATCACCTGACGGGCGTTGTAGATCGTCCCGTCGTAGGTGCCAAGCTGAATGATCGCCAGGCGGAAGGGACGCGGCTCGTCGGCTTTCTCCGGCGCCGCCTCGCGGATCAGGTCCCGCAGATACGCGTCGTCAAAGCAGTGGTCGTCAATCCCACCAATAAAGCCAAACGGGTTACGCGCAGCCTCAAGGTAAACCGGCGTGGCGCCCGCCTGGATCAGCGCCCCGTGGTGGTTAGATTTATGGTTGTTGCGGTCGAACAGGACCAGATCGCCGCGGGTGAGCAGCGCGTTGGTCACCACCTTGTTGGCCGCCGACGTGCCGTTCAGCACGAAGTAGGTTTTATCCGCGTTGAAGACCTTCGCCGCGAATTTTTGCGCATGCTTGGCGGACCCTTCGTGGATCAGCAGATCGCCCAGCTTCACGTCGGCATTGCACATGTCGGCGCGGAACACGTTCTCACCGAAGAAATCATAGAACTGCCGCCCTGCCGGATGCTTTTTGAAAAACGCGCCGTGCTGGTGGCCCGGACAGGCGAAAGTGCTGTTGCCCATCTCCACATACTGACTCAGGGTGTCGAAAAACGGCGGCAGCAGGTTCTCTTCGTAACGGCTGGCAGCAGTCTCCAGTTCCAGAAACTCCTGAGCTTTACCCGAGATGACCGCGGTGGCGCCGTCAGGCACCTCCGTTGGCTCCTGAGAGAAAATAAACACCGGTAAATGAAAGCCCGTGCGTTTCAGCAAGGCAAGGATGCCGCTGCGACTCTCTGTCGTCGTCATGACGACAGCTGCTACATCGGTGAAATCCGTGCTGTCCAGCGTCACCTTTTCGCGATGCGTAGACACCGTTGAGAGCAGCTCGCGGCTGACGGCGATTTTCATGGTTTTCATAAGCGCAATTACCCTCACCGAACGGTGAGACAGGGAGGAGAAAATTCGCGCAATAATGTCACCTTTTATTTTGAGGTGCAAGAAGGAATCAGTATGCACGTATATCACCCAAAGCTAAGGCCCGCGCCGCGCTGACGTGCCATAATAATGCAATATCAATGATTAAATAACAGGAGTTAAGCGTGGTTATCGGGCCATTTATCAACGCAGGAGCCGTATTGCTGGGCGGCGTACTCGGCGCAGTACTGAGCCAGCGGCTGCCGGAGCGTATCCGCTCATCCATGCCCTCGATATTCGGCCTGGCCTCGTTAGGGATCGGTATTCTGCTAGTGGTCAAATGCGCCAACCTGCCGGTGATGGTGTTGGCCACCCTGCTCGGCGCGCTGATTGGCGAGTTTTGCTATCTGGAAAAAGGCATCAATAATGCGGTAGGCAAAGCCAAAAACCTGATAGCCCGACCGGGCAAGGCGAAACACGGCACGCACGAGACGTTTATTCAGAACTATGTCGCCATCATTATTCTGTTTTGCGCCAGCGGCACCGGGATTTTCGGTTCGATGCAGGAAGGGATGACGGGCGACCCGAGCATTTTGATTGCAAAAGCGTTTCTTGATTTCTTCACCGCCACTATTTTTGCCACCACGCTCGGCATTGCCGTGGCGGCGATTTGCGTCCCGATGCTGCTTATCCAACTGGCACTGGCTACCTGCGCCACGTTAATTCTCCCGCTCACTACGCCGGCGATGATGGCAGACTTTACCGCCGTCGGCGGCCTGCTGCTGCTGGCTACCGGGCTGCGCATCTGTGGGATCAAGATGTTTGCCGTGGTGAACATGCTGCCCGCACTGCTGCTCGCCATGCCGCTCTCCGCGCTCTGGACGCACTTTTTCGCTTAAGGATGCGGCGAAATGGTGAGAGATTGCGCAGTCCGTAACGAAAACAACATTTTTCGTTGACGCCACCGGGCAGATCGGGTTTAATGCGCCCCGTTGCCCGGATAGCTCAGTCGGTAGAGCAGGGGATTGAAAATCCCCGTGTCCTTGGTTCGATTCCGAGTCCGGGCACCAATATTTAAAGAACCCGCCCTCGTGGCGGGTTTTTGCTTTCTGAGTCAACAACTTGTTGGTTTATCAGTAGTTACCCCTCTTATCTTTCCTCCGGCCCCGCTTCCCGGTGGTACAAAATGGGCATTATGATAAAGCCTACCAAAGACCGAAACGGCACCTACTATACAGTGGACACATGCCGGATTGCCCAGGGCCTCCGAAAACGTCCAGTCGTGCTGCACATCCGGCCTGATTGATGGTGAAATTCCCGACAAAAACGGCTGGCTTTCCGCTGGTGTTGCCCTTTCCCTACTACAGCGGCCACTCAAGCGAGAACGGGCTTCTCATTGATGCCATTGAGCAAAAATCTGGCCTGATACTTTCGGTGATGCCCGGTGAAAGCCGTCTAGTAGGCCGAGGTGTGTAGCTGCAAAAAGCGACTTCTGCTTCAGACCCCGTAACCACATTGCTACTATATTGTGCATGCGTTGGCACGCATGGCAGTCAGAGGGAGCCGTTTATCAGTCTAAACAGACGCCGGTAAAGCAATTGAGAGGAATTACAATGGATGCAGCATTGCTTAACATGATGCAATCAGGTGGAAGAAATAAAGCCTGGGCGGAAACGATGGTGAATATGGAAGCCAGGAAACTGGTAAATACAGCCAACACTCTGTCGGCTTTTCATCTCAGCGATGGTCTGACTCGAATGAAGTTCATTCAGGAAATTCGGGACCTCATAGAACAACAGTTTACGCTAGCTCGTCAGGCTAAATCAGATAAAGAATGCATGGACTGCGTTAAAATACTTCGAGAAGAAAACTATAACCTCCTGTGACCTGCCCCCACGATTAGATACAACACTCAGTTAGTAACGTCGGAATCTTCATTCTCAGAATGACCCTTTCTCCAGCCCGCTGCAAATTCAGACGGTGTCTGATAATTCAGCGTGGAGTGCGGGC